>JAYVNY010000001.1:0-19116 GCA_043758205.1 Akkermansia sp.
CAATTCCGCCGGCCACTTGAAAAATGAAGATTCCTCCGCCCCGCTCTGCATGTTGAGCGAGGTGAAGGCGGGCGATTCCGTGCGCATCAAGCAGCTCTCCGCCTCGCCCGAAGTTTCCTCGCGACTGCGTGAAATGGGCTTCTGCGAGGAGCAGCGCGTGAAGCTCCTGAGCAGCAACCCCAACCTCATCTGCCAGGTCTGCAACGCGCGCCTCGGCCTCAGCTCCCAACTCGCGGATTTGATCTGGGTCGAGAAGATCAAACCGCAACGCCTCGCCGCCTGATGTCCGCCTCCGTCCAACCGCTGACTTCGCTCGAAGTCGGTTCCCGTGCCGTCGTCACGGAGATTAAAATTCCCGCCGAAAATCGCGGGCGCATTTTGGAAATGGGCCTGCTCGTCGGTACGACCATTGAACTCGTCCGCTTCGCGCCGCTCGGTGATCCGGTGGAGATCAAGGTGCGCGGCTACAACCTCTCGCTGCGGAAGCATGAGGCTGAACAGATTCTCGTGACCAAGAAATGACGAATGACGAATGACGAACGAATTCCCGAATCTAGAATCCGATCAGCGCGCGCCGAGCCGGCTCGCTGATTCGTCATTCGTCATTCGTCATTTCTGATGTCATCCGCCGCGCCCAACGCCTGCCACGTCGTCCTTACCGGCAATCCGAATTGCGGCAAGACGACGCTGTTCAACGCGCTCACCGGTCTGCGCGCCAAGGTTGGCAACTATCCCGGCGTCACCGTCGAGCGCAAGGAAGGCCGACTGCTCGGCACGCCGCCGGACTTCGCCGTCAAAATCCTCGATCTGCCCGGCACCTACTCGCTTAGCCCGCAATCGCTTGATGAACAGATTGCGCGCGATGTGCTCTTCCATCGCATCGGGGAAGTGCCGCCGCCGCAAGTCGTCGTGGTCGTCGTGGATGCGTCGAATCTTCAGCGCAATCTTTACTTCGCGACCCAGGTTATTGAACTCGGCTACCCAACTATCCTCGCGTTGAACATGATGGATGTGGCGCACGAGAACGGCCACGACATTGACGGCGACGCGCTGGGCAAGGCGCTCGGTGTAACGGTGGTGCCGCTCGTGGCGAGCAAGGTCGAAGGCGTGCGGGAGTTACGCGAAACCATCACGGGGCTGCTGAAATCCACGCGCGGCAAAGTGACCCCGCGGCTATTCGCAGAACTGCCGGAAGCCTTTGGCAATGAAGCGGCAAAGCTCGTCACGCAGCTCGAAGCAACATTCCCCGAGACACGTTTTCAGGCGATGGCGGAGGCGCTGCTCATCCTGAGTGACGAAAAGTTTCTCGTCTCCAGCGGCGGGTATTACCCAGAGCCGGTTCGCGTGACGGTGATGGAGGCGCGCGGACGTTTGGAGAAAGCCAACGTCGATTGGCGCAGCATCGCCATCGAGGCGCGTTACGCGCGCATCTCGGCGATTCAAGAAGCGGTCACGACAGAGACGCTGATTGAGAAGGAGAATTTCAGCGACCGGCTCGACCGCGTGCTCACGCATCGCGTGTGGGGCGTCACAATTTTCGTCGGCATCATGCTGTTGCTCTTCCAGAGCATTTTCACTTTCGCGCAATGGCCGATGGACGCGCTGACTGCGCTCGTGGATGGACTCGGCAACCTGGTGGGCAACGCGCTGCCGCCCGGCGATGTGAACGACCTGCTGGTGAACGGCGTGATCAAAGGCGTGGGTGCCGTGGTCGTGTTTCTGCCGCAAATTCTGCTGCTCTTCTTCTTCATCGCGATTCTCGAAGACACGGGCTACATGGCGCGCGCGGCGTTTCTCATGGACCGGCTGATGAGCAAGGTCGGCCTGCACGGCAAGAGTTTCATTCCCATGCTCAGTTCGTTTGCGTGCGCGATTCCGGGCATCATGGCCACGCGCACCATCGAGTCGCCGAAGGACCGGCTCGTGACCATTCTCGTCGCGCCGCTGATGAGTTGCTCGGCGCGGCTGCCGGTCTACACCGTGCTAATAGCGGCGTGCATTCCGCAGACGAAGCTCTTCGGCTTCCTCGGCTTTCGCGGCCTGACCATGCTCGCGATGTATCTGCTCGGCATCGTGGTCGCGCTGCTCATGGCGTGGTTATTCAAGAAGACGCTGCTCAAGGGCGCGACGCCCATGCTCATCATGGAACTGCCGCCCTACAAACAGCCGGTGCCGAAGGTGGTGCTGCGCCACATGTGGGACCGCTCGAAGCTGTTTTTGAAACGCGCGGGGACGGTGATTCTCGGGATCAACATCGTGCTGTGGTTTCTCGCGACTTATCCGAAGCATCCCGAAATCAAGGTGGAATACGACAATGCCCGAGCGGAATTGAAAAACTTTTGGGCGCAACAACAGGAGCTCGAACAACGGCCGGGCGGACTGGTGAAAACTTGGTTTGGGAAGCCGCCAACCAACGAAGATCTCGACAAAGAAGAAGCAGGCGAACATCTCCGCCGCAGCTTCGCCGGCATGATGGGCCGCGCCATCGAGCCGCTCATCAAACCCCTCGGCTTCGACTGGAAGATCGGCATCGGCATCGTCGGCTCGTTCGCCGCGCGCGAGGTCTTTGTCAGCACCATGTCCACGGTCTATAACGTGGGCGAAGTCGAGGACAGCGACGCGGGCACGGCGAGCCTCGCGAAGATGCTGGAGGACCAGACGCGTCCCGACGGATCGAAGCTCTACACGCCGCTGCTGGGCGTCACGCTCATGGTTTTCTACGTCTTCGCGCTGCAATGCGTGAGCACCGTGGCCGTGGTGCGCCGCGAGACGAACTCCTGGAAGTGGCCCCTCTTTCAATGGCTCTACATGAGCGCGCTCGCGTGGGTGCTGGCGTTCCTGACGTGGCACGGCGGGCGGCTGCTGGGCTTTGGGTGACGGACGCGTCTTGGAATTATCACCAACACGAGACTGGAAAGTCTCGCAACCTGCCGGCTGGAAAGCCGGCGTTACGACGTAGCGCCGACATTCCTGTCGGCAGGTTGCGACACATTCTTGTGTCGTGGTCCCGAGTGACAAGACCCGCATCCTACGCACTCCCTTTTCCTCCTTCCCTCGACGCGCGTCTTGATTAGTCTGCGCCCATGAAAGCCACTTTTCTTTTGCTCCTCGCCGGAGGTGTCGCCGTTGGTGCGGCGGAATCCATCACCGTCGAGGCGGGCGATTTCGACCGGCGCGAGACCGTGGTGGAATGCGCGCTGCCCATCGACGTGAGCGGCGTGGTCTCGAAAGAACAAACCGCCCTCGTGCAACACGACGGTCCCGACAAGGCGTGGTTCGTGGTGCGCGATTTGAAACGCGGTGAGAAACGCACTTTCACCTTCGCCAAGGCCAATGGTTCGCGCAGCGTCAACGCCGAGGCCAAGCCCGGCACCGTCACGCTCTCGGCCTTCGGCAAAACCGCCCTCGTTTATCGCACCGAGAAAACGGACCTGCCCAAAGATCGTCCCGACTTGAAGCCGCTCTTCCAGCGCGGCGGTTACATTCATCCCGTGCTCAGTCCGGGCGGCAAGCAGGTCACCGATGATTATCCGTCGAACCACAAGCATCATCACGGACTCTGGTGGGCGTGGACGCACACGGAGTTCGAGGGCCGCAAGCCGGACTTCTGGAACATGGGCGACAAGAAAGGCACCGTGGAATTCGTCGCGCTCGACCAGTCGTGGAGCGGCGCGGTTCATGCGGGCTTCACCAGCCGCCATCGGCAGGTGGACCTGCTCGCGCCGCGGCCGAAGACGGCCTTGAATGAAACGTGGAACGTAAAACTCTTCGCCGTCGGCGCGGACGCGCCGCAGCCGTATTTCCTGTTCGATGTGGAAGTCACCGACGTGTGCGCCACCGATGCTCCGGTAAAACTTCCGAAGTATCGCTACGGCGGCATCGGCGTGCGCGGCAACTGGGCCTGGAACGGCGCGGACAAATTAAACTTCCTGAACAGCGAAGGCGTGACCGACCGCAGCAAAGGCGACAACAACGAGACCGTCGGCAAATGGGCGCATCTCGGCGGACTCGTGGACGGCGGGCTGACCGGCCTCGCGATTCTCGGTCATCCGTCGAACGCCAACGCGCCGCAGCCGCAGCGTATTCATCCCACCGAACCGTTCTTCAACTTCGCGCCGCAGCAGGCGGGCGATTTGGAAATCACGCCGGGCAAACCTTTCACCGCGCGCTACCGTTTTGTCGTCGCCGACGGCGCGCCCGACAAAGCCGAACTCGACCGCCTGTGGAACGACTACGCGCATCCGCCGAAGGTGGTTGTGAAGTAGGAATGCAGGGTCAGCCATGCTCTGCCAAAGCGGCGCTTCAGCGCCGCATTTTCGCCCTTCACCTCCCTCTCGGAACAGGCGCGGTCAGCACCGGGCGCTCCGGGTAACGCACTTTCACATGGTGAAAAGTTTTCGTCTGCGGCAAATGAATCTCTGCCGCCATGATTTGGTTGGAGTTCAGTCCCGGCACGTAACCCCGCGCCTGCCACGGCCCGCCGTTCTGCGTGTAGTTCTTGATGAAGGGCAGATGACGCCGCCCCTCGTGGTCCAGAAAACTAAGCGCGCCTGGCCCGGCGTAGTTGAAGTAGCTGTTGATGAAGAGGAACTGCGCGTTGGTCACGCCGTTCTTCACCTCCGCGCCAGTCAGGATCAGTTGACTGTTCCACCACGCCTGCGTGGCGGACTGGGCCTTGTTCGTCACGCCCTCGACGAACGGGCCGGGGTGCCGCATCTCAGGCCGGCCACGTTCCGACGGAAAGAACGACATGGTCACGTCCACAAAATCCACCGAGCGTTGCCCGCCGAAAAAGAAACTCGAATGCCAGTAAGCGTCCGAGAAGGCCGTCTCCAACGTGTAAGTGCGGCCCGCAGTGAGGACATTGGTAGGGAGCCATCCTGAATACACAAGCGACCGCTGGGCCGCCACAGACAAAAACACGGGCTGAATCGCCAGGCCCTCCGGCAGCTCGAGGAGAAAATCGCGCCGGAGCATGTTAGTGCCCCAGGCGTTCGTGTTCAGGCCGTCAAAGGGGCGCGTGCCGGTCTTGCGTCCCAGGACATCGTAGAGATCATCACTGGCATCGGGCCGCACGGCGAGGAGGCGGATGTCCAACTCACTGCCGCTGGTGTGAAACGTCTCGTCCTCGAACGACCGCACGATGAGGATCGCCACGCCGATGAGCGCGACCACGAAACTGATCGCCAGCAGTTCGAGGCTGACACGTCCTGCCGAGGCGCGCGGTGCGAAGCTCACGTTCACGCGGCACAGTGTGGCGGGAGCGGAGGAAAAATTGAACTCTGCAGTTCGAGTGGAGCGCGGACCGCCGAGTCCGCGCGTCGGAAGCCGGGACAAAGAAACACGCGGACTCGGCGGTCCGCGCTCCGTCACTTCGCCGGAGCCTTGCCTTTCTCTCCGCCGAACATCTGCCGCGCCATCTGCATCCCGAGCTTCTGCATCGAAGCCTGCTGTTCTTGGAACTTCTGATAGTTGATGAACTGCTCGGGCGTGAGGACGCTTTTCGCGCGGTCGGCCACGCGCGCGTTGTATTGCTCCATCCACTTGAGCTGTTCGTCCATCTTCTTGGCCGTGAAGGTGTCTTTGTCTGGCATCTCGCTCTGCTCGGTGGAAATCGCCGGGGGCAGCGCGAGCTTTTCTTCCTTCATAATTTTCAGAAGCTGCGCATTCTGCTCGTCGCGCAGCGGCACGTTCTCGCCCGCGAGCTGGTTCTTAAACTGGTCGAGCTGCATCCGCTCGCCCACGTTCTTCTGATAATCCTCATACTGCGCGTAACGCTGTTCGCCGAGCAGCGCCTTGATGTCCGCGTCGGCCTGCTTCTTCGCGTCGGCCACGCCCTGCTTTGTCGCCGCCGTGGTGGCCTCGTCCTGCGCGCCGCCGAGCAAGACTTGCGCGGCCGCCACCTTGCCCATCTGCGACTCGGTGAGCAGTTCCTTGAACTTGTCCTTCTCCTCGGTCGAGAGGTTCAGCTCTTTGAACAGGCCGCCATACATCATGTTGACCATCGCCTTCTGCTGTTCGCGCATCATCTCGCGCATGGCGGGGTCTTTCATCATCTTGCCGATCATGTCGCCCCAGACCGCGCCCTTGCCGTCGCCTGCTGCGTCCGTGCCTTCCGCCGCGGCTTTGATGCGCTCGGCGAGGGCGGAGGCATTGCTGCGCAGCGCGGATTCATTCGTGCGCAGCGAGGTGGTGACGGAGGCGAACTGCGCGACCTGCTTTTCCAGCCGCGCATTGCTGCGCTCCAGTTCCTGGATGCGCTGCGTCTGCGCCTCGTCGGCGCCGGTCCCGACCGCGCGCGATTCGTCGGCGGCACTAGCCCGCGTCTCGGCCCGGCGCAACTGCTTCGCCTGCCACGCGCAGGCCAGCCCGAGCATCACCACCGCGACCGACAGGAGACCGATAATCGTCTTTTGCATAAGCACCTTTGTGTTGAACGGATTGAACCATCCTTGCTTAAGGAAATTGCGTCCACCGTTACGGAGTAAAATCTGGCGCACTGAAAACAAAAAGGCCGCCGGTTGCCCGGCGGCCTCTGAATTGATGGCGGACGACTACGCGCCCTTGTCGGCCTTGGCTTGCAGCACGCGGGCGAGCTGGCTGGCCGGCTCATTGAGCAACGCAACGAGCTTGGTGGCCGGCGTGTTGAGCAGACCGAGGAACTTCGCGCGCAGGACCTCGAGCGGCGGGAGTTCGGCCAGTTCGTTGATGGCGGCGGCCTCGAGGCGCTGGTTGTTCAGGAAGCCAAAGCGGGTCTTGGGCTTCTCGAACTCGGAGGCGAAGGTCTTGATGACCTTGGCGGCGGAGGACACGTCCTTCTGCCCGGTCACGACGGCAATCTGGCCGGTGAGCGTGGGGCCGAGGTCGGCCACGCCGGCTTCCTTGGCCGCGATGCGGAAGAGGGTGTTTTTGACGACGTGGATTTCCGCGCCGGCCTTCTGAAGACGCTTGCGCAGCTCCGTCATGGGGCCGACGCGCAGGCCGGTGTAATCCACGACGATGAAGAACGGGGAGGAGTTCAGGCGGGTGAGATACTCGCCGGAGATGAATTTCTTTTCGGGACGCATGGTAAGGTTCCTTTAGAAAATGGTTTGGTTCGTGAGTTACGCCGTGGCCGTGAACTCGCGCATATCAATGCGCAGTCCGGGACTCATGGTGGCCGAGAGGGTGCAGGTGTGGACGAAGTTGCCCTTCACGCTGGAGGGGCGGGCCTTGGTCACAGCCTCGATGACAGCGCGGGCGTTCTCCTCGATCTGCACCGGGGTGAACGAAACCTTGCCCACGGGAACGTGGACGTTGCCGCCCTTGTCCACTTTGAATTCCACGCGGCCGGCCTTCACTTCCTTCACGGCTTTCGCGGTGTCGTCGGTGACGGTGCCGGTCTTGGGGTTCGGCATGAGGCCGCGGGGTCCGAGGACTTTGCCGAGTTTACGGACTTCGCTCATCGCCGCAGGGGTGGCAATGGCGACGTCGAAATCGTTCCAGCCTTCGACGCACTTTTTGATCATGTCGTCGAAGCCGACGTATTCCGCGCCGGCCGCCTTGGCAGCTTCCGCCGCCGCGCCTTGGGCGAACACGAGGACGCGCACGGTCTTGCCGCTGCCGTGGGGCAGGGGAACGGTGCCGCGCACCATCTGGTCGGATTGCTTCGGATCAACTCCCAGCTTGAAGGCGATGTCCACGGTCTCGTTGAACTTGGCCTTGGGGAACTTGTTGAGGACTTCGACGGCGGACTTGAGCGGATAGGCCTTGGCGGCATCCACGAGTTCCAGCGCCTTGCGATAACGCTTGCTACCTTGTTTCTCTGGCATGTTTTTGTGCGGTGATGGCGAATCCGGTTTGACGGACTCTCCCGCGTTTAGGGTTTCTTACTTATCCAGCACTTCGATGCCCATGCTGCGGGCAGTGCCGGCAATGACTTTGAACGCGGCGTCTTCGTTCGTCGTGTTCATGTCTTTGAACTTCAACTTCACGATGTCGAGCACCTGCTTGCGCGTGACCTTGCCCACCTTGTCCTTGAGCGGGTTCTTCGCGCCCGAGGCGATGCCGGCGGCTTTCTTGAGCAGCGCGGACGCGGGGGGCGACTTCGTGATGAAAGTGAACGACTTGTCCTGGAACACGGAGATGACCACGGGGATGATCATGCCGTTCTGGTCCTTGGTCGCGGCGTTGAACTCCTTGCAGAAGCCCATGATGTTGACGCCGTGCTGACCGAGCGCAGGACCCACGGGCGGGGCGGGATTCGCCTGGCCGGCCGGGATCTGCAATTTGATTTCGCCTGTCTTCTTCTTCGCCATAAAAATTTATTAAGCTTTCTCGACCTGCCAATACTCCAGTTCGACCGGAGTGTTGCGTCCGAAAATGTTGACCGTGATTTTGAGTTTGCCGCGCTCGGGTTCCACTTCCTCGATCGCACCGTTGAAATTCATGAAGGGGCCGTCGTTGATCTTGACGTTCTCGCCCACCGCGAACGAAACCTTCGGGCGCTCCGCGTCTTCGCTGTCGGAAATGGTTGCCTTGATGACTTCCATTTCGTCCGCCGTCACCGGCACGGGACGATCCCCGCCGACGAAACCAATTTTGCCCGGCGTCTCCTGGATGAAAAACCACGGCTTGGGCAGGATGCCCCGGCTCTCGTCGAGCAGCACCATGTCAATATAGACATAGCCCGGATGGAGCTTGCGGTTCGTCACGGTCTTCTTGCCGCCACGCACATCCACGACCTTCTCAATGGGGACGAGCACTTCCTTGATGAACTCGCCCATCTCCTCGGCCTTCATGCGCTTCTCGATGCTTTCCTTCACCTTGTTCTCCTGACCGGAGAGCGTGTGGATGACGAACCATTGGCTTTTCATAGTTCCTTTGGTTACGAGGCGAGCAGACGCACGGCGTAGGTGAGCAACAGGTCCACCACGACGGTGAACAGGCCGAGCAGCAGGATGGAAAGAATGACGACCACGGTGGAACCCTTGAGTTCATCCCGGCTGGGCCAGGAGCATTTCTTCAGCTCCTCACGCGTCTCTGCGACGTAGTTCGTGAGCCGCAAAAGCTGGCCGGTGCGCCAGAGCACGCCGAAGACGACGGCCACGACGACCACCCAAATCAACAACTGAATGTAGAACTTGTTCACAAAAATTATCTGGCTTGCGGGGCTTTGGCCCTTCGCAAATCAACTGCACCACACTGACCACCAAAATTTTTCCATCCCGTCCGCCGCGACAAAACGCTGGCGGAGAGGGAGGGATTCGAACCCCCGTTGGGCTTTCACCCAAAGCGGTTTTCAAGACCGCCGCGATAGACCACTCTGCCACCTCTCCAAAACTTCCCAACCGAACCCTTGGCGAAGGCTGGCACGGCGTGAGGGACTTGAACCCCCAACCAACGGTTTTGGAGACCGCTACTCTACCAATTGAGCTAACGCCGTACTCACCCTCTGCCTTGCCGTTAGACTAAAAGCGGGGGAACGCTTGCGCGCCCCCCGCCCAATGTCCTTCCGGACAAAATTACTTCATCACTTCGCTGACACGGCCGGCACCGATAGTGCGACCGCCTTCGCGAATCGCGAAGCGCTGGCCCTTTTCCATCGCGACCGGCTTCTGCAGCTCGACGTCAATGGAGACGTTATCACCGGGCATCACCATTTCCACGCCAGTCGGCAAGGTCATGTCGCCAGTCACATCCGAGGTGCGGAAATAGAACTGAGGGCGGTACTTGTTGAAGAACGGCGTGTGACGTCCGCCTTCTTCTTTTGAGAGCACGTACACTTCGGCCTTGAACTTCGTGTGCGGCGTGATCGAGCCGGGTTTCGCCAGCACCATGCCGCGTTCCACGTCGTCCTTGGTCGTGCCGCGCAGCAGCACGCCCACGTTGTCGCCGGCGCTCGCCTTGTCGAGCAGTTTGCGGAAGGCTTCAATGTCCGTCGCGGTCGTCTTGCGCGTGTCCTTGAGGCCGACGATTTCAACTTCCGTCATGCGATTCAACTCGCCGCGTTCCACACGACCGGTCACGACTGTGCCCCGGCCTTCAATGGTGAAGACGTCTTCGATGCACATCAGGAAGGGCTTGTCGATTTCGCGGGTCGGGAGCGGGATGAACGCATCCACCGCGTCCAGCAAGTCCGCAATTGCCTTCTCGCCTTCGGGCTTCGCCGCCATCGCCGCCGTGGCACTGCCGCGGATGATCGGCGTGGTGTCGCCAGGGAAACCATACTTGGTGAGCAGGTCGCGGATTTCCATCTCGACGAGGTCGAGCAATTCGGGGTCATCCACGAGGTCCACCTTGTTCAGGAACACCACCATCGCCGGCACACCAACCTGGCGGGCGAGCAGGATGTGCTCACGCGTCTGAGGCATTGGGCCGTCGGCGGCGCTGACCACGAGAATCGCGCCGTCCATCTGCGCGGCACCGGTGATCATGTTCTTCACATAGTCAGCATGGCCAGGGCAGTCCACGTGCGCGTAGTGGCGCAGGGGAGATTCGTATTCGACGTGCGAGACGGCGATGGTGACGGTCTTCGTATCGTCACGAACCGTGCCGCCTTTGGTGATATCCGCGTAGCTGATCGCCGGTGCGAGACCCTTGCGGTGCTGCACTTCGACGATGGCGGCGGTGAGAGTGGACTTGCCGTGGTCAACGTGGCCAATGGTTCCGACGTTCACGTGCGGCTTCGTTCTTTGAAACTGTTCTTTTGCCATTGCTAATCTCCTGCTTGAGTTTTTTCGGTTAACTATTTTTCTAAAAATCGTCTGGAGCCCATGATCGGGATCGAACCGATGACCTCGTCCTTACCAAGGACGTGCTCTGCCAACTGAGCTACATGGGCAACCAAATTCAGTTTGTCTGCTTCCGTTTGCCTGTTGCCCTGTAACGACAAAAAACCCGCAACCTGTGCCTTTTTTTTCTGAAAAAATCAGGGTTGCGGCGCATTTCGCCCTCTCACGGCCCAACGACTGAGCGCGGAAATTATGGAAGCACCGAAAGCCTGTCAAAAGATTTTCTGACAATTCTTGTCTCAGGTGGCATTTCGGAAATTGCTGCCATGATCCGCGGATCGCACCTCTTTCACAACAGCCGTGTCTGTTCGGTGCTGACAAATTTCAGCCCAAGTTTTTTGTAGCTCAATTCCGTGGCTACGCGCCCTTGCGGCGTGCGTTTGAGGAATCCCTCCATGATCAGATAGGGCTCATACACTTCTTCGATCGTGTCCGGTTCCTCGCCCACGGCCACGGCCAGCGAACTGACGCCCACGGGTCCGCCGCCAAATTTCACGATGATGGCTTCGAGGATGCGCTTGTCCATTTCGTCCAAGCCGTTTTCATCAATCTCCAGCATGGCCAGCGCGCGGTCGGCGATGTCGGAGGTGATGTGTCCGTCGGCGCGGACTTGGGCGTAGTCGCGCACGCGGCGTAGCAGGTTGTTGGCGATGCGCGGCGTGCCTCGGCTGCGCCGGGCAATTTGCTTTGCGCCGTGCTCGTCGATCTCGATTTTTAAGAGGTGCGCCGAGCGGATGACAATTTTCCGCAACTGCTCTGCGTCGTAATAGTCGAGCCGCTCGCGAATGGGAAAACGCGTAAGCAGCGGTGCGGTGAGCAGTCCGCTGCGCGTGGTCGCGCCGATCATCGTGAAGCGCGGCAGGTTCAGTCGCACGCTGCGCGCGTTCGGCCCCTGGTCAATGATGATGTCGAGTTTGAAATCCTCCATCGCCGGGTAGAGATACTCTTCGATGGTTTTTTGCAGGCGGTGGATTTCGTCAATGAAGAGCACGTCGCCTTCTTCCAAATTCGTGAGCAGGCCCGCGAGGTCCCCCGCTTTTTCAATCGTCGGTCCGCTCGTCGCCTTGAGATTGCTGCCCATCGCGGTGGCTATGATGTGCGCGAGAGTCGTCTTGCCGAGACCGGGCGGGCCGCTGAGCAGGACGTGGTCGAGGGCTTCCTTGCGCTGTTGCGCGGCTTGCACGGCGATTTCGATGCGTTCTTTGACCTTGGGCTGGCCGGTGAAGTCCGCGAAGAGGGAGGGGCGCAGCGTCATTTCGAGCGCGGCGTCGGGTTTCGTCAGCACATCGGAGATCACGCGGTCAGCCATCGCGCGCGAGGATGGGGAAGTGGAGTTTTTCCGGCAAGCTGGTAAATACAAATTCAGAACTGGAATGGTGGCTGGTCGGAAGCCAAGGACGGCATGAGCAACTTCAGTTCTCGCGCAAGAGGTTGGGTGCCTCAAAAAGAAAACCCGGGATTGCTCCCGGGTTTTCTCGATCACTATCGCCGCTCAGAGCGTGTGACCGTCACTGATGCCAAAGCTGCAAGTGGGCTTGGTGTCCACGGGCAAGACTAAATAGGTGCCGCCGCTCGGGCATTCCGGCTTTTGGCGGATGTAAGTGGTCGGGCCAAACAGGTCAGTATCGGTCGGTGTTTCGCCCACATCGTGGCGATACTCCAAAGCCCAGGTGGCTTTCGCGCCGAACATCTGGCGCAAGTTCTCGATGCACGCGCTTTTCTGGCTGAGCGCGCGAGCCTTGACGAAATTGGGAATGGCGATGGCCGCGAGCAGGCCGATGATGGCCACCACGATCATAATTTCCACCAGCGTGAATCCGCGGCGGCCAAGTTTTGTTTGCATACGATTCGCTTTCATCTGTTGTGCGGCGTGAACCGGTGGGGCTGATAAAAATAATTGTTCACTGAATTGCCACCACCGAACCGCGCCTTTCCCTAGCACTGAAGGTGCCACGGAAAGCGGGCGGCAAGTTGTGAGAGAATGTCGCAGTCTGCGGTGGGAGTGTCCTGCTTGGTGTCCCGGCTTGAGTCACGTCATTGCCGTATTTTGCGACAGGTGTTCCGGGAAATTATTTTGCGGAGACCGGGGCATTGGTCGCGGACAAAAGCGGGCGCGTCAGCCCCGAAGCTTCAGCCGCCAGGGTGGAAAATGTTTTTTGCAGCGCGAGAATGTTGCCCGTGCCGTCGGGATGCACGCGGTTGCTCAGCAGAATCCAAAACGTCTTCGAGTACGGATCAATCCACAGCGCCGTGCCGGTGAACCCTGTGTGTCCGTAGGAGCCGGGCAAAAAAATGTCGCCGCGCCGGCTGTAGCCCGAGTCAATGTCCCAGCCGAAGCCGCGCTTCGCCGTCACGGTGGCGGGCGATTGGACGCTCGTCATCGCGCTCACCGTCTGCGGGCGGAACAGGCGCACGCCGTCCAGTTCGCCTCCGTTCAACAGCATCCGCGCGTAGCGGGACAAATCCGCCGCCGTTGTGAACACGCCGGCGTGGCCCGCCACGCCGCCCATGCCGCGGGCCGTCGGGTCATGCACCTCGCCGCGCAGCACGCCATTCGTGCCGTCGCGCTGCGTGGGCGCGATGCGTGCCGAGTCCCGTGCCCACGGACGGTAACGCGTGTCTTTCATTTTCAACGGGCGGTAAATTTCCTTCGCCACGAATTCATCCAGCGGCTCTCCGCTCACGCGTTCCACCACTTCGCCGAGCAAAATGAAATTGATGTCGCTGTAGGTGAACGACGCGCCCGGCGCGTTCGTGACTTTCTCCTGGCAGGCGTAGGCGATGGCCGAACGCTGGCCGTCCACCTTGCGGCCCAGGCCGGAGCGCAGGCCCGAAGTGTGCGTGAGCAAGTGCCGCAGCGTGATGTCATCCTTCCCGTCGCGCCGGAACTCGGGGAGGTATTTTTGCACCGGCGCTTCGAGGTTGAGCACACCGCGCTCGGCGAGCCAAAGGATGGCGGGTGTCGTCGCCATCACCTTGGTCAAAGAAGCGGCGTCGAAGATCGTGTCCTCCGTCATCGGCTCCTCGTTTGGTTCCAGCGCGCGTTGGCCGAGCGCCTTGTGATGCGCTACGCCGTCGTGCTCGATCCAGAAGACCGCGCCGGGCATGCGGTGGTCGGCGATGCCCTGTTCGATCAAGACATCAATTTCCCTCAGCTTGGGCGCGTTGAAAACGAACGTCGAAGGCGGCGGCGTGGTCTGGCAACCGGACCAGATGGACGCGGCGAGCAACAGGGCGAGGCAGAAATTCAATCGGCGCATGGCGGCAAACATTTTTCCGAAGCTAACAACGAAGCGGGAGAACACAACCGGCAACCCGCAGCAATGTTCTCCAGACGAAGGCGTAAGAACTTGCCCAGACCGCTTTCTCTTTCACTTTGCTCCGGGTTGAAAATCCGCGCGCCGCCACTTCACTTCAAATACTCATCCAGCGGCGGCTTGATCAGCTTCGCCAGCTCCGGCTCGTTCATGTTCGCCGAGGTGATCAGGAACACGCCGGTGTCAATTTTCTCCGGCACCTTCTTTCCCTGGAGGTGATCCACCATCGTCATCACACAGTCGTAGCCCATGCGGAGCGGGTTCTGCACCACGAGCGCCTGCACATCGCCCTTCTTCAACGCCTCCACGGCGGCGGTGCCCACGTCGAAGCCCACGAGTTTCACCGCGCCGCCCGCGCGCCCGATGTTGCGCAGCGCCATCGTCATGCCCACGGTCAGCGTCTCGTTCACGCAAAAAATGCCGTCCACATTCTTGCCGTGGCGGTTGAGCAAATTTTGCGAAACTTGATACGCCGTCTCGCGTGTCGCGCCGCCGTATTGATCGCTGGAGATCAGTTTCAACGCCGGGAACTTCGCCTTCAACGTGTCGAGGAAGCCCGCTTCGCGTTCCTCCGTCGCCGCCGAGCCGATGGCGTAGCGCAGCAGAATCACGTTGCCCTTGCCGCCGAGCAACTTGCCGAGATGCTCCGCGCCCAGCACGCCGCCTTGGTAATTGTCCGTGGCGATGTAGCTGATGGGTTTGTCCGACTTCACCGCCGAATCAAAAACGATGACGGGAATTTTCGCGCGCGCCGCCGTGTTGATGGGCGGCACCAGCGCCTTCGAGTCGAGGGGTGCGACGCAGATGCCGCTGACTTTACGCGCCACGAGATTTTCCACCACGCGCATCTGGTAATCACGGTCGTCCTCGCGCAACGGTGCCTGCCACATCACGTCCACGTTGATGCCGCGCGTCTTCAGTTCACGCTGCGCCTTGATCGCACCGGCGTGAACGGTCTTCCAATGCTCGTGCGTGGAGCCTTTGGGAATGACGGCGATGGTGTAGGTGTCAGCGGCGCGCAGCAGTGCAGTGCAG
Organism: Akkermansia sp.; assembly: GCA_043758205.1. Classification (GTDB taxonomy): domain Bacteria; phylum Verrucomicrobiota; class Verrucomicrobiia; order Limisphaerales; family SIBH01; genus JANNGC01. The sequence continues at coordinate 15,125 of JAYVNY010000001.1, forward strand.
CCCAGCGCGAGCGCGAGCAAGGTCGTGGGTTTCATGCGGGGCAAGGTAGGAATGGCCCGGCCGCCGTTCAATGCTTTTGCCATGCGGGTGACCCTGGCCGCGCGGCGGCCAAATCGGAGCGCGGCAGCCGTCCCGGCGGGCGCCCTTCCGCCTCACGCCCGCGCTCCTGACCGCCACTTCCAATCACACCCAAATTGTTCCCGCACGTTGACGCTGCGCGGGAGACTTGCTTAACTCCGCCGGTTCCCAGCCGCTGCGTGAGTGCGTGCATCGTGCTGGGGTGATTTCCAACGATTTATGTCTGCGCGTTATCGCATTAAAGAGCAAAACTGCAGCTTCACACCGCAGAAGAAGGTGCTGGGCGTGTGGTGGCGTGTCGCCAAACCGCAACCGACCATGCAGGCCGCCAGCGAAATCATCCGCGCCAAACTCCGCGCCGTGCCGCCGCCCGAGGACTCCACGCCGCGCCCACTCTGAACCACCCCGCGCGTCTTGCTTCCACGCGGTGCTCCGCGTTCACTGCGCGCCGCGCATGAAACTCATCTCCTGGAACGTCAACGGCCTGCGGGCCGTGCTCCGCAAGAACTTTCTCGCATTCCTGGCCGCCGAGCAGCCGGACTTTCTTTGCCTGCAAGAAACCAAATGCACGCCCGACGATGTGGAGCAACTCTGGCCCGCCCACTACGTCACGCACTGGAACTGCGCCGCGAAGAAAGGCTACTCCGGCACCGCCACCTTCAGCCGCGAGAAGCCGTTGAGCGTCACCACCGGCCTTGGCCACGCCGAGCACGACGGCGAGGGGCGCGTGCTCACCACGGAGTTCGCCGGGTTCTTCCTCGTGAATGTCTATGTCCCCAACTCGCAGCGCGAACTCACCCGCCTCGCCTATCGCCAGCAATGGGACCGCGACTTCCTCGCCTGCTTGAAAAAACTCGAGCGCAAGAAACCCGTTATCGTCTGCGGCGACCTGAACGTGGCGCATCAGGAAATCGATCTCACGAACCCGAAGGCGAATATGAAGAACCACGGCTTCACGCCCGAGGAACGCGCGGGCTTCACTGCCTTCGTCGAGGCCGGATTCATCGACACTTTTCGCGAGTTCGAACGGGGCGGGGGACATTACTCGTGGTGGAGCCAGATGCCCGGCGTGCGGGCGCGAAACATCGGGTGGCGTCTCGACTATTTTCTCATCAGCCGCGCCCTGCGCCCGCGCCTCCAGCGCGCCTTCATTCTCAAGGACGTGTTGGGTTCTGACCATTGCCCGGTGGGGATGGAATTGGCGTGAGCCAAACCAACCGCGAAGGAGCGTGGGCGTCTCGCCCGCCATTCGAAGAGCCTGAGAGATGTCCGCTACCTCGCCCCCTTCTGAATCGTGAAGTAATCCCGCACCGCGCCTTTGTCGTCGAGGAACGTGGCGTCCATCCGATGCCCCTCGAAGTCGAGCACCAGCGAGCCGAGCACGTTCAGTGAGATGCACATCGCCGGGTGTTGCAGCGGGCCGCCGCTGATTTGCCCTGACGATCCGGCCACCACATAGACCGCGCCCTCGTGCGGCGCGGGGCCGCGCGTGGGCTTGGTGTAAATGCCGGTGCCATCGGTGCGCCCGTCCTTGTCGCTCTTGAAGTTCGCGTTGTCGGTGATGTTCCACGACTGGCTGTAGGCGCCGTCCAGCAGGAAGGAACGTTCGTAAGCGTGACTGTGGCCGGTGAGCATGAGGTCGAGTCCGTATTGCTCCAGCAACGGCAGCACCACTTGCCGCATCTTCCTCATGCGCGCGTCGCTGTCCTTGTCCTTGTCCGAATCGTGACTGCCCTTCGTGTACGGCGGGTGATGACAGAAGGCCACGAGCCAGTCCTGCTGGTTCGCTTCGAGATCGGCCTTGAGCCAGCGCACCATCAAACCATTTTCGCTCCAATCACTGTCGCTGGAATCGAGACTGACGAAATGCACGTTCGCGTAGTCCCATGAGTAATACGCCTCGGTGCCGGACATCACGCCGCCGGACTGCGCCTGGGTGGGGAGGGTGAAGAGTTCGTAATAGACCCCGGACTGCGCGGGAGAATTGGCACTGCCCGCGTCGTGGTTGCCGAGGCACGGCCAGAGGCCGGACTTGCGGAGCATGGCGTCATAGACGTTGAAGATTGCGCCCTGATATTCCTCCTCCTTGCCGCTGCTGTAGGCGTTGTCGCCGAGCATGAGCCAAAGGTCAGTGGTGCGGTCGCCGTTCCATTGGTAGTAGGCGTCGCGCACGCGGAACTGCTCCTTCTTGCGCGTGCCGGGATCGCCGAGCACCCATGCGCGCACGGGCCGGCGCGCGCCGATGAGCGGATGCGTGATGAAGAAGGTGTTCGAGTCCGCGCCCGCGAAGGTGAGGTTCGTGGTGCCCACGGCGAAATGGCGCGTGGGCTTCTTCGTGCGCTTGCCCGTCTCGCCGCCATCCATCGGAATGATTTGGTCGGAAGAGGTGACGTTGAACTCGCCGTTGCTCACGGAGAGCGTGAGCAAACTGGTCATGGTGCTGATGAGCAGCGCACGGTTCGTGGTGGCGCGCTCCTTGCCGTCCGGCGTGGTCACGGAGATGCGCCCGCGTTGATGCGCAAACGTCAGGCTGCCATTGGTGACGGAGGCGATTTCCAGATTCGTGTGCCGCGCGCTGACGAAGATCGGGCCGTTCGTCGCGCTCATGCGGACCAAGTCGTTCGTGAGCCACACGAGAATGGGCACGTCGCGCTCGCCAATGGAGTAGAAGTATTTGGTGTCCGGCTGGAGGTTGGTGAACATCACGACGTGATCGATCAGCGTGCCGGAAGCGCGGGCCTCCTTGCTGAGCTTGTCGGGTGATTTTCCGAACTTGACCACGCTCGCGCGCGCCTGCGCCGTGCGCCAGCGCACGACCATGCTGTTCGTGGTGCCGAGCTGGAGATACGGCCCGCGCGTGATGACGGGCGGCGTCTTCGCCTGCGGCACGATGCGGACTTTTGTTTTTACGTCGTTCCAAAAATCTGGGATGCCCTTGGCGAGTTGAACTTCCAGCGCCGTGTCGAGCCAGTGCGGGAAGGTCTCGGACTCAATTTCTGGAAACGTATTGGTCAGCCACGTCGGCAGTCGCGTCTTCGAGGGCGGGTTCACCAGCCAGTCCGGCCATTGCTCAATGGTGATGTTGGGAAAGGTGTTGGTGAGCCATGGCTTGAACTCGTTGGTCAGCCACGAGCGCGTGTCGTGGAGTTTCTTCAACCGCTTCTCCTCCGGATCATCGGCGGCCTGGAGGTGACTTGCCAGCGCGAGCAGGAGGAGGCCAAGGGCGGTGAGCTTTTTCATTTAATCTTCAACAACTCTTCCATCGTCCACGCGTCGGCGCGGTCGGCGGTGGCATCACGCACGCGTTTCACGGCGTTGGTGCTGATGGGCGAATAGGCGTGGCCCCACTCGTTGCGGACGTAAGTGAGGACGGTGGCAATCTGCTCGTCGTCGAGCACGCCAAGCGCGGGCATGTCCAGCTCGAAGGGCTGGCCCTTCACTTTGATCGGCCCGCGCAGCCCGTGGAGCACGATGCGAATGACGCGATCCTCCGCCCACGCCACCCACTCGGAACCCACGAGCGGCGGCGCGAGACCTTCCTGCCCCATCCCGTGCGGCTGATGACACGGGAGGCAGAACGTTTCGTAATTCACCTTGCCGGCTTCGAACTGCTTCTTCTGCTCGGCGGAGAGTTTCGGGCCTTGGGGGGCGGTGTTGGTGGCCACGGTTTTCGGCGCGTTCGCAGCGGCGGCGAATTGCGCCGCGCCCTTGACCAGGGCACTCGGACTCTGCGCGAGCGCCACGAGCGCGGCCTTGGACGACTCATCCGCCGCGCCCGCGCCCAGGGACAGCGCCACTTGAATCTGCACGTCCGCCGCGGTGTCCTTCGAGAGCGCAAACACTTGCTGCCGCACACTGGCGGCCTCGGTGGACTTCAACAGCGGCTCGCTCAGACGCACCGCCGCCGCGCGCAC
>JAYVNY010000002.1:0-8283 GCA_043758205.1 Akkermansia sp.
CCGTAAATCCGGATGACGACGGCATCGCTCGAACCGGTGAGGACTTCGCGGATTCTCTCTTTCAGGTAGGTCTGAACGTCGCGAATCAATCCGGGGTAGCCGTCCACGGTTTCCTGAATTCGCTGCACGGTCGCGTCATAGTCCACCGCTGGATCAATGCTGACCCAGTTCTCGGTGAAATTGATTCCATACGGTTCGTCGGCCAGCGCGGCCTGGCCGATGTGGGAGCCGGCATTGCGAACGCCCGGAATGGTCAACAACTCGGCATTGGCCCGCCGGGTGATGCGGACCATTTCGGGATGGGACGTGCCTGCCGTGGTGATCCAGTGCATCAAGAAATCGCGCTCCTTGAACGCCGGAAGCAACTCTCGCCCCAGGAACGACACCACCGACAGTCCGGCCATTACGATGGCCGCCATGGCAAAGTACGCGCGCCGCGGCCGGGCGACGATAGGCTCCAGCATCCCGATATAAACCCGGTGCAGCCACGGGAGGATCGGAGAAGCGCGCCGTTCCACCGGCGCATTGCCCAGAAGAATCAGGACCAACGCCGGGGTGACGGTCAGCGCGATCAACGGCGACACCAGCCCCGCCACCACGTAAGCCTGCGCCAACGGTTGAAAAAACGAACCGGAAAGCCCCTCCAGGAAAAAGACCGGCAGCAGGGCCACAATTTCAATCAGCGACGCATAGACAATGGGGCCGCGCACTTCGATGGACGCCTCCGCGACAATGCTCGCCGTGGATTTGGTGATCCCCGCTTTGCGCAACTGGCGGAGGCGGCGGATGATGTTTTCCACGTCCACGATCGCGTCGTCCACCACCGCGCCGATGGCGATGGCCAGGCCCGCCAAGGTCATCACGTTGATGGTCGCGCCGCGCAGGGAAAGCACGAGGACCGAAAACATCAAAGACAAGGGGATGATGCTCGCGCTGATTAATGCGATCCGCCACTCGTAGAGGAACAGCAGGAGAATCACGACGACGAGCAATCCACCGACGAACAGCGACTCGGTGAGATTATTGATGGACATCTCGATGAAGGTCGCCGGGCGAAAGATGGTCGTATCCATGTCGTAGCCGGGCAGGCCCGGGCGCATTTCGTCGAGGGCGGCTTCGACGCGCCGGGTCACTTCCAGCGTGTTCGCCCACGGCAGTTTTTGCACCACGAGCATGAGTCCGGGTCCGTCGTTGATGACGGCGTCCCCGGCGAGCGGGCCGTGTCCCCACACGACATCGGCCACATCCGCCAGCGTCAGCCGCGTGCCGTCGCTCTTGATGCGACCGTTGATGGCAATCTTGCCCAATGCTTCCGGCTCCCGGATGGAGAGCCGGCTGTTCTGCACCCCAATCCGTTGATTGGGTGTGTCAATAAACCCGCCGGCACCCATCAAGGATCCGTCGGTGAATGGAAGTATCCCCGCATTCACGGAGCCGGAGGTGACATCCATGACTTCGTTCAGGGAAACGCTGTGGGCGCGCATGCGCTGCGGGTCCACTTGCACTTGAAACATCTTGGGCCGCTCGCCCCAGATCGGCACGTTGGCCACGCCGGGGATGCGGAGCAAGCGCGCCCGAATCTTCCAGTTGGCGACCATCGAAAGATCCATGAGGTCATGTTCCTTCGAGGAAATCCCGATTTTCATGATCCGACTGGTCGAGGACATCGGTTGAATCATGGCCGGCGGCTTCGCCCAAGACGGCAGCGAGGGCGTTGCGGTTTGCAGGCGCTCCTGGACCAACTGCCGGGCGTGGATTTCGTCGGTGCCGGGCTTGAAGAGGAGAACGATATCCGACAAATCGGGAACCGACCGGGAACGCATCACGTCAAGTCCCGGCACCCCGTTCAGCGCCTGTTCCAGCGGGACGGTGACCAATTCCTCCACCTCGACCGCCGAAAGACCGAGGCTGCTGGTCTGGATTTCAACCTTGGGCGGCGCGAATTCCGGGAAGACATCAACCGGCATCTTCCCGACTTGCGAGAGTCCGTAGATCATCAGCACGATCGCGAACCCCACGACGAGGAATCGAAACCGCAGGGAGGTGGTGACAATCCAACTCAGCACAGAGTTCCCATGCGGTTATTTCCCCACCCCGAACTCGGTGCCCAATAGTTCAGCCCCTCCGACGGTCACCACGGCTGCGCCAACGGGTGGACCTTCCACCAGAAGCACCTGGTCTCCCGCGATGGTGTCGATCCGGATGGACTGGCGTATGAAGACGAGAGGTTCGGGATTTATATAAACCCAGGTGTTGCCTTTGGCATCGTACAGGACGGCGGCGTAAGGGATGGTCTTTCGTTTTTCCCCGCCACCCGAGCGAACGAGTTCGACGAACACCAGTTGCCGGCCCACCAAACCATGATCGGGAGTGCCGACCTCATAATGGATCGTCCCGGGCACCGCATAAAGGCCGGACTCGGTCGCCCTTTTGAGCGGCAGGGCTTTGATGCGGCGCACCTTGCTATCGAGGGAAAGCGTGTTGGCAATCGCGCCGGACAACGGCTGAGCCTTGATGCGGCCAGCTTTGCTCTCGCGGGCGAGCGGCAGAACGAAGGCCGGCTCGTCCCGGCGCACCCTGCCCAATTCGTTCTCCGTGAGTTCCACCCGCACAATCGCTGCGTTGAGGTCGGCCGTGACAACCTCACCCGCGACTTGCTGCGTCGGCTCGGTGACGCCCTCGCCCACGAGGGCGGTCTTGATATCAAGCCGTCGGGCCGCCTCGGGCCGCAAAGTCAAACGCTTCAGGTCCGTCCCCTCGATTTTCAATACGGAAGCGGGCGCAATTTTCTGGGCCGGTTTGGCCGGGGGGGCCAGGCGTCCCAAGAATTGCAGGCCGGCCGCGATGAGGACGAAGACCAGCCAGAACGTGTAGTGTTTCATGTCTCTTTGCCTGCTCGCACCGGAATTGTGCGCGCTGTTCCTATGGTGTCCATGGTCGGCGGTGGGTGTCGAATCGAAATCACAGCATCCGACGAAGGGGCGATGCGTCGGCGGTCATTTCTCCTTCGCCCCGCGCTGGCGCAGGAATTCGATCATGGCCGTGTTGCCTTGCTCCAGCGCCTCCCCCAGCGGCGTTTCGCCCTCCGGGTCCTTTTTGTTGATGTCCACCTTGTTGGCCAGCAGCAGCGCCACCATCTCTTTTTTGCCGAGGATGATCGCCTGATGCAAAAGCGGAATCGGCTGGCCATCCGGGGCGTTGGGGTCCGCGCCAGCTTTCAAGAGTGCTTCCGCGGTCGCCAGATGGCCGTGAATCACCGCCAGCCGCAGCGGCGTCCACCCGAACTTTGCGACTTGGACGGTAAGGTCGGCCTTGTTCGTCACCAACACGACCACCACGTCCGTCTTGTTGAACATCACTGCCCAGTGCAAGGCCGTGAACCCGTCCCCGTCCAGCGCGTTCACCTGTGCCTTCGCGGCCAAGAGCAATTCCACCGCCTTCTTCTGGCCGTAGAGCGCGGCCCAGTGCAACGCTGCTTTGCCGCTACTGTCCTTGGCGTTGGCACGTTTCGGATCTTTCTTCAAAAGTGCGGCCAGCTTTTCCGTGTGGCCGACCATCGCTGCGGCAAAAATGTCTTCCGTCGCGCCGTGTTCCAAAACGAACTCGACGATCTCCTGCTTGCCGCTCAGCGCGGCTCGCGCCAGCACCGTCCGCCCCTTGGAGTCGGCACTGTTGATTTGGTTCGGATCCAGCGCCAGACACGCCTTGAGCTTGGCGAGATTGCCAAATTCGGCCGCGTCATGGATTTCCGCAGCCTGGACTCTGGCGCACCCTACGGAGACGACTAGAGCCAAAGCCGATCCTATTTTTCTGAGGCCGTTGGCCGTTTGCATTTTTGAAGTCGCGCGGCTCAGGAAGGGAGGCTTTTGCAACGGATTCATATGGAATCAATTATTGCGGGCGCGGCAGGAGCGTCAATCGCTTTTGGGGTGCCGGTTGCCTTCCGCAAGGCCGTTCCTGCTTTGCCAAGAGCAAACTCGGCATGGACGCGACGAAGAAACTCCCCGGCCAAGGTTTCAAACGCCCCTGGCCGCCGCTCATCAAGATGGATGCCGCGAGAAGGCGAAGATGGGAAAACTTTTCGGAAGAGCTGCGTGAATCCGCGGCCTTGTCCGCGAACAACCCCAAAGGGAGTATTCGTCACGCGTCGTGATTTTGGTTTTGCATTCGCCCTCGTCAGCCGGGTCTCGCGCACGTAAAACTCGGGGTGTTCCCATGAAATCACCAACGTCACCGCCCGATGAAGCCTCGCGCTTGGAAGCGCTCCGGCGCTACGAGTTGCTGGACACGCTCCCCGAGCAGGCGCTCGATGATCTGACCGCGCTGGCGGCGCACATCTGCGGCGCGCCCATTTCCCTGATTTCGCTGGTGGACGAGAAACGGCAGTGGTTCAAATCGAAGCTCGGGCTGGTGGCCAGCGAAACGCCGCGCGACGTGTCCTTTTGCGCGCACGCCCTGCACCAAGCGGACCTCTTCATCGTGCCGGACGCGACCACGGACGAGCGCTTTGCCGACAATCCGCTCGTCACCGGCGATCCAGCCATCCGTTTTTATGCGGGCGCGCCGCTGTTGACGCCGGAAGGCCACGCCTTGGGCACGCTCTGCGTCATTGACCGTGTGCCGCGGCAATTGACCGAGTCCCAGGAACAGGCGTTGCGCGTGTTGAGCCGGCAGGTGATGGCGCAACTGGAATTGCGCCGCCAGACGCATGAGGTGGTGGGCACAAGTCAAACACTTGCCGCTGTGACCGAAGCGCTCGAGGCGTATGTCGAACGGGGGGATTGGAAGGCGGCGATGGGCCGGCTTCTGCGTTGCGCGCTGGATCAGACGCAGAGCGTATATGGATTCATCGGCGTGGTCATCGGGTCCACGCTGCGCGTGCTCGCCCACGAAGGCATCGTCTGGGACAAGATTGCCAACCGCGACTTTTACGAGCAGGCGCTGCGCAGTTACGAAAAGGTCGGTTACCTCGAGTTCACCAACTTCAACAATCTGTTTGGCCGCGCCATCACCACGGGCCAGGTGGTGATCGCCAACCTGCCGGATTCCGATCCGCGCTCGGGTGGACGGCCGACCGGGCATCCGCCGATGCGCAGTTTTTTGGGCGTGCCGATTTTCGGCGGCGACCAGGTTTACGGCATGGTCGCCCTGGCCAATCGTCCCGGTGGGTATTCCGAGGTTGAGCAGCGCCGCATCGAGACGCTGGTTCAACATGCGGGCGGACTTTGCCGGAGTTACCGGCAACGCGAGGCCGAGATCGTATTGGAACAGGAGCGCGCAAAAACGGAGGCGGCGCTGAAACAGGCCGAAGGAAACCGCCGCGCCGTCTGGCAATCTTCGCTCGACGCCCTCATCACGATGGATGCGTCAGGCCACATTACGGATTTCAATCCGGCGGCCGAAAAGACCTTCGGCTACCGGGCTGCGGACGTCGTTGGGCATTCGTTGGCCGACAAGATTATTCCGCCCGCCCTGCGCGAAGGGCATCGGCGGGGGATGGCGCGCTTTCTCGCCACCGGACAAGGCTCGATGATGGGCCGGCGCATCGAACTTTCCGCGCTGCGCTCGGACGGCACGGAATTCCCTGTGGAACTGACCGTGGTCAGTGTGGCCGGAGCGGAGCGTCCCACATTTCTCGGCACGGTGCGCGACATCACAGAGCGCAAGTTGGCGGAGGAAGCCTTGCGCGCCAGCGAGGCCAACATGGCCGCCGCGCAGCGCGTCTCTCATTTCGGCAGTTGGGAACTCGAACTGGCCAACCGGGATGACGCGGGCGATCTCCCGTTGCGCTGGTCCGACGAGATGTTTCGCATCGCGGGCTATGCGCCAGGGGAGGTGGAGATCACGCGCGAATTATTCTATCGCCATGTCCATCCCGAGGATCGCGAGAGGATGCGGCAGGCCGTGGCGGCTGCGATCCGGGAGCGAGTGCCGTATGCCCTGGTTCACCGACTCATTCAGCCCAGTGGGGAGGAGCGCCTGCTCCAGCAATCCGCGCAGATTTTTTTCGATGAGAAATCCGGTCAGCCGTTGAGAATCGTCGGCACCACCCACGACATCACGGAGCAGCGGAAAGCGGAAGCGGAGCGGGATCGGCTCTTCAACCTCTCGCTCGACATGCTCTGCGTGGCCAGCTTCGACGGGAGGTTCGTGCAGGTGAATCCGGCCTGGACCGAACATCTGGGCTGGACCGCCGAAGAACTCACCAGCCGACCCTCCATCGACTTCGTTCATCCCGAGGATCGCGAGGCCACGCAGCGCACGAGAGAGCAAATCATTCAGGGGCAACCGGTGCGGAGCTTCGACAATCGCTATCAGTGCAAGGACGGTTCCTGGCGGTGGTTGTCGTGGAATGTCCATCCGTTCGTGGAGTCGCGTCAGGTGTTCGGCGTCGCGCGCGACATCACCCAGCAACGGCAGTTGGCGGATCAATTGGAAGTGGAACGGGCGCGTTTGCTCGCGGCGCAAAGCGTGGCCAAGGTTGGCAGTTGGGAGACCGACCTCGCCACGATGCGGGTGATCTGGTCGGACGAGACGCACCGCATCTGCGAAACCGACGCGCGGACGTTTTTCCCCTCGCACGGAGATTTCCTGGAGTTGGTTCACCCGGAGGATCGTGTAGCCGTGGACCAAGCATTCCAAAAATCGTTTGAACCTGGTGAGTCCTGTTCCTGCGAGCACCGGCTGCTCTTCACCGGAGGCCGCATCAAGTTCATCGAGGAGCGATGGCAAGTAATCCGTGATGCGGCGGGTAAGCCGATCCGGGCCGTCGGCACCTGCCAGGATATTACCGAACGCAAGCAGGGCGAGCGCCAATTGGCGGCCTTTGCCACGCTCGGTCGGCGGCTCGGCGGTGCCGCCACGGCGGTGGAAGCGGCGCGAATCATCGTGGCGACAGCGGATGACTTGTTTGGATGGGACGCCTGCTGGCTGCACCTTTACGACAAGGGCATGGATCGCTTCCGTTCCGTTTTGAACATGGACGTCGTGGACGGCCGCCGCGAGAACGTGCCGCCGACCTATGCGGATCAGCCGCCTTCGCCTTTCGCCCGACGCGCCATCAGTGAGGGTCCGCAATTAATCCTGCGCGAGCGTCCAGCCGGCGGTGAGTCAGGCCTCATTCCGTTCGGCGACAAAGCCCGTCCGTCGGGCTCCATCATGATGGTTCCGGTGCGGCACGGTGAGGAATTAATCGCGGTGCTCTCGATCCAGAGCTACACCGTCAACGCCTATCGGCAGGAGAACCTCGTCGCCCTGGAGGCTCTGGCTGACCAATGCGGCGGGGCGCTGGCCCAGATGCGCGCCCGCGACTCCCTCCGCGAATCCGAGGACCGCTTCCGCCAGGTGGTTGAAAGCATCCATGAAGTTTTCTGGGTCACGGACCCCGCCAAGAACGAGATGCTCTACCTCAGTCCAGCCTACGAGAGTATCTGGGGGCGCACCTGCGCCAGTCTTTACGCCTCGCCGCGCGCCTGGCTGGAGGCCATTCATCCTGACGACCGGCCGCGCATCGCGCAGGCGGCAGAAACCAAACAGGTGCGTGGTGATTACGATGAGACTTACCGCATCCTGCGGCCGGACGGATCGCTGCGCTGGATTCGTGACCGCGCGTTTCCAGTGCGGAACGAGGCCGGCGAAATTCACCGCATCGTGGGCACGGCCGAGGACATCACGGAGCGGAAAAGCGCGGAAGGCCTCGCCCTCCGCTCGCAACGGCTGGAATCCATCGGCACGCTGGCCGGCGGCGTGGCGCACGACCTCAACAACGCGCTCGCCCCCATCATGATGGGCGTGGAATTACTCCGCATGCAGTATCCCCAGGAGTCGCAAATCCTGGACATGTTTCAGTCCAGCGCCAAGCGGGGCGCGGACATGGTTCGGCAATTGTTGAGCTTTGCCAAAGGCGCGGAGGGTGAGCGCGTCGCTCTCCAGCCCACCCGTCTGATCCGGGACTTGGAGAAGATGATGAAGGGCAGCTTTCCCAAGAACATCCAGCTGGTGATCCGATGCGACCCGAAGCTGCCGATGATTTTGGGCGACGCCACCCAGTTGGACCAGGTGCTCCTGAACCTGTGCGTCAACGCCCGCGATGCCATGCCCCACGGCGGCACGCTCACCCTGGAGGGGCAGCGTATGGAAGTGGACGCGGCCTACGCCAGCGCCATCCCGGAGGCCAGGCCCGGCAATTACGTGGTCGTGCGGGTGCGCGATACCGGCACAGGCATCCCGCCTGAAATCATTGACCGCATTTTCGATCCGTTCTTCACCACCAAAGGCCCGGAC
>JAYVNY010000003.1:0-2849 GCA_043758205.1 Akkermansia sp.
ATGAGCGCGTCGAGCCACTCGGTTTCAAGCAGGCCGCTGCCGGTGGCTTTCACGCCCTCGTCGAGTCCGGCGATGCGTTCCTTCTTCAAACCAAGCTGCTGCTGCAACTGGTCGCGGGTGAGATACCACTCCACGCTTTCGCCGTGCTGTTCGATGGCTTCATTCGCGGCCTCCAGCGCCTTCGCATAGTCCTTCCGCGCGCGGCGAATGTCGCAACGCACCATGAGCGCGGAGCCGAGTTCCGCGCCCGCCTCGGCGTATTTGATCGCGAGCGTGATGTTGGCGGAAGCCTCGTTGGTCTTGCCGGTGGCGAGATAAGTCCGGGCCAGTTCGCGGAGGATAGGCGTGTTTTCCGGCTCGAAGTGCAGCGCACGTTCCAAATCCCTGATGGCTTCGGCGGACTGCCGCAGCACGTTGTACTCGATGGCGCGTTGCAGGAGCAAATGGGCCGATTCGCCTTCCTCATTGATGCGGAGAGTCAGTTCATCAATCTCGTGCTGCGGCTCGTCATGCGCGCGGACGGCGAGCGGTGCCGCGAGGCAAACGGCAACGAGCGCCAAGACGAATGACGAATGACGAATGACGAAGGGCCACCGACTTTCTGCCTTCTGCCTTCTGCCTTCTGAGTTCTTTTTCATAAGCGCCTCAGTCCTCGAGAATCAGATACGGGTCCACGAACATGTCCAGCGCGTCGGTCGGCGAATGCGCTTCGATGGCCAGCACGTTCACGCCCTCCTTCAAATACCGCTGCGCGTCCTTGAGCGTGAGATAGGTCGCGCCGGTGCTTTCGCGCGCCTTGATCTTCTGCACGTTGCGCCCGGCGCTGCGCCCGATGTTCACGCGCGCCACCTCGCGTCCGTTGATGTAGGCAATGAACCCGTCGCGGTAATCCACGATCAAGCCAAGCTCGGAGACCCGATCCACCTGCTCGATGCTGAACTCGTGCCGCATATAGACGGACGAGGGCTTGCCGCGTTCCTTGGGAATCTCGGTGCGGTAACGCGCGTCGCCGAAACCAAAACCGGCGGGACCGCGCTTCCATTTCGCGGCGTCAAAATTCTGGCGCGTCCAGGCGATGCCAATCGGGTCTTCGCCCGCGAGGTACGCCCAGTCGCCGAACTTCGGGATCAAAACTTTGTAATCCACCGGCGGCGCGTTCTGGATCGTGTAATCCGCCTTGGCCGTGTCGTTCGTCGGCTTCTTGTATTCCTCCGGCTGCCACGGGAGCGCCATGCGGACCGGCTCGATTTTGCCGCGCTTGACCATGCTGAACAGATCGCGCACCGAGCCGGAGCGGTTGATCATTTTGCCGGTCAGCGTGTCGCCGTCCACGTCCACCAGCACGGAGCCGAATTCCAAGATCGTCTTCTTCATCAGGGGGATCGTTCCCTTGCGGCCCATGCTGGCCCCCGCGTGACCCGCGACGATGGCGACCGTGCCTTGATGCGGATGAAGGCCCTCGCTCTTGCGATACGCGCCGTCGCCGTCGGGGTTGCCGTCGCCGTCATCGAACACGAAATTTTCCGCCACCGTGTTCGTCGCGCCATACGCGCCATCAATCAGCATGGACCGCTCGTAAATGTGCGAATGCCCCGCCAGCACCAGGTCCACGCCGCCCGCCTCGATGATGGGCATGAGGTGCTGGCGCATCTCGGCCATGTCCTTTTCCTTGTCCGAGTCGTGCGTGCCTTTCGTGTAGGGCGGGTGGTGCCAGAACGCGATCATCCAGTCCGCCTTGGCTTTCTCCAAATCCGCCTTCAACCACTTGGCCATCGCGCCTCCGGGCTTGCGGTCGAGGTCGTGCGAGTCGAGGCAGATGAAATGAATGTTCGCCCAGTTGAAGGAGTAATACGCCTCGGTGCCCGACGCCACGCCGCCGATTTCCCCGTATCGTGGCACCACATACGCGTCGTAATACGGACCCACGCCGGTCGTGCCTTTCGAGGTCATGCCCTCGTGATTGCCCATCGTGGGCCAGCACACCGAACTGCGCAGCGCGCCTTCATACGACTCGAAGAAGCGCGTCTGAAATTCCATGTCGCGTCCCGTGCCATAAGCCATGTCGCCCAAGTGCAGCCACAGGTCGAGCGGATGTTTTTCGCGCGCAGTGACTTCCACCATCGCACGATAAACATCCATCTGCTCCTGCCGCCCCGTGCCGCCGTCGCCCAAGGCCCAGAACCGCACCGGCGTCCGCGTGCCAATCATCGGCGGCGTGGTGAAAGAATACGTTTCATCCGACGGCGTCAGGCGCTTCTCGCCGTCGAAGACCGCGTAATAGTATTTGGTGGCGGGTGACAGGTCTTGCAGCCGCGCCTCGTATTGGAAGGTGCCGAGCGGCGCGGAGTGCAGCTTGCGGAGCTTCAAATTTTCTTCGGTGCGATACTGCTGGAGCTGGCGGGGCAGCGCGTCCTTTTTGTCGCCGAGTTGCGCGCGCACCAGAATGCCCGCGCCGGATTTTTCACTGAGGGTCGAAAGCTCGCCGTTGAGTTTGTTCAACGCCGTGCCGAACTTCACCACGGGGGTCATCGGCCCCGCCGTGCGCCAGACGACGTAGATCGAGTTGGTGGTGGAGAATTGCAGATACGGCTCGCGCAGAAACGCCGGGCGTTCCTCGTCCGCCGCGCGCGCGCCGAGCGCGAGCGCCAACGACACGGCCAAAAGCAAAAGACGATTGATCGGGGAACAGACGTGCATCGGCGAAGGATCACGGAAAAAAGTTTTCCGTCAATCGCGCAGGAGGAGTGGGGCAGGGCTGACGCATCTTAACTGGCGAGGAGTTGGCGGAGGTAATCGGGGTCGAGGGTGGCGCGCAGGCGCTGGCTCTTGAGGCTGCGTTTGTTTTCCTT
>JAYVNY010000004.1:0-10688 GCA_043758205.1 Akkermansia sp.
GGGCAAGACCTCGCACACCGCGATCATGGCCCGCTCGCTGCGCATCCCGGCAGTGGTCGGCGTGGGGAAGGCCAGCACCGAACTCCGCGACGGCCAATACGTTCTGCTCGATGGCTACAACGGGCGGATTGTCATCAATCCCACGGACCAGACGCTCTTCGAGTACGGGCAGCTCGTGCGCAAGCACGTCAGCCTCGACGAGAAGCTGCGCGACACCGCCGACAAGCCCGCCATCACGCTCGACGGCGTGCAGCTCACGCTCTCGGCCAACATCGAGGGCGCGGATGACGTGGAGCAGGTGCGGATCAGCGGCGCGGAAGGCGTGGGGCTGTTCCGCACGGAGTATCTTTTTCTGAAGAGCGACACGCTGCCGACCGAGGAGGAACAGTTCCGCGCGTATCGCGTGGTGGCGGCGGCGTTGCGGCCCGCGCCGGTGATCATTCGCACGCTCGATCTCGGCGGCGACAAATTCATGGCACACCTCAACGTGCCGGCGGAGATGAATCCCTTCCTCGGCTACCGCGCCATTCGCTTCTGCCTCCAGGAGAAGGACATTTTCCGCGCGCAGCTTCGCGCCATCCTCCGCGCCAGCATCGAGGGCAACGTGAAGCTAATGTATCCGATGATCTCGTGCCTCGACGAACTCATCCAGGCCAACGCGCTGCTCGACGAGTGCAAGGCGGAGTTGCGCCGTGAGGGCGTGGTCTTCCACGAGAAGATGGAAGTGGGCGCGATGATTGAAATCCCGTCCGCCGCGCTGGCCGCTGATGCGCTGGCCAAGCGCGTGAATTTTTTTAGCATCGGCACCAACGACCTGATCCAATACACGATGGCGGTGGACCGGTTGAACGAGAAGATCGCCCACCTCTACGAGCCGACGAATCCCGCCGTGTTGCGCTTGATAAAAATGACGACGGACGCGGCCCACGCGGCGGGCATCTGGGTCGGCGTGTGCGGCGAGATGGCCGGCGACCCGCTGATGATTCCGCTGCTGCTCGGCCTGGGCGTGGATGAACTGAGCGTGTCGCCGTCGTCGGTGACGCAGGTGAAATATCTGCTGCGCCGCATCAAGATGAGCGAGGCGAAAGAAATCGCGGCGGCGGCGCTGGCCTCGGAATCGAGCCAGGAAATCATGGCCAACTCGCAGCGGCTGGTGCGCTCGGTCGCGCCGAGTTTGTTTGAGCAGTAGTTAGGCAGCTTCGAGCATTTATGGCAGACCTAAAACAACACGCCAAATCGAAGTCTGAAGAGTTCACGCGCCAAGTGACATCCGAACCACGTTGGAAGCTCGAAGACGAGTTGATGTGTCAAGTCTTCAGCTTCACGCTGTATGGTTACGTCTTTGGGGTTGGGCGAGTGCATTGCTTCATGGATGTCGGGGACATTCACGCAATCATCGTTGACCAGCTTGCGGGGCTTGGTATCGGCAGGAAGTATGTCGAGGGATTGGTGCAAGCCGCCCACCAAGAGTTCATCACCGAGAACAATCAATCGTGGCAGAACCGACTGATAGGCGTAGGGCATTCCCACGCCCTGAAGGAGGACATGAGAGTGCTGGTTGATTCCATCTTCACCAATACCGCAGCCCTTCAGAAGGCGACAGCGCCGCCGGCTGCGGCGCGGCCTTGGTGGAAATTCTGGGGCGTATGAAGTGGCCTAACCATGCGCTGCGGCGCGATTTCACCGCTCACGCCCCGCCCTCATTTTCTTCTGAATGAAAATCCTGATCCTCGCCGCCGGTTACGCCACACGGCTTTACCCGCTCACGCTCACCAAACCGAAGCCGCTTCTCGACGTGGCGGGCCGCCCGATGATCGAGCACGTCCTCGACCACATCGCGCCCATCCCGGGCATTGACCGCGTGTATGTGGTGACGAACGACAAGTTCGCCGCACCCTTTCAGCAGTGGGCCGACGGCTACCGCGCCACGAAGTCGAAGCTGAACTTCACCATCATCAACGACGGCTCGACCGACGACACCAACAAGCTCGGCGCGATTGGCGACCTGAACCTCGTGCTGGAACGCGAGCAGGTGGACGACGATTTGATCGTGGTCGCGGGCGACAATCTTTTCTCCGAGAGCATCGAGGCGTTTGGAAAATTCTGCCGCGAGAAGAACACGCCCGTGCTCGGCGTGTACGACGTGGGTGATCTGGAGGCGATCAAGAAATACAACGCCATCACCGTTGATGACGGCGGGCGCATCACCTACTTCGAGGAAAAGCCGAAGGTGCCGCAGAGCACGCTCACGGGCATTGCGCTCTATTTTTATCCGCGCGCCACCCTGCCGCTCATCCGCCAGTATGTCGCGGAAGGTAACAATCCCGACCAGCCCGGACGCCTCGTGCAATGGCTCTATCCGCGCACCCCGTTCCACACCTGGCGCGTGCCCGGCCTATGGTTCGACATCGGCTCGAAAGAGACGCTGGCCGAAGCGAACGAGATTTTCGGGAAGTTGAAGTAGCGTGCCGGACGGCGTTGCGCCGGATTCGTTGCCGCCTTTGTTTGAGCGGAGAAGGCTTTCTCTCGTCTGCCCCGATTTGTCTGCCGGCTTGTCATCCCGGCGGCGGCGCGGCAGACGAATTGGGGCAGGCGAATGGGAAAACATCATTGCTGATCCACAGCTCCTCGCACCTCGGGACTTATTTTCCCGCGTGGGCCCGTATGCGCGCCCGCTGTTGCCTTGCCCTTCTTGAAATGGGAGAACCGGCGCGTGAACAATTCCGACGCCACTTCCCCTGCCCTCCGCAGCCCGAGTCCGCGCGTCGTCTCCGTGGACGCCTTGCGCGGGTTCGACATGTTCTGGATTCTCGGCGGCGATTCGTTCGCGGCGGCCTTGCAGGAAATGTCGAAGGGCCAGGAGGGGGTGCTCGCCGCCGCTGGAAATTTCGCCGGCACGCAACTCGAGCACGTCGAGTGGGCGGGCTTCCGTTTCTACGATCTGATTTTTCCGCTCTTCGTTTTCATCGTGGGCGTGTCGCTGGTTTTTTCGCTCACGCGGCTGGTGGAACAGGAAGGAAAAGCCGCGGCGCACCGGCGCGTGCTGCGCCGCTTCGTGCTGTTGTTCGTGCTGGCCCTGATTTATTCGGGCGGCCTGAGCAAGCTGTGGCCGGACATCCGCCTGCTCGGCGTGCTGAACCGCATCGCGCTCTGTTACCTCTTCGCCTCGCTGCTCTTTTTGAACCTGCGCTGGCGCGGGCTGATCGCCGCGCTGGTCACGCTGCTGGCGGGCTATTGGGCGCTGATGACGTTCGTGCCGGTGCCGGGCGTTGGCCCGGGCGTGTTCGAGCCGGGACAGAATCTGTCGAACTGGATTGATGCGAATTATCTCCCTGGCAAACGCTGGGACGGGACATGGGACCCGGAAGGTTTGTTGAGCACGCTGCCCGCCATCGGCACCTGCCTGCTCGGCGTGCTGGCGGGGCTGTGGCTGCGGCGTCCCTGCGACTGCCCACGCCACAAGTCGCTCTGGCTCATCAGCGGCGGCGTCATCCTGGTGCTGCTCGGCTCCATTTGGGGATTCCAATTTCCCGTGGTGAAAAAGATTTGGACCTCGTCCTTCGTCCTCGTGGCGGGCGGCTACAGCGCGATCCTGCTCGGCGTGTTTCATCAAGTGGTGGACGTGTGGGGCCGGCAGAAGTGGGCGGTGCCGTTCATCTGGATTGGCGCGAACGCCATCACGCTCTACTTCGCGGACAGCATCATCGGTTTTGAAAAACTGGCGCACCGGCTGGTCGGGGGCGATGTGGCGAAGTTTTTCGATCAACTGCTCACGCCCGGCGCGGGACATCTGCTGGCGGCGGGCGTGGGACTGTTGCTCGCGGTGGCGCTCGCGCGATTCTTATATCTTCGAAAGATTTTCCTGCGCGTCTGAGCGGCGGCATCACTTCGCTCCGCTGCCCTGCCACCTCCGCGCACGCCAAAGTTTGCAGACGGCGCGGCGAATCAGTAGCGTCCCGCCCGCATGGAAAAATTGGACAAGCCGGCCACCACGGAAGCCGACATCCGGCGGCGCATTCAGGAACTCATCGCGGCCAAGGGCGGTGGGGCCAATCCCGATCTGGTCGAGGACGTGATCGAGAACGCGCTCAAGATGCTGCAAGACGTACAGGACCGCGGCGACGCGCGCGTGATGGCCGTGGCGATGAAGGAACTGCGCCTCGCCTACAAGCTGTTTGCGCCCTTCGCCGAGAAGCGCAAGGTCACCATCTTCGGCTCGGCGCGCACGTTGCCGACGCGCGCCGAGTACCAGCACGCCACGGAATTTGCGCGCAAGATGGCGGCGGCGGGCTGGATGATTATCACGGGTGCCGGTCCAGGCATCATGCAGGCGGGCCACGAGGGCGCGGGACCGGAGAACAGTTTCGGCGCAAATATCCGGTTGCCTTGGGAACAGACGGCCAACCCGATCATCCAGAAGGACAAGAAGCTCATCACCTTCAAATACTTTTTCACGCGCAAGCTGACCTTCCTGCGCAACTCGGACGCCATCGTGCTCTTCGCCGGCGGCTTCGGCACGCTCGACGAAGGCTTCGAGGCGCTCACGCTGATGCAGACGGGCAAGAGTCGGCTCATGCCGCTCATCATGCTCGATCCGCCGGGCACGGACTACTGGCACACTTGGGACCGCACCATTCGCGAGCACTTGCTGCGGAACAAATTGATCTCGTCCGACGATCTAAATCTCTACGAATGCACGGACGACGTGGACCATGCCGTGCGCGTGATCACGAAGTTCTACCGCAACTATCACTCGATGCGTTTCGTCCACGACAAGCTCGTCATCCGCGTGCAGCACGCGCCGTCACAATCGGCCATTGATGCGCTGAACGAGGACTTCGCGGAAATCATCGTGGGCGAAAAAATCCGCGTCTGCGAGCCGTTCATCGAGGAGCGCGAGGACGATCAATTCCTGCACCTGCCGCGTATCTGCATGGATTTCGACCGGCGGCATTACGGGCGGCTGCGGCAGTTGGTGGATGTGTTGAACACGTTGTAGGTCAGGAGCGCGGGCTTTCCAGCCCGCAGCAGCGTGCGTTGCCAGGAGGGCCGGCAGACGAACTGGCGCTCCAGATGATCGAGTATTGCTGCGGGCTGGAAAGCCCGCGCTCCGTTGAGTAGTGAGACGTTCTCGCCCGTCTTGTTCTGAGGAGCGCACAAAACATTTCCGGCCCGCCTGCCCTTTGCTCTAATCCCGTCATGTCTTTGCCGGTGATTTCCGTGGAGCAGATGCGTGCCTGGGAACGGGCGACGTGGGCCGCCGGGCCAACGGAAGCCGCCGTCATCGCACGCGTGGGCGAAGCCTTGGCGCGGCACGCGCTCGAACTCACGAAACTGGGCGACTCCCTCCTCCTGCTCGCCGGGCGCGGTCACAACGGCAATGACGTGCGCGCGATGCGTCCGCATCTTGACGGGCGCACGGTGAAGTTGATGGAAGTTGTCGAGCCAGAGACGGCTTTGCCGGAAATCACCCGCGAGTTGAAATCCCGCCCCAGTCTGGTCGTGGATGGATTGTTCGGCATCGGCTTGAACCGGCCGTTGACGGGCGCGTGGATGGATTTGATTTCCGCATTGAATCTCTCCGGCGCGCGCGTGCTCGCGGTGGATGTGCCGTCGGGACTGGACGCAGACACCGGCGCGCCGCAGCCCGTGGCCGTGCAAGCCGCACTCACCCTGACCATCGGCGCACCGAAGCGTGGATTGCTCGCCGACCGCGCGGCCGTTCACGTCGGACGACTGGAGGTCGTGGAGGATGTCGGGCTGATTCCATGTCCGGCCCAGAGCGACGTGCAATGGACGACCGCAAATGACTTCGGGGATTTTCCGCCACTGCGTCCGGCGGCGGGGCACAAGGGAACTTTCGGCCACGCCGCCATCATCGCGGGCAGCCTCGGTTATCACGGTGCGGCGGTGCTCACGGCGCGTGGCGCACAACGGGCGCGGCCTGGACTCATCACGCTATTCACGACGCCGGAAGTTTATGTGCCCGTCGCCTCGCAGTTGCAGGCAGTGATGGTCAGCCCGTGGACGGAGAATGTCCGCGCGCGTTCCGTGGAGAAGTTCACCGCGTTCCTGTTCGGCCCCGGACTCGCGGCGGAGAATGTTCCACCCTCCATGCGCGAGTGGTTCCGTCACCTGTGGGCCAACGATCCGCGTCCCGTCATCGCCGACGCCAGCGCGCTGGACTGGCTGCCGCCGGGAGCGGTGCCGGTTGGTGCGTGCCGCGTCATTACGCCGCACCCAGGCGAAGCGGCGCGGTTGCTGGGCAGCACGACGGAAGAAATTCAACGTGACCGCGTGGCTTCGTTGCGCGCGTTGTCAGAAAAATTCGGCGGCTGCTGGGTGGTGCTGAAAGGCCGGCACACGCTGGTCGGCACGCGCGCGGGCGAGGTGTTCGTGAACAGCACCGGCAACTCCGGCCTGGCCCAGGGCGGCAGCGGCGATGTACTCGCGGGCTTCATCACCGGCGGGCTGGCGCAACCCATCTTGGGAAAAAATCCGCTGCGCGTCCTGCGCCACGCCGCCTTCGAGCACGGCGCGGCGGCGGACCACCTGAGCGCGCGGCGAGAGAACTGGATCGTCGAAGAACTGGCGGAGGAACTGGGTTCCAAGAAGGCGCGAGGGCAATGATGCGCGACCGCGAAGGTAGCCTCGGCAGCGGCGAGCCATCGCACTGCTCCTAGACCGCCGGGAATTTGGATTGGCAATTTATCTTCCTGCGCGCAAATTTCCGGCATGAGCACGGTTGTGGAAATTGAGTCCGCCCTGAAGCAGTTGCCAATACAGGACGCGCAGTCCATCGCGCAGTGGTTGCAGAAATATCTCGACCGCCACGACAGCACCCCGACCCCATCCGCCAGCCAAGCGTCAGTCAAGCTGCCGGACTACGCCGCGCGCCGACGAATGATCTTTGGCGAAAAGGTGCTTCCGAGCATGATCCTGCTGGCTCGTGAAGAGGAGCGCTGGTGACTTACGTTGATACCAGTGTTCTCTTCTCGCTCTACGTTCCGGATGCGAATTCTTCCCGAGCAGATGCGTGGCGGCGGGCCAATCCGGTCCCGATTGATTTCACCGACTTTCACCGCATTGAACTCCGAAACGCGTTGAGTCTGGCCGTGTTTCAGCAGCGGTTGACGCCCGATGAAGCACAGGCTGCATGGACACAGGTTCAGGAGGATTTGCAGGCGGGTGTTCTGGTGGCAAAACCGGACCTGTGGGCCAAGCTCGTTCCAGAAGCGGAAGCGTTGGCGACGCATCACACCCCGACGCTTGGCACCCGCAGCCTCGACGCTCTCCATGTCGCCGCCGCTTCAGTCATCGGGGCCAAGGAGTTTTGCACCTTCGACGTGCGGCAAGGCAACCTGGCACAATTGGCCGGGATGCTTCTCTGCCCATAAACCCAAGACAATGCCAACGGCTGGACCTCAGTTACCGCCACTGCTCTGCCCAGCCGCGCCACCTCCCGCCCGCTGCCGACGTAGCTGATGGTTTTCTCCTCGACCAGATACCGGGGGAGCCCGCCGGGTTTGGACACCAGCAGCATCTCGAACGGCAGCCGGCTCAACTGTCCGTCCAGGCAGACGATGAGATGCGACACGTTCGTGAGGTGCGGCGCGAGCGGCGTATACACCAGCCCGCTCACCCGCTGCCACGCCGCCGCCAAATCCGGCGCGCGAAACTGCCCGCGCCCATGCGCCGGCCCACGAGTTCCACCGCGTCATCCATCGGCTGCGCCTCGCCCAAGTTCTCAATCCGGCAGGTGACACCGCCGCACCTTCCTGCCAGTCTCAGCGCGGATGACATCGCAGGAACGCGCCTTCCATGAATTTGCCGACTTCGCCGCCCAGCTCAAAGGCGACGAAAAGAGCGAGGCACAGACCTTTCTCTTTCACCTGCTCGAAGCCTTCAACCACGACGCCAACACGCTCCCCGACACGTCCACGTTCGAGTATCGCGTCCGTTTCCCCGGCGACAAAACCAAGTATGCCGACTTCGTCTGGCCGGGCCGCGTGCTCATCGAGATGAAGTCGCGTGGCGTGAAGCTCTCCAAGCACTACCAGCAGAGCTTCGACTACTGGCTCAATCTCGTGCCGCACCGTCCGCCCTACGTCGTGCTCTGCAATTTCGATGAGCTTTGGATTTACGATTTCAACACGCAGATGCAGGAGCCGGTGGATCGCATCAAGGTCAGCGAACTCGCCGCGCGCCATTCGGCGTTGAATTTTCTTTTCCCGCGCCAGTTCGCGCCTGTCTTTGGCAACAACTGGGTCGAAGTCACGCGGCAGGCGGCCACGGATGTCGCCAGCGCCTTCAACTCGCTCGTGCATCGCGGTGAACCCCGAGTGAGCGCGCAGCGGTTCATCCTGCAAAGCGTCGTCGCCATGTTCTCTGAGGACATCGGGCTGCTGCCGAAGAGTCTTTTCACCGGTCTGCTGGAAGAATGTCGCCGCGGCGCGAGCAGCTACGATTTAATCGGTAGCCTGTTCCGCCAGATGAACGACCCAAAGGCCGCGCGTGGTGGACGCTATGCGGGCGTGGATTATTTCAACGGCGGACTCTTTGCCCAAGTTGATCCCGTCGAACTCCAACCCCTCGAGATCGGTCTGCTCATCGAAGCCGCCAAGGAAGATTGGTCCAAAGTTCAGCCCGTCATCTTCGGCACGCTGTTCGAGGGCAGTCTAGGCAAAGAGGAACGCCACGCCCTCGGCGCGCACTTCACCTACGAGAGCGACATCCAGAAAATCGTCCGCCCGACCATCGTGCGTCCGTGGGAGGAGCGCATCGCGGCGGCGAAAAGCGCCACCGATTTGCTGAACCTTCTCATGGCGCTGAGAAAATTTCGCGTGCTCGACCCGGCCTGCGGCAGCGGCAATTTTCTCTACGTGGCTTATCGCGCGCTGCGGGAATTGGAGCAGAGGATTTTGCTCGCCCTGTTCGAGCGCGACCGCCGCCAGTTCGCGCGCGTCGGCACGGCCAGCGAGATTTCGCCGAAACAGTTCTTCGGCCTCGACATCAACGCCAACGCCGTAGAAGTCGCCAAGGTCACGCTCATGCTGGCCCGCCGGCTGGCCACGCGGGACGCGGCGAAGTTTTGGGAAGACCATCGAGACGTGCTGCCGGTGGACACCGACGCGCTGCAATTCGAGAAGGATTTGCCGCTCGACAATCTCGACCTGAACATCGTCAAAGCCGACGCGCTCTATTCCCCCTGGCCAGAAGCTGATGTGATCATTGGCAACCCACCATTCCACGGCTCGCGCTTTTTGCAGAAGGCACTCGGTTACGCGCAGACTCAAGCACTGTGGGCGAAGTATCCTGACGTGCCGAAGATGGCGGACTTCTGCGTGCATTGGTTCCGTCTGGCGCACGATCACTTGAAGCCCGGCTCGCGCGCCGGACTTGTTGGAACCAACACCATCCGCGAAAGCGAAACCCGCGAAGCGAGCCTTGATTACATCGCCAACAACGGCGGCACGATCACGGAAGCCGTCTCCACGCAAGCCTGGCCGGGTGAGGCCGCGGTTCACGTCGCTATCGTGAATTGGGTGAAGGGCAAAGAGGGCGGCAAGAAAAAGCTCTTTACCCAGGTGCGTACCTCGCCGAGCGAGGTTTGGGTTTGTGACGAACTCGACGTCATCAGTCCGGTTCTCTCGGCGCAGGCGGACGTTCGTTCCGCCGAAACTCTCAGCGCGAACCAAAAGCCGAAAACAGTTTATGTCGGCCAGTATCCATTCAACGAAGGCTTCTGGCTCACACCGGAGGAAGCCGAGCAACTGCTGCGCAAGCATCCCGACGACCGCGATGTTCTGTTCCCGTACATGATTGGCCGCGACCTCGTGGAAGAGAGCCGACCCACGCGCTGGATAATTGATTTCGGCCAGCGCGACATGACCGAAGCCATGCACTACAAGGTTCCGTTCGAGCGCGTGAAGAAACTGGTCATGCCGGTGGTGCTCGCCAAGGCTGAAACAGAGAAGACCACGACGGGCAAAGAAAGCACGCGCTGGACTCGCCTGGCAAAACGCTGGTGGCAACTTCGCGACTATCAGCCGGGCACGATTGCCGCCATCGCCGATGTGCCGCGCTACGTCGCTTGTTCGCGCGTGACGAGCCGCCCGATCTTTGAGTTCATTTCAAGCGAAGTTCATCCTGACAACACGTTGATGGTCTTCTCCTTTGCGGACGACTACTCGTTTGGGATTTTGCAGTCGGGCCTGCACTGGGCGTGGTTCAAAGCGCGTTGTTCAACGCTCGGCACCGGTTTCCGCTACACCTCGGACACGGTGTTCGACACGTTTCCGTGGCCGCAGTTTGAGGTCTCACGCCAAGGCCGCGAAGGGCGCAAACGAAAAGACCCGGAACCTTCGCGGCCTTTGCGGACTTTGCGTGAGGCCATGGAGCGGCTCCGCGCCGTGTCCGAAAGCGCCCGCGCGTTGCGCGCGTTGCGCCGCGAAATCATGGAGGACAACGGCTGGTCGTTGCGCGAACTCTATCGCACGCTCGAAACGCCGGGCGACAACAAGCTCCGCGCCGCCCACGCCACGCTTGATGCCGCCGTGCGCGCCGCCTACGGCATGAAGCCGGAGGAAGACATCCTCGCCTTCCTGCTCAAACTGAACCTCGCTCTCGCGGAGAAAGAAACGAAAGGCGAAACCATCACGCCGCCCGGCCTGCCTGCGTGGGTGGAA
>JAYVNY010000005.1:0-20481 GCA_043758205.1 Akkermansia sp.
TTCCATGAATAGATTCCCCCAATACGGACGATGCTCCAGCCAGCCCGCGAGTTGCTCGGACTCGAGGCGCGCGACGCGCAGCTTCCGCTCTTCGGCTTCGATTTGATTGTCCAAGGACTGCAAGCGCTGCAACTCCGGCTGCAATTTCTCCAGCGACCCGCGCTTGCTGTTCGCGATGCGGTCATTGAAGAACCCGAATGCGAACAAAATCGCGACCAGGCTCGCCATCGTGGCGATGAGATAAGGTTTCTTCGCACCGAATTCCTGCCCTTTGAGCGCGCTCTTGGGCATGAGGTTCAACTCGATGGGGCAATGCGCGAGATTCCGCAGGCCCAGACCGACGAGTTCGCCCATCTGATGGCCGATCTTCGCGAGTTCCTCGATGTTGACGCCCGGATCAATCTGCACGTTGCGCAGCGGATTGAAGTAATCCACCGGCATGTTCAACTTCTCGGCGAAAAACTGCGCCGTGTAGGGCATCGTGGAAGCGCCGCCACTCAGGAACAACCGCACCGGAGCCGCCCCGCCCTGCTGTCCGCGATAAAACTGGACGGTCTGGTTGACCTGGATGTGCAGGCGGGTCATCACCTGCCGCGCGATCTTGGAAATGGCCTGCTGCTGCGGGTCCTCCGGCTCCTCATACGCGCCCCCGAGGCTGACGAAACCTTGCGCAATCTTCGTTGATTCCGCCTCGTCGTAACCGAGTTTGGATTCCTTCGCGAAGTCCGCCGTGATCGAGTTCGCGCCAATGTTGATGCCGCGCGAATAAATGGCTTCCTTGTCGAAAAACAGCAGATTGCTCGTCTTCGCGCCAATATCGAGGAGCATCGAGCATCCTTCGAGGTCGCCGTAATTGTAGCGGAACGCGTTCGCCAGCGCGGCCGGCGAAACATCCACCAGCGCCAGCTTCGTGTTCGCCTTCTCGCTGGTGCGGAACAGTCCTTCGACAATGTCCGACTTGATGGCGACGAGCAGCACTTCCAGCTCGCCCGTGGGAGCCGCGCCGAGAATCTGATAATCCCAAACCACTTCTTCGAGCGGGAACGGCACGTTTTGCTGCGCCTCGTACTGAATGATCTGCGTGACCTTCGAGGTATCAACGGGCGGCAGTTTGACGAACTTGGAGAAAACGTGGAACCCCGGCGCGCAGACGTTGATGGCCTTGGATTGAAACCCGCCCGTGGCGAGCAGCTCCTGCAACGCCTTCTGCAAAGCCGCCTCGCGCGAGCTTTCCTGCAGGCCTTCCTGACCAAGCGGACGGAAGCCGTACTGCTTGAGTCGCAGTCCGCCCGCCTCGTTCGGTTCGAACTCGGCCACTTTCAAAGTCGCGGCACCAAAGTCCGCGGCTAGAAATGATTTTACATTCAGCATCGCACGCTTCCGCACGCAAGTTTGCGCCCTGGTTGCGCCAACTGGATGTGCGGAGTCACGTTGCGTACTTCAATCGAAGCTCAAGGGTCAAACAAGAAAAACTTTTTTCAGGAACACTTTAACGCGGGGAGCACGCGCCGATCACACGTCGCAAATCTTCACCGCCTCGGCGAGCGACGCGGCTTTGTCGCGCAGCGGAATAAATTCTTGCCCGACGAATCCCTGGTAGCCCGTGGCGACTATGGCCTTGAGAATCGGCGCGTACTGAATCTCCTGCGTGTCATCAATTTCGTTCCGGCCGGGCACGCCCGCCGTGTGATAATGCCCGATCCATTTCGCGTGCTGCTTCAGCCGCGCCATCACATCGCCGTGCATGATTTGCACATGATAAATGTCGAACAACACTTTCACCCGCTCGCTGCTCACTTGCTTGCAGATGTCCACACTCCGATCGATGTCGTCGCAAAAATAATCCGGGTGGCCCTTCATGCTCACGTTCACGCGCGAGTTCAGCATCTCCAGGCACACCGTCACTTTTTTCTCCTCGGCGAAGGCGGCGATTTTTTTCAAACCCTCAACCATGTTCTTGGTGCCTTCCGCCGTGGCCAGCCCGCGGCGGAAACCCGAGAACGTGATGATGGCCGGCACGCCCGCGTCCGCAGCGAGCGCGATGTTTTTGCGGAGCGTGGCCAGGCACTCCTCATGTTCCTCGACATGCGCGAAGCCTTTCGCGAAGCCGTGGCTGCTCGCCAGCGCGCACGTCATCCCCTTTTGTTTTAGCAGCGGCCAATGCTCCGGGCTGATGAGTTCCACCGACGGGAGCTTGAGCCGCGCGGCCAGTTCCACGACCTCGACGGGCTTCATGGGATTGAAGCACCACGGCACCACCGACTGCCGCACGCGCCCGTGCTGCACGGTGTAAAGCGCCTCCGCCGCGCGCGCGGAGGAAACGACCGAGGCCGCCGCCACACCGACGGCCGCGGACTTCACGAACGAACGACGATTCAAATGGGGTGAACGCATGGCCGCAGTCTGCCGCGCCCGACCGTGTGAGGCAATCCCGCGGAAGTGGGACAGCCGTCCCGGCTGGTGTTCTCCAGCTCATCCACCCCGGCTCACACCTGCTCCACCGCCACCACTCTCAGCACTTCCTCCAGCGTTGTTTGGCCGGAGAGCGCGCGGTTCAGGCCGTTCTGCCACATGGTCAACATGCCTTGTTGCGTGGCGACTTGTTGAAGCTGGCGCGTCGGAAGCTTTTGCAACACGGCGTCGCGGAAGACTTCATCCACCACCAGAAGTTCCGTGATCGCGGTGCGCCCATGGTAACCCGTGTCGAGGCATTCCTTGCAGCCGGTGCCTTTGCGAAATTGCGCCGTGTCCAGCGCCTCGGGCGGCACCAGTTTCAACAGGCCCGCCTCCGGCTCGTACGGTTGCGCGCAGTAGGTGCAGTTTTTGCGCAGGAGCCGGATGCCCAGCACGCCGATGAGACTCGACGCGAGCAGAAACGGCTCGATGTCCATGTTGATGAGCCGCGCGAACACGCCCACCGCGATGCCGCTGTGAATGGTGCTGATGACCAGATGCCCCGTCAGCCCCGCCTGCACCGCGATGTTCGCGGTCTCCGGGTCGCGGATTTCGCCGACCATGATCACCTGCGGGTCCTGCCGCATGAGCGAGCGCAGCGCCTTCGGATACGTGAACTCCTGCGACGTGTTGATCTGCGCCTGGCTGATCATCGGCAGGTTGAACTCCACCGGGTCTTCCACTGTGGCGATGCTCATGGTCACGCCCGACCGTTGGACGATGTGATAGAGCGCGGAGTAAATCGCCGTGGTCTTGCCGGAACCCGTCGGGCCGGTGAGCAGAATCAAACCACTCGGACGCGAGAGCAATTTAAGAAACGTGCGCTGCGTCTCCTCGTCGAAGCCCAGCGACGCGAGATCGAAGCTGCGGTTGCTCGGATCAAACAGGCGCACCACGATCTTCTCCCCGCGCACGGTGGGGAAGATGGAGATGCGCAATTCCACGCCGCCCAGTTCCGGCCCCGCCGACGCGTGGCCTTCCTGCGGCAAACCCTTTTCGTAGCTGACGAGGTCGGCCATGACCTTGAAGCGCCCGGAAATTTTCTCCATCAGTTCGAGCGGGAGATGCACGAGTTCCGTGAGCACGCCGCTCAGGCGGATGCGGACGACCAGCGTGCTCTCCCACGGCTCAATGTGGATGTCGCTCGCGCCGGCCTTGATGGAATCGTAGAGGAGGTAGTTGACGAGCAGCCCGATTTCAATGCCGGCTTCGGCGGACTCCGATTGCAGATACTCGATGGTCTGGCTCATGTGGTGGGCGGAGTAGAAATGTTCGCGCGGAATCCGTCACTGCAAAAAGCGGAGCGCGGGCTTTCCAGCCCGCAGCAATGTCCACAAGTCGAGGGCGCAAGAACTGGCGGACACTGTTCACCATTTCGCGTTGCTGCGGGCTGGAAAGCCCGCGCTCCTACCCCAACGACTCGCGCAGCGCCGCGAAAATACTTTTGCCCTCCGCCGCCGCGACCGGCGCCTTCGCCTTCTCGTCGCCGCGCTCGATGAACTCCTCGGGAATCTCCTGCAAGAACCCGGACGGATGACACGGCAGGGCCTGCCCGTATTTCTTGCGGCTCTGGCAATGGCTCATGGTGAGCGTGAGCATGGCGCGCGTGATGGCCACATAGAACAGGCGGCGCTCCTCGTCCAGCGTGCCTTCCACTTTCGAGCGCGAGTGCGGGAGCAACCCATCTTCGAGACCCACGATGAAGACGTTCGGGAACTCCAGCCCCTTGCAACTGTGCATCGTGATCAGCGTCACCGCGTCCTTCTCCGACTCGCGCTCCTCTTTGCGATCTGCGTCGAGCGTCAGTTCTTCGAGGAAGTCGCTGATGCGTTCGCCACACGGGCCGCTGCCGGTTAGGTCGAGGCGCGCGAGCAGATCCTTGATGTTCCGCACGCGATTGTCCGCCGTCTCGATGTTCTTCTCGCCGCGCCGTAAGTCATCAATGTAACCGGTGTCCGCCAGAAATTTCTCCGCCCATTGCGTCAGCGAGGAGGGGCGGACAGCCATGTCCGCACTTTCAATCGGAGTTCGTGTCTCTTCAATAAACGTGATGAACTCCGCCATCGCCTCCCGCGTCTTCGTCGTGAACATCGCCTGCACGTCCGTGTGCCGCATCGCGCTGAAGACCGAGCAGTTGCGCTCTTGGCTCGCGCCGAGCAACCGCTCCATCGTCACGTCGCTCAGGCCGCGCGCGGGGACGTTCGCGATGCGCAGCAGGCTGATGTCGTCGTGCGGGTTCACGAACGTCTTCAGGTAGGCGAGCGTGTCGCGGATTTCGCGCCGGTCGAAAATGCTCTGCCCACCGATCAGGTTGTAACGCACGCCCGCCTTGCGCAGCGCGATTTCCAGCGGCGTGGACTGGATGTTCGTGCGGAAAAGAATCGCGCACTCCTTCCACGGTGTCCGCTTCGCCATGCGCAGGAATTCAATCTCCTCAACCACCGTGCGCGCCTCGTCCTCGTCCGTCTCGAACATGTTCAGCGTGATGCGATTCCCGTCGCCCTTCGCCGACCACAGTTGTTTGCCGCGCCGCTGCACGTTGTTTTTGATTACGGCGTTGGCCGCGTTGAGAATGATGTTCGTCGAGCGGTAGTTCTGCTCCAGCTTCACGACCTTCACTTCGGGGAAATGTTTTTCGAGGTCGAGCAGGTTGGCGACTTCCGCGCCGCGCCAGCCGTAGATGCTCTGGTCATCGTCGCCCACGACACAGAGGTTGCGATGCTCCTTGCAGAGCGAGTTCACCAGCTCGAACTGCGCGGCGTTCGTGTCTTGGTATTCGTCCACCATCACGTAGCGATACTTCGCGCGGCAGGCTTCCAGCACGGCGGGATGTTCGCGAAAGAGCCGCAGCGTGAGCAGCAGCAGATCGTCGAAGTCCACCGCGTTGCAGGCCTTGAGCGCGCTGTCGTAACGCCGCGCGATGTGCTGCGCCATCGCGATGGCGCTTTCGTCCACCGTCTTTGCGTTTAAGCCGCCGTTTTTGTAACGGCTGATCAGCGAGTGAATCACCTTCGGGTCTGTCTTCTCGCCCTTCGCAGAAATGTGGCTGAGGATTTTCTTAATGGCCCCGAGCTGCTCCGCCTCGTCGTAGATGACAAAACTCTTTTTGTAGCCGAGCACCTCGATGTGCTGACGCAGAATTCTCATGCAGAGCGAATGGAAGGTGGAGATGGTCGGCTTGTCCGCCTCGCCCTCGTCGTCCTTGCGCGTGCGCGGCAGCAGCTTCGTCACGCGCTCCTTCATCTCCCGCGCCGCCTTGTTCGTGAACGTGACCGCGAGAATGTTCCCCGGCTTGATCCCCCGATCCACCATGTGCGCGATGCGGAAAGTAATGACCCGCGTCTTGCCCGTGCCCGCGCCGGCCAGGATGAGCACCGGCCCACGCACCGTCTCGGCGGCGACGCGTTGCTGCGGGTTTAACGAGCTGAGATTGACCATGAGCGCGCGGAGTGTAGGAGCCGACTTAGGGCTGACAAGCAGACAACACGGCCCGCGCAGAATTTTTCCCACAGTCCATTCTTGCCTTCACGGACACCTCCTTCTCGCTGAACATTTGCTCGTGCCGGGCTTCAGCCTCAGCCAAATTTTCTCGTTCACCGAGAGTGCATGATGGGTCGTGAAAAAAAGAGTTTCGCCGGGCCGCTGGCTTCCGCTGCGGTCGGGGCGATGGCGTGGCTGCTCGCGGCGACGACGAGCCGGGCGGATCTCAACGACGGCCCGCCCGCGCAAATCGTCGCCACGGTGACGGCGAAGATGGGCGACGTGGGCGGGAAGTTCTTCGGGAAAATTCCGGACGTGGCGCGCACGCGGCATTACTACCTCGCGGCGGAACCGGACTTGTGGGATTACGCGCCGCTCGGTCGCGATGTGATTTGCGGCAAGCCGTTTCCGCCGTCGGTCGAGAAGTCGCGCACGAGCGTGAAGACCCGCTACGTGGAATACACCGACGCCACGTTTCAAACCAAGGTGCGGCGCAATCCCAGCCTCGGCATCATGGGTCCGGTGTTGCGCGGCGTGGTCGGGGATTATCTTGCCGTCACGTTTCTCAATCGCACGCTCGGCCCCTTGTCCATCCATCCGCACGGCGTGCGCTACGACAAGGACAGCGAGGGTTCCTTCTATCTGCCCGAGCCGGGGCGTGGCGCGGCGGTGGGCCAGGGCGCAAAGTTCACTTACGTCTGGCAACTGGATGAAGCCTCCGGGCCGCTGCCGGGCGAGCTAAGTTCCAAGGCGTGGCTCTATCACAGTCACGTCGCGGGCGATGAGGAAATCCAGAGCGGCTTGATGGGCTGCATCATTGTCACCGATCCAAGTCGCGCCCGGCCTGACGGTTCGCCGAACGACGTGGATCGCGAACTGGCCACGCTCTACATGATCTTCAACGAGAGCGGCGTGGACCGCAGAAATCCGCCCGGCAACTGGGCGCGTGGCCGTGAACTCATGGAGCAAGGCTACCGTTACGCCCTCAACGGTTTGATCTTCGGCAATCTACCCGGCTTGGAAATGAACGAGGGCGAGCGCGTGCGCTGGTATGTGCTCGGCCTCGGCTCGGAGGTGGACCTGCACACCGCGCACTGGCACGGGCAGCGCGTAGTCGAGGACGGACGCCGCCGCACGGACGTGGTGGAATTGCTGCCCGCGACGATGAAAGTCGCGGACATGACGGCGGACAACCCCGGCTCGTGGCTGATGCACTGCCACGTCTCCGAGCACATGCAGGAAGGCATGTTCGCCCGCGTGACCGTGCATCCGAAAAGTTCGCCGCGCGCGCCGCAGTCCAAATTCCTTGGCCTCGGCGCGGCGGTGCAATCACTGCACATCACGCGCGCGGAAATTTCGCCGGAGAAAGATGAACTTCAGTTGCAAGGCTCGGTGACGGTCGTGGATGTCTTTGGCGTTTTGGAAACCGCCATCATGTTGCGCGTGGGCGAGAAGACCTTCGCCTTTCATCTCGACAAGAACGGTGGTGGGTCGGCGACGGGAAGTTCCTTTCAAGTGCGGAATGCGAACCGCGCGGGCGTTGTGTCCGGCGGTTTGATGGAATTCAACGCCACGCTCCAGGGGGGCGAGTGGCGTCAGGAATTGTTGAAGGCAGGAACTGACTGGCCCGTCACGATGCAGGTGGATTCCGTGCCGCATTCAGCCCGCGCGGTGATTACCAGCCTCCACCAGAAGCCCTGACGCTGGCTGGTTCAAACATCCCCACCACCACCGCCGAAGTCTCCTCCACCGCCGCCACCAAAGTCGCCGCCGCCGGAACCTGAATCCACATCGCCTCCGGAACTGCTGTAGTCGCCGCCCACATCGGAAGGCGCATCGTTCACCGACGAGCCGCCGTCATGATGCGAACGCGAATTGTCCCCGGTGAAACGGTCGTAAAGCCAGTTGCCCGCCATCGCCCCGCCGATGCCGCCGAGCAGGCTGGAGAAAAATCCACCACCGCCCATGCCACCCATGCCGCCGCCGGACAACCCGCCGCCACCGCCACCGCCCAACGCGCCGCTCACCATCCGCACGAGGAACACCGCCACCAGCACGCCGCCGATGATGAAGGCCCACTTGATCAAGTTCGGCTGCCCGGATGCCGAAGCAGTCGCCGGAGCCGGGGCCGGAGCCGTGGAGCGCGTGACACCACTCGGCGTTGCGCTGCTCAAGTGACCCCGCACCGTGCGCTCCACGAACGCCACTGCTGAGGTCAGCCCTTCGTCATACTTGTTCTCGCGAAAGCTCGCTTGCAGCACGCGCACCAGTTGATCGCGGTCGCTCGCGAGAAACGCCCGTTGCCGCGTGGCTTCACCGAGACCGATCTGGATGCGCATCCGGTGCGGCGGTTCCTCCTTCATCACCAGCACGTAGATGCCGTTCAACCGCGCCGCCTGCGCGCGCTCGCGCACGAAGCTCGTGAAGAACTCCTCACGACTGCGGCTATAATCCGCCTTCCGATTCTCGGGCACGCCCGCAAACGTTTCGATGAGCAGTTCCTTGCCCAGCTCCTTCTGGATTTTCTGGATCGCCGCATCCGCCTGCTGCACGGCGGCGGGTGAGAACAGCCCGGCGCTGTCCCGCACCTCCGGCCCGACCGCGCGGGCCGCGGCCGCGAACAGGAGGCTCGCGCAAATCGTCATCCAAACCGTTCCGAGAATTCTGCTTTGCATGGTCCGTTGATGACTCACCACGCGTCCTGCCGCCAATGGAAATCACGCGGGAGGTTTCCATCGTACCCGGCATCATGACGCTGAAGTTTCACGCCAAGGCCGCGAAGGCGCGCGAAGATCAAGGCGCACTTGGAGGGACTGGCCCGTGGGGGAAGAACACTTTTCAGTGCGAGGACTTCGCACCACCAGCAACCCCATTCCCTTGCGCCGGTCGCGGCCTTGGCCTGAGAGCCTGTCTGAAAAAGGGTGGAACGGGCTACCAGCCCGTCCTGCTGGGCTACCAGCCTAGCGAAATGAGAGGGAGCTGCCTTGGTTCGAGTTACCCTGTCTGGCCCGTGCGGCCCTCACCCTTCCGCCGGGCTGGTAGCCCGGCGGCACAGGCTGGTAGCCTGTGCTACCCATGTTTTATTTTCAGACAGGCTCTGAGGCCGGGTGGATTTCCACCGCATGGTTCCGGCTTACCGCTTCTCGTCCGCGTCAATGAAGTCCACGAAGTTCTTCAAGTCGTCGCGGTGCGCGAGACCGGCGGATTGCTTGCGCTGCTGGAGACGCTCCTGCATCGCCGCATCATCGGCCTTGGGATAATTCAACATGCTCTCCGCGTGGGCGCGCTTCTCGGCGTCCGTCTTTTTCACGTTCACGCGCACCCAGTCGCAGACCTCGCCGTCCGTGGTGGAATTCTTCACCACTTCCATCATCTGCTCGTGGGTGACGCCCGCCGTTTGCAGCCAGCGACCGTCGAAGCCCTTGCCCAAATTCGGCTGATAGTCCGCGTGCAACTTGCCCGCGAGGTGCAGGCGAATCTTGTCGAGGTAACGGGGCAGGTGCATCCAGCCGCACATGGTTTCGCGCGGGCTGCGTGGGAAAATGATTTGTTCACTCATGGGCGCGGAATGTTTGCGACGCGCGCGACGGTGTCAACTACGCCCGCCGTCCAAGCGCGCCCGGGCTTGTCCCGTGCCTCGGCCTCGACTATTCATGCGCGCATGTCGCATTCACCACGCCGCCTCCTCGCCTTGTTCGCGCTGCTGGCCGTCGCACTCCCGACGCGCGCGGCGGACTACGACTTGTTCGCCCGCACCAATCTTCTCGCGTGGTGCCTCGTGCCTTTCGACGCGAAGAAGCGCGGACCAGAAGAACGCGCCGCCATGCTCGAGCAGCTTGGCTTCCAGATGTTCGCCTACGACTACCGCGCCGAACACATCCCGACGTGGGATGCGGAAGTGGAGGCGTTGAAGAAACACAGAGTGCAACTCACCGCGTGGTGGTTCCCCACGACGCTGAATGATGAGGCGCGCAAGATTCTCGGCGTGTTGGAGCGAAACCAAATCCACGCTCAACTCTGGGTCATGGGCGGCGGTGCTCCCACCAAGACCGACGCGGAGCAACAAGCCCGCGTCGCGTCCGAAGCGAAACGTCTCCAACCCATCGCCGAAGCGGCGGCGAAAATTGGCTGCACCGTCGCGCTCTACAATCACGGTGCGTGGTTCGGAGAACCGGAGAATCAAATCGCCATCATCGAGCAACTGCGCGCCTCGGGCGTGACCAACGTCGGCATCGTGTACAACCTTCATCACGGTCACGTCCACCTCGCGCGCTTCCCTGCCCTGCTCCAGAAAATGAAACCGCATCTGGTGGCGCTGAACTTGAACGGCATGGTGCGCGACGGCGAAACGACCGGGCGAAAAATCCTCCCGCTCGGCCAGGGCAATGTGGATTTGTCGCTGATGAAAATCATTCGCGACAGCGGCTGGCATGGACCGCTCGGTCTCTTAAATCACACCGACGAAGACGCCGAAGCCCGCCTGCGCGACAACCTCGACGGCTTCGACTGGCTCGTGCCGCAACTCCGCAGCCAGACGCCCGGCCCGCGTCCGGTGCCGCGTTCGTGGGTCGAGCCAAGCGCGGCCCAGAACCAGACCCCGCTCCGGACCGGGACGGAAACCGTCGCTCCGAAGAAACCGTGAACGCCTCCGCCACTGACACCGCGCCCGCATGGTTCTGCGTGCGCGCTCAACCCAAGCACGAACACATCGCCGCCGCGCGCCTGCGCGAGTCGGGGCTGGAAGTGTTTCTCCCGCGGCTGCGTTTCAAAAAGGCCAGCGTGCGTGGACCGGTGTGGGTCACCGAGGCGTTGTTCCCGAATTATCTCTTCGCCCGCTTCAACTTGCGCGACTCGCTCCGCCTTGTGCGCAGCGCGGCGGGCGTAAGCCAGGTCGTTCACTTCGGCGAGATCACGCCCGCCGTGCCGGACGACGTCGTGAACGAACTGCGCGCGCGCCTCGGCACGGATGAACTGCACGTCATCCCCGAGAACTTTGCACCGGATGACCGCGTGCAAATTTCCGGTGGTGTCATGCACGGCCTGAGCGCCGTGGTCACGCAAGTCATGCCCGCGAAAGAGCGCGTGAAAGTGCTGCTCGAATTCCTCGGCCAGCAGACCGTGGTGGAAGTGGACGCCCGCGCCGTGGTGCGCGAAGACGGGCCGCGCGCGAAGCTGCTTTGAGCCGGCCA
The DNA here is from genome assembly GCA_043758205.1 of Akkermansia sp. Lineage (GTDB taxonomy): Bacteria > Verrucomicrobiota > Verrucomicrobiia > Limisphaerales > SIBH01 > JANNGC01. The sequence goes on from JAYVNY010000005.1 coordinate 11,124, forward strand.
TTTCACGGCTTGCGGCCTGATGAATTGCCCGCCATTTTTCCGGCATGAAAACCGCCAGCGTTCAGCAGGTGCCGGAACAGTGGGCCACGATTTCCGGCTGGCTCGCCGCCGGGGAAGAAGTCGAAGTCACGCAGCAAAATGAAGTCGTGGCCCGGCTGGTTCCCGCGACCCGCACGCCGCCGGATTTTCTGGCCCGAGCCAAAGCAGTCTGGGGTGACCGCCCATCCGGCCAACCGCTCAGCGCCTTGGTCAACGAGGCCCGCGGAGGCCAATCGTGACCTATCTGGACACCGGCTGTCTCGTCAAACTCTACTACCCGGAGCCGGACAGTCCCCAACTCATCGCGCTGGTTCAGGGTCGTCCGCTTCTGTTCACTCCGCTGCACGAGTTGGAAATGACCAACGCGCTGCACCTCAAAGTTTTCTCCAAGAGCGCCAAAACCTCTCAAGCCGCCGCCGCACGCGCCCTGGTCGCTGCGGATTTGGAATCAGGATTCCTCGTCGCGACCGATGGCCAGTGGAAGGAAGCCTTCGCTGAAGCCGTCCAGTGGGCAGAAAAATACAGCGGCACGCTGGGCTGTCGCTCGCTGGACGTGCTGCACTGCGCCACGGCCCGGATTCTGGCCGCGACCGAATTCATCAGCACGGACACCCGGCAAAAACAGTTGGCGACGGCGATGGGTTTGAACCTCGTGACCTTCTGAGTTGGGGAAAAAATAGAAGTGCAACGAAACTGCTTGGGCTAACTCGATTCGCATGGCGAAAAACTTTTCCAGCTTCACCAAGTTGCTTCTCAAGGCGAAGACCGAAGAGGACGTCAAGCACGCCTACGCCGGGCACTTCGGACTGGACTACGACACGGAGTTTCATCACGACCTGTATTCGCCGGAAGTTTTCTTCGAGTTCAAGTTCGCCCGCAGTCTCCAGAAGCGGGACACGCGCGCGGCCGTGCTGGCTCAGGTGATTTACTACGTCCGGCGGCTGCGCCTCGGCTACGCGGACAAGGTGGTTCCGCCCATGATTTGCGTGGCGGATTCACGGCAGGCTTTTTTCACGGAGACGAGGAAGTGGCAGAAGTTTTTCAACAACGACAGCAAGTACGACTGGGAACTTGCGCCCAGCCAGCCGGACGAAAAACTGGTGGGGGATGTCGCCGCGTTTGCCGAAACAGAAGCCATCAAAGTTTTCGACGTGCTCGATGAAGCCGAGTACGAGTTGTTCACCCAGAGCCTCACGCATCATCGTGCCACGCAGACCGAGTTTGATTTTCGGATCAAGAAGCTGATCACCGAAGAGAACTTCGAGGAAGTTTTCGCCTACTGGAACCAGTGCTTCGGCGACTCCGTGCGCAACGGCACCAAGTCCTCGCGCTACTTCCTGTGCGACATCCAGCAGGGCCGCTCGCTCTACGACCGGCAGGAGAACAAGGTGGTCTTCCTCATCGGCCCGCAGGAAAGGCGCGCGAAGAAAATTCTGCCCAAGGAGTACGAGTGGTTCTGGTCGAACTACGAAAAAGTCACGGACCCCGGCACGGTGCGGAACATCCTCGCGAAGGTGGACCGGCTGACCGACGATCCCATCCGTCGGTTCACCGGGGAATTTTTTACGCCCGTCGCCTTCGCGCGCAAAGCTCACAGCTACCTGGAGCGCGTGGTCGGGCCGAAGTGGTGGACGAAAAATTATCGCCTGTGGGACATGTCCGCCGGGACGGGCAATCTCGAATGGTTCCTCCCGGCGGACGCCTACAAAAGCATCTACCTCTCGACGCTCCATCACGAGGATGTGCAGCACTGCCAGCGCGTGTTTCCCGGCGCGACCGTTTTCCAATACGACTATTTGAACGACGACGTGGAGAGCGTGTTTGACGCCGAGTCACTCTTCGACCGCCAGCGCAAGCGCCCGGACAATCTCCTGCGCGACCTGATGAATCCGGACATCAAGTGGATCATCTTCATCAATCCGCCGTTCGCCACGTCGCAGAAGGCGGGCTATTCCGGCGAGAGCAAGAAGAGCGTGAGCGTCACGAAAATTCGTCCACTCATGCACGCGCAGGGTCTCGGCGAAGTCTCGCGCGAGTTGTTCGCGCAGTTTCTGTTTCGCATCCGCCAGGAGTTCGCGGGCAAGCAGGCGCATCTCGGACTTTTCTCCACGCTGAAGTACGTCAACTCGAACAACGACCAGAAGTTCCGCGATCAGGTGTTCCAGTTCACCTTCCAGGACGGCTTCGTGTTCTCGTCCGCAAACTTTTCCGGCACGCAGGCGGCCAATCCATTCCCCGTCGGCTTCCTCGTCTGGGACTTGGCGAAGCACAATAAACTCGAAGCGCAGAAGATGGAAGTGACCGTGCTCGACGACGACACCAGCAAGATCGGGCGCAAGCTGATCGTGTCCGAACACCGTGACCGCTTTCTGAGCAAGTGGATTGACCGCGTGCCCGCCACGGAGATCTTTCCGCCGCTCGGCGGAGCGATCACGGTCAAAGGCAACAACGGCGATGTTCGTGACCGGGTGGCGAAAGGTTTTCTCGCCTCGCTCATGTGCAAGGGCAACGACGTGCAGAACTACAACAACGTGGCGCTGCTCTCCGGCCCGTATGTGAGCGCGGGCGCGCTGTCGGTGGTGCCGGAGAATTTCGACCAGGCAATGATTGTCCACGCCGTGCGCAAGAACGTCCGCAAGAGCTGGATCAACGACCGTGACCAGTTTCTCCAGCCGGAGGAAAAGCCCGAGGCAAGTTTTGTCCGGCGTTGCGCCGCTTGGAGTCTGTTCGCCGATTCCAACCAGACCGCCTCGCTGCGCAACGTGACTTACGACGGAAAGGTGTTTCAAATCGTGAACCATTTTTTCCCGTTCAAGGTTTCCGTGGTGAAGAAGTGGGAAATCTCCGACTCCGACATCACGCGCACGCTTCAACAAGATGCCAGTGATCGCTTCGTCGCCATCTGGCTGGCCGGCCAAAAGCTGGACGCGGACTGCGAGGAACTTCTGGAAACCGGGCGCAAAATCTACCTGGCCTTCTTCAAGAATTTCAAAGACCTGCCCACCTCGAAGTTCAAAGCCGAGCATTGGGATGTCGGCTGGTGGCAGGTGAAAAAGTGTCTCGTCGAAGCGGGCTTGGAGAAGGAACGGTTCGCACGCGTCGAGGAAATCAAGAAGACGGTGGGCGGGAAGATTCGCGACGAGGCCCTGGCCTTGGGCATCATTACTGCCGCCTGATTAGATCCGCGCCACCAGCATCACGTTTGAGTCGTGGCCGGCTTCGCGTTTCAATTCCCAGTTCGTAAAGCCAGCGCGTTTCAGCATCGCTTCGATCTCGGCGAGGGTTTGAAAGTGCAATCCTTCCTGCGTGCGGTTGTGGCCGACGCGGGTGGCAAGTTTTTCAAAGAAATGCACGCGCCGATGTTCGCCGCTCTCCGCGCACGCGCCGTCGCGTAGAATCAGCACGCCACCGGGGCGCAGCGCGCGCCGCGCCTTGTCCAGAATCATCTGCTGCTTCTCGGGCTGCCAGTAGTGCAGCACGTCGAGCAGCAGCACGGTGTCGCACGCGGGATAATCACAGTTCAGCACGTCGCCTTCCTCGAACCGGATGCGCGGATGTTCAGGCGCGGTGCGGCGGGCCACGCGGATTTTTTCCTCGTCGTAGTCCACGCCGAGAAACGTGCGCGTGTCGGTGAAGCACGAGAGCCAGTGCGTGGCCAGGCCGTATCCGCAGCCGAGATCGAGCACGAAGCCTCGGCGCGGCACCACGGCGTCGAGCGCGGCGAAGACCGGGTCGGTCTTCATTTTCCAGAACACGAACTGCTCGATGAGTTTTCCCTGGTAGCGGTAGAGACGTCCGACCTTGCGACGCAGGACGCGCGGCGTGTTGATCTCGTCGAGCTGCTGCTGCAACGCGTCGCGCACCACGGACTCGCAGTGCTTCATCAGCGGCACGACGCCTTGCGAGTAGTCGAAGTTCTGCGGCGTGATGCGCGGCCACGCACGCACCGTAGTGTGGAACGGCTCGAACCAGTAGGCGTCGCGCGGCATGGCGGTGTTCGAGTCGCAGATGACGACGGGCAAAATTTCCTGCTGCAATTCGATGGCGAGTTCAAACGCGCCGCGATGGAAACGGTCAATGAAGCCGTCCTTCGAGCGCGTGCCTTCAGGATAAAAATGCACGCTCGCGCCTTCCGCGAGCCGCGCGCGGCAGCGTTCCAGCGTCTTCGCCGGGTCGCTCGGCTCCACCATCACATGCCCGAGCAACTGGCAACCGATGCCAAGCAGCGGCGACTCGAACACGCGTTTCTTCGCCGTCTGCCGCACGTCGGCGGGCAGGCTCACCATGAGCATCACGTCCACGGCGGACTGGTGATTGCTGATGACAATGCACGGCGGAGAAAAGGTTTCGGCGGTGATGTTCTGGAATTCCAGTTTGCCAAAGGGCAGTCCGTGAACGACGCCGCGCGCGAACCAGCGCGTGGCCCGGCGCAGGCGGTCCGGAGCACGGGCTTTCCAGCCCGCAGCAGCGTTCGATGGCCTAACGTCATGGATTTGTTCCGCAGCTTCCTGATTTGGCGCGCTGCTGCGGGCTGGAAAGCCCGCGCTCCGGCCGCCGAACAGGTCGATCAGTTTCAGAATGGGCCGCAGCACGTAGTAGAGAAACACCTGGCTGCCGCCGAGATGGATGAGCACCCAGACCGTGCCGAGCGGATGCCACCAGCGCGGGGCGCCGCGCGGGGGATTTTTGAAGAGGAGCAAATCCATGCACAGCGGCGTGAGAATCAGCGTCGAGGCGAACGCGCAGCCCATGCCGAGCAGCACCGTGGTGCCGACCGAGAAAAGCACCGGGTGATCCGCGAGCACCATCACGCCGAAGCCGAAGATCGTCGTCAGTGCGGAAATTAAAACCGAGGCCGTCGTCACCGCCATGTTCTGCGCCTGCCCGCGCCATTCATCCAACTGGCTCGTGACCAGGAACACGCTGTAGTCCTCGCTCACCCCGATGATGAAGACCACGAACACGCTGTTCATCAAATCAATGGGCACGCCCAGCAGCGCCATCAGTCCAAACGTCCAGAACAGGCCGACGCCGATGGGGAACAACGTCGCGAGCACCAATTCGATGGACGCGAGCGAGAGGTAGAGCAGCACGCCGACGGCGATGGCGGTCCACAATGCGAAGCGCACCAAACCGGTCCGCGCGATCTCGGCGATGTGGTCCGCGAACGCCTTGTGGTCGAGCACGATCTGGCCCGGCAACGCCGCGCGCAACGCGCTCACGTTCGAGCGGTCCTTCAATTTCACCAGCGTGCTGATGGCGTAATCGTTCGTGCCGGACGCGACGCGTTCGGTGAGTGCCTGTTCGAGCGGCGTGCCGCGAAAGGCGTCGAGCGTGAGCAAGGCCGGTTCACCTTCGACGTGTTGCCAGAATTTCGTGAAGGCATCGGGGCGAAAGCCAAGTTCCGCGCTTATGGAATCGAGCGCACCGCGCAACGCCGTGCGCCGCTCCGGCGTCCAGAACGCGCGCCAACGCTGGATGTTCGTGGCCTGCGTGGCGGCCGACGGACACACCGCTGAGAGCGAATACGCCGCGCTCACGTTCGGGTCGCGCGCCAGCACGGCGGCGGCGTGATCGTTCTGCGCGAGCGCGGCGTCGGCGGTTGTGCCGCGCGCGACCACGAGCGTCATGCCGAGCGCGCTGCCCCAGGTTTTGTTGATCAGCGCGTCGTCGCGACGCGTGGCTGCGGTGATGCCATTGAGTTTGGAAATGTCGCCTTCAAAGCGTAGCCGTCGCACCCCGAACGCGCACACCACCGTCAAGGCCACCACAAAAAGCAGAAGCCAGAGGCGATTGCGCGCCTGCCATTGAAAATAAAATGCCAGCCAGCGCGTGAGCCAGAGCGGCGGCTGGCCGCTCTTCTTCGCCAGCGGCACGAGCAGCGGCAAAATCAGCAGCGCAAAGGCCACGGAAAAAATCACGCCCACCACGCCGAAGAGTCCGAGCTGTTGATACCCGCCCATCGGCGACGTGAGCATGACCATGAACGCCGCGATGGTCGTGACCGCGCCGAGGCAGATTGGAAAGACCAGCCGCCCGAGATGCCGGCCGATGGCCGGATGGTTGTTCTCCGACGTGTCGTCGAGGTGATAGATGACGTGGATCGCGTAGTCCACCGTGACGCCGACGGCGATGCTCGCGAAGCCCACGGCGATGGCGGAAAGATGACTTTGCCAGACCGAGAGCACCCAGCCGGTCATCAGCGTGCCGAACACCGACGGCAGGAACGTGACCACCGCCAGCCAGCGGCGGCGATACGCGACCCAGCACAACAAGAGCATTCCCGCCGTACCGATGATGACGCAGCGCGAGGCGTCCGCTTTGATCATCGTGGCGTTGTCCACGGACATGCGGTGGCCACCGGTGATGGCGAGGTGCACGCCGGGAAAATTTTTTCCGACGTCGAGCATGAGCCGCTCCAGGTCGCGCACAAGCGCGGCGCTGTCCTTGGAATTTGCCGAGGCAAACTTCGGCTCGGCCATCAGCAAAACGTGCCGGCCATCTCCGCTCGTGATGTGGCCGTCCACGAGTTGCGCGTCGCCGAAACCGGTTTGCAACGGCAGCGCCTTCTGCACCACCAGCGCGCTCAAGCCGACGGGGTCCGCCGCCACGACATCCTTCAGCACCATGCCTTCCGGCCCGGCCAGCTTGCGGCGCATCGTGGTGAGGTATTCGCGGATGGCGGTGGATTCGAGTTTCGGCGCAAGCGCGGCGGCATCGGCATCGGTGAACAAATTCGGCAGCGCGCCGGTGAGATAATTGATGACCTTCTGCTGCCCGCCCGACTCCACACGATAGGTCAGTCGTCCATAAACGGAGTTCGTTTCCAACGCGGCATAAACGTGATCGGCGGCGGCGGTGAGTTTCTCCGGGTCGTCGGCGTTGATGCCTACGTCGAGATACATGCGGTCAATCTGGCGGAACTTGCGGACGGCGTAGCGATACTCGTCCACGAGCGGATCGTTTTGGGGCAGCGTGGCGAGCAAGTCTTCTTCGAGATCGATCCGCAACGAATAGAAAACGCCGACGACCGCGAGCAGCAACGTGGCGAGCAGCACGAGCGGACGATGTGCGATGAGCCAGAGATAGAGGCGGGCGTAGAGGCCGTTTTTCATTTGCGCTTCCTGAGAGCCGGTCTGAGCAATGGGTGGAACGGGCTACCAGCCCGTTCCGCTGGGCAACCTGCCCAGCGGAATGAGTTTGATCCGCCTGGGCTGAAGTTGTGCCTGTCTGAAATTCTCCGCCCGCGATCTTCCGCCGGGCTGGTAGCCCGGCGGCACAGGCTGGTAGCCTGTGCTACCCGCCGCAGGTTTTTCAGGCCGCCTCTGAGACTGCCAGACGCCCACGGTTTCAAGATGCGACGGTCTTTCATTTGCGCCGCACGAGCCGCGCGCCCGCGTAGGTGATGAGCGTTCCCGCGATGGCGGCCAAAATCGCCAACGCCACGCTGCCGATGAACCATTGCCCGAAGTATTCGCGCACGCTCGCCATGTTGACCTGACTGGGCGCGAGATGCACGACTTCGCCCGTGAAGAGCCAGTGGCCCAGCAACAGTCCGCCATAGACAATGAACGGCGCGAGCGGCGGCGCGGAAATGTTGCTGGCGAGCAGCGTGATGGCCTTGTTCAAACGACAACGATGCGCGACCGCAGCGGCGGCGATCATTTGGAATCCCCAGATTGGCACGATGCCAAAAAACAATCCGAGCCCCACGGCCAGCGACAACTGTCCCGGCTCACGAGCGTGCTCGATGAAAAATTCCCGGACGGTTTTGCGGAACGACCAGCGCTGTCCGTGTGACCACGCCACGCGCAACGGACGCGGTACAAACCACGATTGCAGCACCAGCCCGATGTTCATGATCGTGATGTGCGCGAGATCGCGCACGGGACGGAAATGCGACTGCCGGAACTCAGCAGGACGCCCCGGGCATGGCAGACTCTCTCCCTCACCCCGGCCCTCTCCCGCTGGGAGAGGGAGAACAACACGCGGCGTTGGGATTTTAACAGCCGCGTCGGTGGCAAGAGACGGTGGCTGACTTTCCCCCTCTCCCAGCGGGAGAGGGCCGGCGTGAGGGAGAACGGCACCAGATGAATTTTGTTCTCGAACTGCACTGACCTTTGGAATCAAGCCCACCGTCGGATGATAAGTGCATTTCACCGGCACGGCGACGATGCGCGTGCCAGTCCACGACGCGCGCACCATGAATTCCAGTTCAAAGGCGTAGCGGCCCGAGCGTGTTTTGATCTTTTGCGCGAGCGCGAGCGGGTAGCAGCGGAAGCCGCATTGCGTGTCGCCGAGGCGCACGCCGGTTTCGATGCGGAACCAGAACGTGGAGACCGCGTTCGAGCGGCGGCGATGCGTGGGACAGCCGGCGGCATAAAAGTCGCGCACGCCCACGAGCAGTGCGTCGGGCTGCGCGCGGGCGAGTTCGAGAAATTTCGGCACGTCTTCGGCGAAGTGCTGTCCGTCCGAATCCATCGTGATGGCGTGGGTGAAGCCGAGTTCCGTCGCGCGATTCAGTCCTGCACGCAAGGCTGCGCCCTTGCCGGAATTTTTCTCCAGACGCAGGCGCAGGCAGCCGGGCATCTCCGGCAGCGCAAGTGTTGAACCATCATCCACGATCAAGACCGGCGCGTGGGCGAGCGCGGCCTGCGCCACGGCGGCCACGGTGGTGACGTGGTTGAAACAGGGGATGATGACGCAGGGCTTCACCGCAAATCCACGAAGGTTCTCCGCTTGCGCGCTTGCGGCGGAAGTTGCAGCGCCTCGATTTCCTCGCGCGCGGCGCGACGGATGGGCGGTGAGATTTTCGACCGCGCCTGCAACGCTTCGCGCAACGTCTCGACCGAAGCCGCGCCATGCACCAGCACTTCCAGCGCGTCCGAGAGTTCCGTGTCCTTGCGCGCAATGATCACGAACGCCTCGACGCCCGCCGACTCTTCGAGCACCGCCGCGAGCGTGGAGGGGAACAGCGACGCGCCCTTGAATTTCAACTTCTGATTTTTGCGCCCGACGATGGGGCCGAGCCGTGGCGTGCGGCGCCCGCAAGAACACGGCGCTGTGAACAGCGCGGCGCAGTCGCCGGTGCGATACCGAATCAGCGGCATGGCCTCGACGCCGAAAGTGGTCGCAACCACTTCACCGACTTCGCCGTCAGCCACGGCGCGGCCTTCGTCGTCCAGCACTTCGAGGTGCAATTGTTCGTCGTGCAAATGGCCGCCTGCGCCCGCGTCGCATTCGCAAAGCGAGTTGGCGAGTTCCGTGACGCCGTAGGTGGAATACACTTTCACGCCCCATTCGGCTTCGATGGCTTGGC
>JAYVNY010000006.1:0-3567 GCA_043758205.1 Akkermansia sp.
GACGAGTCGGCGCGCGAGCGTGCGGCGTAGGCGAGTCATCGGCACAATCTCTTCCTCACCACTGGCATCGACTGGCTCAGCGGAAACGCGCGTGGGGACGGGCGGCTGGGAAACACTGGCCAGTGCCGCGGGCGCTTTGACTTCCACTTTCGTCTCCGGCACGGGCGCTAATTTCTTTGGGGGCGCGGCGGGTGCGGGCTTGCTCTCCGGCTTCGGAGCGGCTGTCGTCGTGCTGCTCACCGTCGGTTTGCCTTCGGTATCAATGATGGCGATGACCTCGCCGACCTGCGCGGATTCACCGGCCTTCTTCAGAAGTTTTTTTACCGTGCCGGAAGCCTCGGCGGGCAGTTCCACAGTGGCCTTTTCGCTTTCCAGCACGGCCAGCGTCTTGTCGCGCTCGATGGCTTCGCCCTCCTGCTTGAGCCACTGCTCGATGGTCACTTCGCTGACGGATTCGCCCACGGCGGGGACTTTGATTTCAACTGTCATAATTGTTCAGTTCGTTTTGAAAGCGCGCTCCAAAATTTCTTCCTGCTCGCGTTCATGGCTGGTGTGCGAGCCGGTGGCCGGCGTGGCGGACGCGGGCCGCGTGATGCCGCTGAAGGGAAATTTCCCAAGCAACCTCTCGCCGTGATTCACCAGCATGTAGCGCCACGCGCCCATGTTGTGCGGCTCCTCCTGCACCCAGACGACCGGCGTGTTCTCCGCGTACGGCGCGAGCGCGGCGGCGAGATGCTCGGCGCGCAGCGGATACAACTGCTCGACGCGCAGAATCGCCACGTCCTCGCGCTGATGCTGTTCGCGATGCTTCTCCAGATCGTAATAAATTTTCCCGCTGCACAGGAGCACGCGGCTGACTTTGGCGCGCTGCGGATTCGAGTCCGGCAAAATTCTTTGAAAACTTCCCTCCGCCAAATCCGTGAGCGATGAAACCACCTTCGCGTGACGCAGCAAACTCTTGGGCGTGAGCACGACCAGCGGCTTGCGCCAAGAGCGCAACACCTGGCGGCGCAGGACGTGGAACAGTTGCGCCGGCGTCGTCGGATTCACGACCTGGATGTTGTCCTCGGCCGCCATCGCGAGAAAGCGTTCGATGCGCGCGCTGGAATGCTCCGGCCCCGCGCCCTCGAAACCGTGCGGCAGCAGCAGCACCAGTCCGCTCAGGCGTTTCCACTTCGCCTCCGCGCTGGCGATGAATTGATCGACGATGACCTGCGCGCAGTTCCAAAAATCACCGAACTGCGCCTCCCAGATCACGAGACCTTCCGGCGTTTCGAGACTGTAGCCGTAGTCGAAGCCGAGCACGCCATTCTCGGAGAGCGGGCTGTTGATGAGACTCACCGCCGCCTGCTCCGGCGCGAGATGCTGCAAGGGAATGTATTTCTCGCCCGTGCTGTAATCGTTCAGCACCGCGTGCCGATGGCTGAACGTGCCGCGCTGCGCATCCTGTCCGCTGATGCGCACGACATGTTGCCCCACGGCCAGCGTGGCAAAGGCCAGTGACTCCGCCGCCGACCAGTCGAGCGGCACCGTGCCCGCCGCCATTTCGCGACGGGTCTCCAGAAACTTCTTAATCTTCAAGTGCGGCTTGAAAGTCTCGGGCAGACGCGTTTGCGCGTCGAGCAGCGCGGCGAGCTTCAGGACCGGGAAACAGGTTGAAACTTCCGGGATGTTCTTTTCTTCACCGCCGACATAGCCCGCCCAGACGCCGCGCTGATCCTCGACTTGCAGGCGATAGTCCGCCTTCTTGGCCTCGGCCAGTTGGCGTTCGAGAAAGTTTCGGTGTGTGGCGGCGATCTCTTCCGCCTCTTCGCGCGTCACGCCGCCGTGTTTCAACAGGTGATCGAGATACCCTTCGCGCACGGACTTGCGCTCGCTGATCGTTTGGTAGAGCAACGGTTGCGTGAACGACGGTTCGTCCGCCTCATTGTGGCCGAGACGGCGGTAGCCATACATGTCGATGACCACATCGCGCCGATACTGCGTGCGGAAATCCAACGCCAGCCGCACGCACTGCGCGACCGCCTCGGGGTCTTCGCCGTTCACATGGAAGATCGGCACCTGCAACATTTTGAAAACATCCGTGGCGTAAGCCGTCGAGCGCCCTTCATCCGTTCCGGTCGTGAAACCAATCTGGTTGTTGACCACGATATGCAGCGTGCCGCCGACCGAGTAGCCGCCAAGCTGGCTCATGTTCAGCGCCTCCTGCACCACGCCTTCGCCCGCGACCGCCGCGTCGCCGTGGATGAGAATGGGCAGCCCGCGCTCGCCGTTCGTGTCCCGCACGCGATCCTGTTTGGCGCGCACGCGGCCCATGACCACGGGGTTCACGTACTCGAGATGGCTCGGATTGAAACAGAGCGAGAGATGAATGGAGTTGCCCGAGCTCGTCTCCCAATCGCTGCTGAAACCGAGGTGATATTTCACGTCGCCACGCCCGGTGTAGTGCTGATAATCCGCATCCGCGAACTCGCGGAAAATCTGCCGCACCGGCTTGTGGAGAATGTTCGCGAGGACGTTCAACCGTCCGCGATGCGCCATGCCGAGGACGATTTCCAGCACCCCCTGCTCGCCCGCTTTTTCAATCGCCAGATCGAGCAGCGGAATGAGGCTCTCCGATCCTTCGAGGGAAAAACTTTTCGCGCCGATGAATTTTTTCCGAATGAACTCCTCGAACACGTTCGCGTAAGTCAGCCGCGTGAGAATGCGCATCTGCTCGTCGCGCGTCAGCGTCAGGCGGTTCTCCGTGCGCTCCATCCGCGCTTGGAGCCAGCGGCGGATGTTCACGTCGTCAATGTGCATGTACTCCACGCCGATGGAGCGGCAGTAGGTGTTGCGGAGCCGCTGGAGAATCTGTTCCAGCGTCAGGCTGCCACCCGCCTGCATGGTCTGCACCGAAAAGCGCCGCTGCATGTGCGCGGGCGTGAAACCAAAGTAAGCCGGATCGAGTTCCGGCGGGATGGGCCGCGGACGGTTCAACGGATCAATGCTTGCGACCCGATGCCCGCGCAGCCGATACGCGCGAATGAGATGATCCACGCGCTCCTGCGACCGCGCCGTGCCGCCGCGTGCACTTTCGCCCGCGTGAAACAAACTGGCCGGACGGAACGACGGCCCAATCTTCACCTCGAGCGGCCCGTCGCCGTTTTCCATCTGCTGGAAATAACTGCGCCAGTCGTCGCTCACCAAGGTGGCGTCGCGCTTGAAATCGCTGTAGAGCCGTTCAACGAACGGCAGATTGATATCGGGCAATGGCTTGGCCGTGCTCACAAAGTTAATTCTCCAGACCGTGACCGCCTTTCCGGGGCGGAAACAAACATCGGCGGGAAGCTATACGGGCTGGAATGGGAGGTCAAAACATGGTGCGGCTGGGCTTTTCAATTGGGAAAGGAGAGGCTCGGCCCGTTTGGGCTGTTCACTCGGTGAGGCTGCCTGGGGTCACGGGTGCGATTGGAAGTGGCGGTCAAACCACGCAGGAGCGCGGCGTTCACGCCGCTTCACTATCGCTGGGCGGGAAGGCACTGGAAGTTCTGAAACCCTCGGTCGGCTAGACGTTGAAGCGGCCTG
>JAYVNY010000007.1:0-9731 GCA_043758205.1 Akkermansia sp.
AGTCGTGCGCCAGGAATACGTGCCGTCGAACGTGGACGAGGGCGAGTTCGAGGTCAGCGTGACGGCGGCGGAAGGCGCAAGCCTGACCGCGATGGATGACGTGGCGATCCGGGTCGAGCGGGAACTGTCGGCCATGCGCGGCGTGCGCACGGTGCTCGCGGGCGCGGGCGGCGGCGGCATGATGGGCAGCATGAACAGCGCGCGTTTCTACGTGCAGCTCGTGCCGCACGCGCAACGCATCTTCAACTGGAAACGGTTGCTGCAACTGAAACCGTGGCGCGCGTTCGAGGGGAATTTTTCGCAGCAGGAGGTCGTGCAGGAAGTCCGTCAGCGGCTGCGGCAGATTCCGAACATCCGTGTTTCCATCCGCAACCCGCAGACCTTCAATCTCGGCGGGCCGAACTGGGACATTGATTTCTCGCTGCTCGGTCCCGACCTGGAATCGCTCGCCGCCTATGCCGAACAGTTGCGGAAGAAAGCGCCGGAACTCGGGCTGCTCGACGCCGACACCACCCTCAAGCTCGACAAGCCGGAACTGCGCGTCGAGATCGACCGCGAGCGCGCCGCGCATCTCGGCGTCGAGACCGAGGACATCGCCACCGCGCTCCGCATCATGGTCGGCGGCGACGAGCGCGTCTCGCGCTTCCGCGATCCGGCGATGAATGAGAATTACGACGTGCAGGTGCGGCTCACGGAATCCGACCGCACCGACGTGCAGCACATCTCCTCGCTTTTCGTCCCGCGCCGCGACGGCGGGCTGGCGCGGCTCGACAACGTCGTCCGCATCGTGCCCGGCCAGACGGCGTCGCGCATTGACCGGCTCGACCGGCAGCGGCAGGTGAGCCTGCGCGCCGCCGTCGGCCCCGGCTTCGCGCAAGCTGACCGCATCGAGGCGTTGCACGAGGAGGTGCGGAAGATGGATTTGCCCCCGGCCTACACCACGCGCGTCTCCGGGCGCGCGCGCGAGCTGGAGACGACGTTCCACGAATTCATCTGGGCCTTCCTGCTCTCGGTGGTCCTGATGTATCTGATTCTCGCGTCGCAGTTCGAGAGCCTCATTCATCCGTTCACGATTTTGCTGTCGCTGCCGTTGTGCGTGCCTTTCGCGCTGGTGTCATTGTGGGCGACGAACCAGACGATCAATCTCTACTCCGCGTTGGGAATGCTCGTGCTGTTCGGCGTGGTGAAGAAGAACGCCATTCTCCAAATCGATCACATGAACGGCCTGCGCGCGAAAGGCATGGAACGCGAGACGGCCATTCTCCAGGCGAACCGCGACCGCCTGCGCCCGATCCTGATGACGACGCTGACGCTGATCGCCGGGATGATTCCGCTCGCCCTCGGCTCCGGCCCCGGTGCGGAGGAACGGCGCGCGACGGCGGTGGTGGTCATCGGCGGACAGTCCCTCTGCCTGCTGCTCACGCTGATCGTGACGCCGGTGTGCTACGCGATTTTCGACGACGGGGGACAAAAGTGGTTTGGCAAAAAGCGAAAAGTGAACAAGCCCGGCTAACCGCAGACGAGGCCAAGAAAGTTTCCGGGGCGAGGTAGGGCGCGTCGCTCCGCGCGCGCCGAGGCTGATTCGTAAGGGGATGCCTGCTCTTGCCTTCCGGCCCGGCGCGCGCGGAGCGACGCGCCCTACCGGCTGAATCGAGGTGAAGACTGTTTTCTCCGGCGCAGACTCCGCACTCCGAAGATCAACTCCATCCACGAACGCAGCGGGGCGAGGGGTTCTCTACTAACTTGCATAATTTCCTTTTCGCGCGGGCTGGGCGCTGGCCGATGAAGGCCCGCGCCATACCTCCGAGCGATGAACTCTCTGCGGCCATTCAATGACGCGTGCCGGCGCCGGTGACTGCACGGCGGTGAGCAGCGTGGCCAGACGTTTGTGCGCGTAGCGAGAGGTCATAATTTTGGTGTCGCCTCGCGGTGAAACAGTTTTCAGGCCAGCGGGTGACGACGGGGTGAACTCACTGCTGGCAGGCGCGGATGGTGCGACATGGAAGTTGTATAACGCGGAGGCGTCTCGTTTCTCACAAACGCTGACAAAATCTGGGACAGCGATGCCCTGCCCGTTCAGCCGCTTTGGCCCTCAGCCGTTCGCCGAGAACACCCGCTTCAGATACTCGATGCTCTTGGTGGCGATGACCTCCGCCCCTTCCTCAAACTTGAAGACCTCCACCGAGACGTAGTCCTCGTAGCCCCCTTCACGCAGCGCGGCGGCGATGGGGATGAAGTCCACATCACCGAAACCGGGACCTTTCAGGTTGCGGTCATTGGCGTGGAAGTAAGCGAACTCTCCGCGCGACTCGCGGATGATTTGCGGAATGGACTTCTCTTCTGAGCACATCGCTTTCACATCGAGAATGACTTTCATCGCCGGACTGTGGAACTGCTGCGCGAAGCGGATGCCCTCGGCGGCGGTGTTCACGAAGTTCGTCTCGGCGGGCGCGAGTGGCTCGAAGCAAATGGTCACGCCGCGATCCTCGGCCTGTTTCACCGAGTCGCGGAAGGTCTCGGCGGCCCACTGCCACGCCTGTTCATAGCTGGTGCCGTCCGCGACCTGCCGTTGCTTGGGCGAGCCGACGACGATGATTTTCCCGCCGAGGTCGGCGCAGCAATTCACCAACTCGACAAAGTAGCGCGCACTGGTCGCGCGCACGGTGGCCTCGGCGTGATTGAGAAACATCCCGTCGGCCTGCACCAGCACCCAGTGGATGCCGGAGATTTCGAGCTGCAATTTCGCGGCGGTGTCGCGGAGGTGCTGGCGTTCGGCGGCGGAAATTTCCGTGACATATTTCGCGAGCGTGAAGGGCGCGATCTCAATGCCGTCGTAGCCGGCACGCTTGGCGTAGGCCATGGCGTCCTCGATTTTCCAGTCCTGGAAAATCTCGTTGCAGATGCCGAATTTCATGCGCGCGACGTTCGGAGTTCAGCGCGGGACGGGCAAGGGTGAATTGGGGCGGAGCGCGGACCGCCGAGTCCGCGTGTGCAAAATTGCTTTGAAGAAAATGCCTCACGCAAAGAACGCAAAGGATGCGAAAAAGACGAACTGCCTCAAGCATGGTCTTGGTTCCACTTCGCGTCCTTAGCGTTCTTTGCGTGAGGCAAAATGAACGCGCGGACTCGGCGGTCCGCGCTCCGAAAAATCCCGTTGGCGTTCCCGCGCTCGCGCCGTAATTTCTGCGCGGCCTGTGACGAAAACTTTTTTCGAACTTAAATTTCCAGGGCGGCTCATCGCGGTCGAGGGACTCGATGGCTCCGGCAAGTCCACGCAAATCCATCTGCTGCAAAAGTGGCTGGAGGTGCAGGGGCTGAAAGTTTTCTTCACGTCGTGGAACTCCTCCGAGATCGTGAAGTCCGCGACGAGCAAGGGCAAGAACCGCCAGTTGCTCACGCCCACGACCTTCAGCCTGATCCACGCCACGGACTTCGCGGATCGCTACGAGCGGCAGCTCCTGCCGCTGTTGCGCGCGGGCTACATCGTGCTGTGCGACCGCTACATTTTCACGGCCTACGTGCGGGACACGGTGCGCGGCTGCTCGCCCTCGTGGGTGCGGGGGCTGTATGATTTCGCCGCGCTGCCTGACCTCACGTTTTTCTTCAAAGCGGATTTGGAAGTGTCACTCGCGCGCATTCTCGACGGGCGGCCCGAGTTGAAATGGTTCGAGGCGGGGATGGATTTGGAACTGTCGAACGACCGTTACGAGAGCTTCCGCATTTTTCAGGGCCGCATGTTGCAGCGCTACATGAACATGGAGGACGAGTTCCGCTTCGTCACCGTGGACGCGAACGTGCCCATCGAGACGCAGCAATCGTTCGTGCGGCAGACGGTGGCGGCGCGATTGAATCTTCCGTCGTTCGCGCTCAATCCGGGGAAGGCATCATGAAGGCGACTCGTGCTAAAAAACCTGCGACTGCGTCGAACCTTGCGAACACCATCGTTCTGCCGGCGCGCACCCTGCGGCGCTTTTATGGCGACGGCATTCCGGGCGTGGAACTGAAGAACATCGCCGGCAAGCTCATCGTCATCGAAGGCGCGGACGGCTCGGGTCGCTCCACGCAAATCGGCCGGCTCGTCGAGTGGATGGAAGGCTGCGGTCACGCGACGGTGCAAGTGGGCCTGAAGCGCTCGACGCTGGTCAGCGAGGAACTGGACCGCGCGCAGCACGGGAACATTCTCAGCCGCACCACGCTCAGTTTGTTTTACGCCACGGACTTCGCCGATCAGTTGGAGAACGTGATTCTGCCCTCCTTGCGCGCCGGCATGGTGGTCATCGCGGACCGTTACATCTACACCCTCATGGCGCGCGACCTGGTGCGCGGGATGAACGAGACGTGGCTGAAAAATCTTTATGGACTCGCGCTGGTGCCGGACAGCGTCTTTTACCTGAACGTGGCACCGGAAGAACTTGTGCAACGAACGTTCCAGAAAAAGATGGCGCTCGACTACTGGGAGAGCGGCATGGACCTCGGCCTCTCGCGCGACATGTTCGACTCGTTCCTGAAGTATCAGGCGCTGGTCGAGCAGGAGTTCAAGCGGCTGCAAAAAAACTACGGGTTCAGCATCATTGACGGGCATCGCCCGGCGGATGTGGTCTTCGCGGAATTGCAGAAACGCATCGAGGGCGTGTTGTCGGGCGAGGGGAAGCGGAGCTGATCACCAGGCTCCAAAGCGCCGTACTCATCACGTCAGACTCCATCCGAACTCTGAACTTAAAACGGACGCGTTGATTGATGTTTGGAGCTTGATGTTTCTTTGCAGTTTGAAATTTGCTGTTTGGAATTTCCGCAGGGTGGCCCCCGTTCTCTGTCAGATAATTCCGAAAAGTTTTCACCCACTTGCTCCTAGCACTGTGCGACTTAGCGGGAAAGCCCCTCCCTCCGCTCGTTTCATCACTAAGGTTCACAGAACAGTTGCCGATAATTTTGTAAGAACATGGTCAGCCACCACGAATCATCAGACCAGAAATCAGGCCGCGCCGCCCGCGCCACAAGGGGCGTGGACACGTCCGGCACGATCCTGATCGTGGAGGACGAAGCGTCCGTCCGCAAACTGGTCACGCGCTTCCTCACGCTCCACGGCTATCCAGTGCTCGCGGCGGACGGTCCCTGCGCCGCGCTCGAACTCTGGGCCGCGCATCACGACGAGGTCGCGCTGCTGCTCACTGATGTCATCATGCCCGGCGCGTTAAGTGGACGCGCGCTGGCGTTGCGTTTGCAGGCCGAGCGCCCTTTCCTCAAGGTGCTCTACACCAGCGGCTACAGCGCCGAGGCGCTGGCCGATGACGGCACGCTCGACGAAGAAATCCATTTCCTCCAGAAGCCCTATCGCCCCGAGCAGCTTCTGGAGAACGTCCGCGCTGTGCTCGCGGGCGACGCTCCATCCCATCAGAAGAATCAGAATCGGAATCGCTATGTTGAAACTACTGCTTGTTGACGACCACGAACTCATCCGCGCCGGACTGAAGCAAGTTCTGCAGGCCAGTCTCGGCGACCTCACCATCGGGGAAGCGACGAACGCGGCGGAAGCCATGACCCTGCTCGAACAGCAGCCGTGGGATCTCGCCATCACCGACATCAGCATGCCGGGCAAAAGCGGGCTGGAACTGCTGGTGGATTTCAAGAACGCGCGCCCGGACATGCCGGTGCTCGTGCTGAGCGTTCTCGCGGAAGATGAAGTCGCCGTGCGCGTGCTCAAATCCGGCGCAGCCGGCTTCATTCAAAAGGAAACCTCCGGCGAGGAACTCGTCCGTGCCGTGCGCAGAGTCGTCGCCGGTGGCAAGTATGTCAGTCATTCGCTCGCCGAGAAACTTGCGCTCCGCGTGGCCGCGCCCGAAGCGGACGAGCCGCACAAGAAACTTTCCGACCGCGAATACATGGTGATGAAGATGCTCGCCGCCGGCACCACGCTGACGCAGATCGGCAAGATGCTGTCGCTGAGCATCAAGACCATCAGCACCTACCGCGCGCGCATCCTTGAAAAGCTGAAGCTCGACACCAACGCCGACCTCACGCGCTACGCACTGCGGCACAAGCTCGTGGAGTGAACGGGCGGACTCGCCCTTCCTTTCCGGTTATGCCGGAACCATGCAGTTGGAGGGAATGGGGAGCACAGCCGCCCCGGCTGTAGTTCGGCGCGCCTCGCGCCGAACAGGAGCGCGCGGGAACGCACCAAACGATTCGGGGTTTTCACGCCCTCGATGCGGACCGCGAGGGCGCGGCCCGTTGCCCGAGGCGGGCGCGCTCCCCATTTCAACGGCATCGTTCCGGTTAAGGTGGCCGGCCAACCCCTGCCCCGCCTTCCGGCAACACGGACACTTGCCTTGCGAGTGTGCCGCGCTTTTGCTAACTCCATACGCAGTGTCACAGCCATGCCGCATGATTCCGCCCGCGATCTTTCGCCGCCTGCATCGAGTGTTCCGACTCACGTTGTTGCCCGTGGTGGTCGTGCTGCTTATGCCTGCCCTGCCCGCCGCCGTGAAAGTCTGGGACGGCAGCTCCAGCGGCAACTGGAGCACCTCCGCCAACTGGACGAACAACGTCGCGCCCACCCATGGCGATGACGTCATCTTCCCCCCCGGCACGCCGCGCTTCACGCTCACGAACAATCTCACCGGCCTGCGCTTGCGCTCGATCACTTTCAACGCGGCGAGCAATTACACGCTTTACGGCAACACCATCACGCTCTCGAACGGCATCCAGGCCGTGCAGCCCGCGGGGTTCACGAACCGGATTTTTTTCAACATCACGAATGCGGGCGCGCAGGTCATCAACGTCTCGAACAGCGGCGCGTCCCTGGCGTTGAACGGCGTTCTGGCGGGCAGCGGCTCGCTCACGAAGATCGGCGCGGGCCATCTGCTCTTCTCCGGCGCGAGCAACAACACCTACACCGGCGGCACGACAGTCAGCGACGGGCTGCTGGAATTGAACGACGTGGCGCTCGCCACGCAATTGGTGCCGGGAAATCTGTTCATAGATTCCGGCGCGACAGTGCTGCTGACCGAGGCGAATCAAATCGCCGACACCGCGCAAGTCACGGTCCACGGCACCGGGCTGCTGAATCTAAACAACTACAACGAGACCATCGCCACGCTCACGCTCACGAATGGCGGCGACGTGAGCAGCGGCTTTGGCACGCTCACCGTCACCGGGCGCGTGGTCGCCGTGGCGGGTTTTAATGGCGCGCTTGATCCGGTCGTCATCAGCGGCGTGCTGGCGCAGGGCGCAACGACGCGGACGATAGATGTGGCGCTGAACACGAACGGCGGGCCGGAGTGCATCATCTCGGCGAACCTCACGGGCAGCGGCGCGGCGGGCTTGATCAAGACGGGCGGCGGCACGTTGCGCCTGAGCGGGACGAACACCTACCCCGGCGTGACCGTGATCAGCAACGGCTTCATCTACGCAGCCAGCCCGCTGGCTTTTGGCGGCAGCGCGTCCGGCACGGATTTGCGCGGCGGCAGTCTGCGCCTTGAAGGCGTGGTGATTACCAACGAATGGCTCACGAACAACTTCGCGCTCGCCACACTGGAAGGCGCGGAGGGCGTGACTTCCGGCTGGTCGAGCAACATCGTGTTGAACGGCAGTCTGACCATTCCTGTGTTCACGAATGGTGCTCTCGTTCTCGGCGGCGCGATCAGCGGCAACGGGGGCGTGACGAAAATTCTGCCCGGCACGCTGCGTTACTCCGGCGACGCGGCGAACACGTATGCGGGCAACACGGCGGTGAACGAAGGCACGCTGGAATTCGCCAAGTCTTCCGTGGGCGTGGCCGCGATCAGTTTCGGCACCCTGACCATCGGCGACGGCGTGGGCGGGCCGAGCGCGGACGTGGTGCGCTACTTCGGCGGACAGTTGCTGCTCACCGTCAACATCGCGATCAACGAAAGCGGCCTGCTCGATCTGAATGGCGGGAGCGACGCGGTGGGCGGCATCAGCATGACCGGCGGGCGCATTGACACCGGCGCGGGCGTGCTGAGTTTGTTCAACACGTTGAACGCCACCTCGGGCACGAATCTCCCGGCGCTGATTTTTGGCAACGTGGATTTAAGCAGCCCGGGCCGTGCGTTTTCGGTGCCGGCGGGCGGCATCATCCCGGACCTGTATGTCGGCGCGCGCCTGTCGAACGGCGGATTGTCGAAGACCGGCAATGGCTCGATGACGCTGGCGAATTCCAACTCGTTCACCGGCCACGTGCTCGTGCTCGGCGGTGAATTGCGCCTGCTCGATGACTTCGCCACCGGCACCACGAACGGCGGCGTGCAAATCGTCGGCAGCGCGATGCTGACGCTCGACGGGCCGCGCAATGTCGGCGCGGAGCTGCTCACGTTAAACAACAACACGCCCGGCGCGACTGCGGTGAACAGCGCGGGCGGCGCGACGAATTCATGGGCGGGCGACATCGCGCTCCTTAACCACGCCCGCGTGCTGGTGGACGACGGCGGGCAGTTGGAACTCAGCGGCGTCATCAGCGGCGCGGGCGCGCTGACCAAGGAATCGAGCGGCGTGCTGGCGTTGTCTGGCACGGGCGCGAACACTTTTACGAACGTGACCACGGTGGAAGGCGGCACGCTCCTGCTGAACAAGAGCGCGAGCGACGGCGCGATTCTCGGCCCGCTCGTGATTGGCGACGGCCTCGGCTTCGCGGACTCGGAGGCGGTGCGTTACGCGAGCGGAGCAGGACCGCAAATCGCCAACACCGCCCCGGTGTTCATCACGGTTTCCGGCCTGCTCGATTTCGGGGGCGGCAGCGACAGCATTGGCGCGCTGTCCGGCGAGGGCCACGTCGCGATCAGCGCGGGCGGCAATCCCGGTTTCGGGGCGGACGGCAGTTCAAGCTTCTTCGACGGTTCCATCAATGGCGCAGGCGGTTTCCGCAAACTCGGCGGCGGCACACTCACGTTGAGCGGCAACAACACGAACTCGTCCACCGTCACCGTCCTCGCCGGCACGCTGCTCGTGAACGGCATTCAGCAAAGCAGCATCACCGTGAGCACGAACGCGACGCTCGGCGGCGATGGCGAGGTGGGAAATATCACGGCCAGCGGCGGGCGCATCGCGCCGGGCGGCGGCGTGGGGATGCTGAATTGCGGCAACGCGACGTTCTCCGGTTCCAACGCCAGCTTCCAAGTCGAGCTCGGTGGACTGATCGCCGGCGTGCAGCACGATCAGTTGAACGTGCGCGGCACGGCTTCTCTCGGCGTCAGTGCGTTGAATGTTTCGCTGGCGGGCGGCTTCGCGCCGAAGGAAGGCCAGTCCTTCATCATCCTCACCAACGACGGATCGGATTCCATCACCGGCACCTTCGCCGGGCTGCCGCCAGGTGCCGTGCTCAAGGTCGGCGGGTTGAAATTTCTTGTCCGTTACGACGCCGGTTCCGGCAACGACGTGGCGCTCGTCTTCACCAACACGCCGCTGAAAAGCAGCGCGGCAGAAGTGAACGGCGGCAACGGCGACGGCTTGATCCAGGCCAACGAGTGCAATCACCTGCGCGTGGCCGTGACCAACGCCAGCGGCGCGGCGCTCTCGAACATCACCGCCTCGCTCGTCAGCCTCACGGCGCACGTCATCATCGCGCCGGTGCCGTCGGACTATCCGAATCTCGGCGTGAGCGCGCGCGGGACGAACATGACGCCGTTCCAGATTTCCACGCTGCCGGGTTTTCTTTGCGGCTCGAACATCAGCTTCGAACTGACGGTGCGGAGCAGCGGTGGCGATTTTGTCACAAG
>JAYVNY010000008.1:0-23997 GCA_043758205.1 Akkermansia sp.
GTGCTGGTCTGTGATGCGGGCGAGCCGCGCAATGCCGCGTCGCACGCCTTGCACGGCTATCTCACACGCGATGGCATGTCACCGGCCAAGTTTTTGCAAGTCGGTCGCGAGCAGCTCACGCCGTATGAGACGGTGACTTTTCGGAAGATCAAAGTGAAGCACGCCAAGCGCGGCGACGGGCAATTCACGGTTACTTTGGAAGGGGGCGAGCGGGTTGCCTCGCGATTCCTCCTGCTCGCGACGGGGCTGGTGGACCAACTTCCGGCCATCAAAAACTTCCGGCAATTCTATGGCGTGTCCGCGCATAATTGTCCGTACTGCGATGGTTGGGAGCACCGCGCACAACGAATTGCCGTCCTTGGCTGCGATCAGGATGCCGTGGACCTCGCCCTGGAGCTGCGGTTGTGGAGCAAGGAGATCGTGCTCTGCACAAATGGCGGGAAAATCTGCAGCCTCGCCGCCCTGGAGCCGCTAAAACGGAACAGCGTGAAGGTAATTCGAACGCCCATCGCCCGGCTTGAAGGCACCGGTCCGCGACTCAGGCGCATCGTGTTTCAGGACGGCAGCACGGACGCCCGTCGTGCGCTTTTTTTCTCCCCCGGCCAGCACCAGCGCTCGCCGCTCGCCGAGATGCTCGGCTGTGAATGCTGCCCCGACGATGGTTGCGTGAAGTGCGGCGACGATGCGTCCACTGGCGTCCCCGGAGTTTACGTGGTGGGCAACGCCAGCCAGGGCGTGCAACTCATCATCGCCGCGGCAGCGGAGGGGATGCGGGCCGGCCTGGCGATCAATGACGCACTGCTCGAAGCCGACGCGCGGCGCGGCGCGGTGAAGAGCGGCGCGGGCGATGAAAAATATCCCGCGCCGATGCCCGCATAAATCCTCATTATTTTATGAAGAAACAAAAACGACCATCCGCCCTTGCGAAATCTTCTCCAAAAAACTCCGGGGCATCGCCCGTGGCCGAGACTCACCAGACGGTCACGAAGCTCGCTGATTCGTTGACCACAAATCACGGCCTGCCCATCGCCGACAACCAGAACTCGCTCAAAGTGGGCGAGCGCGGGCCGACGCTCCTCGAAGACTTCATCCTGCGGGAGAAGATCACGCATTTCGACCACGAGCGGATTCCCGAACGAATCGTCCATGCGCGCGGCACCGGGGCGCACGGTTACTTCCAAGTCTATGAGTCATTGGGCGACATCACCAAAGCGGCGTTCTTGCAGGATCCCACGGTGAAGACCGAAGTTTTCGCGCGCTTCTCCACGGTCGCGGGCGGCGCAGGCTCCGGCGATCTCGCGCGCGATGTGCGCGGCTTCGCGGTGAAATTTTACACCACCGAGGGCAACTACGATCTGGTCGGCAACAACATCCCCGTCTTTTTCATCCAGGACGCGATCAAGTTTCCCGATCTCGTCCATGCGGTGAAGATGGAACCGGATCGCGGCTTTCCGCAGGCCGGCTCGGCGCACGATAACTTCTGGGACTTTGTTTCCCTCACGCCCGAGAGCATGCACATGCTGCTGTGGGCCATGTCCGACCGCGCCATTCCGCGCTCGCTCCGCATGATCGAAGGCTTCGGCGTCCACACCTTCCGGCTGATGGACGCGCACGGCGTCTCGCGCTTTGTGAAATTTCATTGGCGGCCCAAGCTCGGCGCCGCCGCGGTGCTCTGGGATGAAGCGGTGAAGATCAACGGCGCGGACCCCGACTTCCACCGTCGCGACCTGTGGGAAGCCATCGAGCGCGGTGACTTTCCGGAATGGGAACTCGGCCTGCAGGTCTTCGACCAGGCCACGGCGGACGGACTCGATTTCGATGTGCTCGATCCGACGAAGCTCATCCCGGAGGAAATCATCCCGCTGCGCATGGTCGGGAAAATGGTGCTCAACCGGAACGTGGACAACTTCTTCGCCGAGACGGAGCAGGTGGCTTTTCTGCCGACGAACATCGTCCCCGGCATAGATTTTTCGAACGACCCGCTGCTCCAGGGGCGGCTCTTTTCCTACCAGGACACGCAGCTCTCGCGGCTGGGCGGGCCGAACTTTCATCAGATCCCCGTCAATGCTCCGCGCTGTCCGATGCACAATTTCCAGCGCGACGGCCTCCGCCAGATGGAAGTGCCGAAGGGGCGCGTGAACTACGAGCCGAACAGCTTCGACGGCGGCGTGCCGCGAGAAAATCCGACGCGCGGATTCGCCAGTCATCCCGAGCCGCTCGACGCCACCAAGCAGCGCAAACGCTCCGAGACTTTCGCCGATCATTACTCGCAAGCGCGGATGTTTTTCCGCTCGATGACCCGGCCAGAGCAGACCCACATCGTGAGCGCGTTCGCCTTTGAACTGGCCAAGGTCGAAACTAAAAGAATCCGGCTGCGGATGCTCGGACACCTCGCGAACATTGAAACTTCCCTGCACGACCAGGTCGCTGCCGCACTTGGAATGCCCGAGAAAGCCGACGCCATCACACCCCCCGTCGCACCGCGCGCTCTGAAACCGTCGCCCGCGCTCAGCATGGTGGGCAAAGCACCGGCCACGTTGGCCGGGCGCAAGATCGGCGTGCTCATCACCGATGGCTTTGACGCCGCGCTCCTCGCCAAACTCCGCCGCAGCGCCAAGACCGAGAAAGCCGCGCTCGCCGTTATTGCTCTGAAAGTTGGCGGCGCGACCGACAGGAACGGCAATTTGATCGAAGCCGACTTCCCGCTCTCGGCCGCACCCTCCGTGTTCTTCGACGCCGCCGTCATCCTTGCGTCTGAAGCCGGGGCCAAAGACATCGCCACTCAAGCCGCCGCCGTCGCCTGGGCGGGCGACGCCTTCGCGCATCTCAAAGTGCTCGGCCACACCGCCGAAGCCCAGCCCCTGCTCGACCGCGCCGGCGTCAAACCAGACGCGGGTGTCGTTTCACTCTCAAATGATAAAGCCGTCGCAAAATTCATCGCCGCTGCGAAGCAAGGACGGATTTGGGATCGCGAACCAGGCCTGCGCCGGGCAGGATGAACTCCGAGACAAACACTTATGCCGCACGAAAAAATGAAGCAATTTCCGAAAGCCAGGATGCCGCTCATGATCCTCATCACCGTAGTGGTGACGGTCTGTCTGACCGTGCTGACCTTGAATCTCCGCGCCGGAGAAAAACAGGTTCGCTACCAGCTCACGCATCGCTTCGCGGTCAGCGATCCGCAATTTCTTCGCACGATGGGGAACTTGCTCGGACCGGGCATCCTGGCCGGCAACCGCGTCACCGCGTTGCAAAACGGCGATGAGATTTTTCCCGCCATGCTCGCGGCCATTCGTGGCGCGCGCGAAACAATAACCTTCGAGACCTACATCTACTGGTCGGGCGACATCGGCAAGGAGTTTTCGGAGGCGTTGTGCGAGCGCGCCCGGGCCGGGGTGAAGGTGCATGTGCTGCTGGACGCGGTGGGCACCGGCAAGATCGAGAAAAAGTTCCTGGAAGATCTGAAATCAGCCGGGGTGGAAGTGGAACGCTATCATCCAATCCGCTGGTACACGCTGGCCCGGATCAACAACCGCACGCACCGAAAGCTGCTGGTCGTGGATGGTCGCGTCGGGTTCACCGGCGGCGTCGGCATCGCCGATCTGTGGACCGGGCACGCGCAGTCCAAAGACCATTGGCGCGATTCGCATTATCAGATCGAGGGACCGGCCGTGGCGCAGATGCAGGCGGCTTTCACCGACAACTGGATCAAAACTCGGGCCAAGGTTTTGTTCGGTCAGGACTATTTTCCCGAACTCAAGCCGGTGGGAGATTCGCGGGCGCAAGTCTTCAAAAGCTCGCACAGCGAGGGCAGCGAAAGTGTACGCCTCATGTATTTGCTTTCGATTGCCTCGGCCACCAACACCATTCGGCTCTCCGCAGCCTATTTTGTCCCGGACGATCTGGCCATCGAGACCTTCCTGGCCGCACGGAAGCGTGGGGTGAAGATTGAAATCATTGTGCCCGGCCCGCACTCCGACGCGAAAATCGTCCAGAGCGCGAGTCGCTCCCGTTGGGCCGAGTTGCTCGAGGGTGGCGTGGAAATCTACGAATACCAGCCCACGATGTACCACTGCAAAGTGCTCATTGTGGATGATGTGTGGGTCTCGGTCGGCTCGACTAATTTCGACGACCGCTCCTTTCGTCTGAACGACGAAGCCAATTTGAACATCCATGACGCCACCTTCGCCGTCGAACAGGTGAAGGTGTTCGAGGAGGACAAACGCAAGTCGCGCCTGATGACACGCGCCGAGTTCAAGAACCGGTCGAAGATCGGTAAAATGTTCGATGAGCTTGCAGGCATATTTCGCCGGCAATTATGATCCGGGCATCAGCGGACGACCAAGGCCAGCGACGAGCAGCCAGCGACGAGCATGAAAAAACAAAAACCATCAGGAGCCGCAAGGAACCCCCTGCCCATTGATTGGCGCAAATCAAACGGGTTCAAAATTCCCATGCCCAAAGATGAAGCGCAGCGTCTGGCCGCGCTCCAGCGCTACGACATTCTGGACACACCGCCGGAAAGGAGCTTCGACGGGATCGTCCGGCTGGCCTCGCATGTCTGTGACACACCGGTTGCGCTGGTGGTGCTGATCGACAATGCCCGTCAATGGTTCAAGGCCAAGGTCGGAGTGCGTCTCCGGGAAACGCCGCGCGAATTCGCCTTTTGCGCCTACACGATTATGCAACGGGGAGTCTTCATCATTCCCGACGCCCGGCGCGACCCGCGTTTCGCGGGCAACCCTTTCGTGGCTTCCGGTCCGCAGTATCGCTTCTACGCCGGCGTTCCCCTGATCACGCCGGACAATCGGGCCTTGGGTACGATTTGCGTCATGGACAAAACGCTCCGGACCCTGACCGCCACACAAAAAGAGGACTTGCGCGCGCTGAGTCATCTCGTGATGACGGAACTCGAACTGCGCCGCACGCTGCTCGAGGAAAGACGTCAGAAAAAAAGCGCCTCGAACCGGCGTTGAAAAGCGCCCCGGCACCTGCGCTTCCTCTAAACGCGCCTGTGACCCGGGGCCGACGATGAACACGGCGATTTCCGCCGAGGCCACCCGACCCTTCTGCGGCGCGACAGTCGCCACGCGCGGATATTCCTTTTCGTTCGGTGACGGGATGAACACCCTCTGGCATCAAAGCATGAGTAATCTTGCGGCGGCGGGATCGTCGGTGAGAAAAATCATGAACAGCCAGAGATATGGAACGATGGAAATCTTTTTTTCGCGGTGAATCAATGCGAGACGCGTGGCGCTGGCTGGCCGCGTTGTTCTTTGTCTTCGCGGGGGTGAATCATTTTTTGCATCCGCACTTTTATGAACGCATCGTCCCGCCCGGATTTCCATCGCCCAAGATTCTGGTCATCGTCAGCGGGTTGGCTGAGATCGCGGGTGGACTCGGTCTGCTCATTCGCCCATGGCGGCGCGCGGCGGGGTGGGGATTGCTCGCGTTGCTCGTCGCGGTTTTTCCCGCCAACCTCCACATGGCTCTCCATCCGGAGCGTTTTGGAATTCCGCCCTGGATGCTGTGGGTGCGACTGCCGCTTCAGGTGGTGTTGGTCGTGTGGGTGTGGTGGGTCGCGCTGCGCCGCCCGCAGAGGAAGCGAACCACGCCGGGCGCAAACCCATGAGCACTGCCCGCCACGGATGTTTCTCATGAAGAAGCGTTGTCAGATTCAGCCACGGTCAGGACAGGCCGTGTCGCCGTGTCGAAGCCGTCCGTTCTTCTCGAGCTCAACTACAGTGAACACCCCATAGCCCCGACGATCGGTGCCTTTCATCCTGCTGGACAGTCGGGTGTGATTAGAAGTGGCGGGCAGCACGCAGGAGCGCTGGCGTCTCGCCCGCCGGAAGGCGCGGAACGTTTCCAGCCTTCCACACGTCCGGGGCGGAACGGCTCGTGGTTCCATTCAGGCGGGCGGGACGCCCGCGCTCCTGACCGCCACTTTCAATCACACCCGAAATCAGTGAACCGGCTCGTCAGGGATCGTGGTTTCAAGATACTGTAGTTCATGTTCTTCATTGGTTTGGGTACGGCTCTTCCAGCCACGCGCTACACGCAGCGCGATTGCTGGATCGCGCTGCAAGCGGCGGCGGCCTTCGCCGGTCTCGGCACCCGGAGCCGCGCCGTGCTCAAGAAAGTGTTGCTCGGCGACAACGGCATCGCCACCCGTCATCTCGCCCTGGACGATCTGCAAACCGCCTTCGATCTGACGCCGGACGCGTTGCAGGCCCGCTTTGCGCGACACGCGCCGATGCTCGCCACCCAAGCCGCCGAACGCGCGTTGGCGGACGCGAACACTTCCCCCGCCGAGATTGATGCGGTGCTGATCAGTACTTGCACCGGCTACCTGTGTCCGGGGCTGACGAGTTATGTGAGCGAGCGGTTGGGGCTGCGCTCGGATGCGCTCGCGCTCGATTTGGTCGGCCAAGGCTGCGGGGCCGCGCTGCCGAATCTCCGCACGGCGGAAGCATTGCTGGCCTCGGGCCGTGCGCAGAAGGTGCTGTCGGTCTGCGTCGAGGTGTGCAGCGCGGCGTTTTATTTGGACAACGATCCCGGCGTGCTCGTGAGCGCGTGTCTCTTCGGAGATGGCGCGGCGGCGGCGGTGCTCTCCGCCACGCCGCGTCCCGAGACACGGCGGGTGGAATGGACGGCGGCGGGCACGACGCTCAGTCCCGCTGACCGCGACTTGCTGCGCTTTGAGCACCAGGGCGGGATGCTACGGAATATTCTCTCTCGCGAAGTCCCTGCGCTCGCCGCCCGGCACGCGGAAACTGTTCTCACTGAAACGCTGCATCGCGCCGGCGTGCCGCGGGAAGAAATCACCGGCTGGGTTTTGCACGCGGGTGGACGCGAAGTGCTCGCGGCGCTGCGGGAACGGCTGCATTTATCCGCGAGCGAGGTGCGGCACAGCGCGGACTTGTTGCGCGACTGTGGCAATATCAGCAGCCCGTTTGTGCTCTTCGCGTTGCAGAAATCGCTGGCGGAAAACAATCCGGGCGGCTGGTGGTGGCTGTCCTCGTTTGGCGCGGGCTTCAGTTGTCACGGCGCGCTGCTGCGCGTGGAGTGAATTGCTCATGCTCCGACGCGTTGAACCCGAGTGGCTGGATGAATTGCCCGCCGATGCGCCCGAAGCCATCGCGTCACGCGGTGATTTGCAGCGCGTGAACTGGTGGATGGACCACGCCGGAATTTTCCACCGCGCCTTGCGCCAAATCGCCCCTTCCACTCCGCGCCGCGTCGTCGAACTCGGCGCGGGCGATGGAACTTTCCTGCTGCGTCTCGCGGCGCGCTGGCCCGCCCGCGAAGCGGGAATCACCGCCGTGCTCGTGGACCGACAGAACCTCGTCCGCGCGAAAACGCGGCAGGCGTTTCAGGCTTTGGGCTGGGACGTGCAAGTGGTGCAGGCCGATGTCTTCGACTGGCTCGCGCAGTCCGGCCCGCCCGCCGACTGGTTGCTGGCGAATCTGTTCTTGCATCATTTTCAAACGGAGCGGCTGCGTGAATTGCTGTCCCACGCGGCGGCGCGCACTCATGTGTTCGTGGCCTGTGAACCGCGCCGCGCCGCGCTCCCGCTTGCAGCCTCGCGGCTCCTCGGACTCATCGGTTGCAACGCGATCACGCGGCACGACGCGCCTGTGAGTGTGCGCGCGGGATTCGCGGATGATGAATTGTCCGCGCTCTGGCCGTCCGTGGTCGGGTGGCAGTTGCGCGACCAAGCGAGCGGTTTGTTCAGCCACTGCTTCGTGGCCCGGCGAAAATGAAACCATGAAACCCATCCTCATCGTCGGTGGCGGACTGGCGGGGCTGACGCTGGGCCTCGGTCTGCGCCAGCGCGGCGTGCCGGTGACGGTCATCGAAGCCGGAAGGTATCCGCGACACCGGGTCTGCGGTGAATTCATCAGCGGCCAGGGTCAGGCCGTGCTCACCCGACTCGGCCTCGCGGAGAAGTTGCGGCAGGTCGGTGTTCACACGGCGACAACGGCGAGATTTTTTTCCGCGCCTGGGCGTGAGCTTCAGCAAACGCTGCCGCAACCCGCGTGGTGTCTGTCGCGTTTCGTGCTGGATGAACTGCTGGCCCGTGAGTTTCAGCGGCTCGGCGGCGTCCTGCGCGAGCGCGAGCGGTGGATGCAGCCGGAGTTTGCGGACGGCATCGTGCGGGCCAGCGGGCGTCGCGCGCAGCCGGTGGTCGAGGGCTGGCGACTCTTCGCCCTCAAGGCTCACGCGCGCAACGTGACGCTCCACGCGGATTTGGAAATGCACCTTGTGCCCTCCGGCTACGTCGGCCTGTGCCGTCTCGCGGGCGGCGTGGTGAATGTGTGCGGACTCTTTCGCAGCCGGACCACGGAGCCGGATTTGGCGGGGCGCTGGCCGGAATGGTTGCGCGGGCCGGAAGGCTCCGCGCTGCGCGCGCGGCTCGCCGGAGCGGAGTTCATCGAAGAATCTTTTTCCTCTGTCGCTGGAATTTCCCTCCGCCCACAACGCGCGCTGGCCCGGACGGAATGTTGCCTCGGCGATGCGCTGACGATGATCCCGCCGGTCACGGGCAACGGCATGTCGCTGGCGTTCGAGTCGGCGGAACTCGCGACGGAACCGCTGGCTGCCTACAGCCGGAACGAAATGACCTGGCGGGTGGCGCAGCAGAAGGTGGCGCGGCGGTGCGATGCCGCTTTCGCCTCCCGGCTGCGTTGGGCCGGCTGGCTCCAGCGGGCCTTGTTTCATCCGGACGGTCAGACGGTGCTGTGGTTTCTGGCCGCGCACACTGGCGCGCTCTGGCGCGGGCTGTTCGCGCGGACACGTTGACGGGAGAAACGCCGATCACTTTTCGGGAGACTCTTTCGCGGCCAGCTCGGCGTGTTTCTGGACGGTTCCGCGCTCCAGGTAAGGTTGCAGCCAGATGCGCTCGATAATCGGATAGGAGGCAACCAACGGAAGCACAAGGATCACGCCCACCACTCCGGCCACCAGGCCGGCGGCCAAACACGAGACGAGCACGGTGAGCGTGGAGAGTCTCAGGCGATTGCCATAAACCTTGGGCACGATGAAATAGTTTTCGAGCAAGTGGTAAGCGATGTAGAGCGCGGCCACCCAGGCTGCGGTCATCGGTGAAACGGTGAAGGCAAGGGCGACTGCGGGAATGGCGAAGAGAAAGAAGCCAATCAACGGCAACACATCAAGGACGCCTGCCAAGACCGCCAGCAGAGCGGCGCTTGGCACGCCCAGGACGAAGAGAACCCCGAAAGAGTAAACCGCGCACAGGACCGAGGTGATGACCTGCCCAACCATGTAATGGCCCACGACGGTGGCGATTTCCTCGCCCGCCACGGCCATTTTTTGGCGCTGGGTTTGGGGCAGGA
This sequence comes from Akkermansia sp., assembly GCA_043758205.1. Classification (GTDB taxonomy): domain Bacteria; phylum Verrucomicrobiota; class Verrucomicrobiia; order Limisphaerales; family SIBH01; genus JANNGC01. Next base: position 9,360 of record JAYVNY010000008.1, read on the forward strand.
AGGCCAGCAGCCATTGGTACACCCGTTCCCCGTCGGCGAGGAAATAGATGGAGACCATGAGCGCCACGAAAAACCCGAGGAGGGCTTCCAGAACGAGGCTGCCCCAGGCGGCCATCTGCTTCAATATGGTTTCCGGATTTGAAAACATCGGCGCATTGGAGATTTGGGTGGCGAATTCCCGGATGGGGCCGGAGGACGGCAACCCGTCGAACAGCTGCTCCTTCAAGGCAGGCAACTGCTTGATAAACGCCGCGCCCTCGGTGCCGACCGTGGGAACCAGGATAACCACGAAGAGAGTGGTGGAGCCCAGAAGGATCAAAGCGCCGAGGAGCACGCCGCCCCATTGAGGCCAGTGCCGCCGTCGGGTCCATTGCATCAGGGGCCGAAAGGCGAGCGCGATCAACAAAGCCAGCAAGAGCAACTCCATCAAGTGCCAAAGCCGGACGGCCAGATAGGCGAGCAAACACGCCAGGAAGACCTTCAAAATCGTGATCCAGGAGACGGTGATTTCCAACCGGGAGTGTTTGGGGTCGTCTTGCATATCATTTCGCTGGGAGGAAACGCGCCGGAGCCTTCGCATCTCCGACACGCCTAGTTACTCCTTGTTTGCGGTCACGAATAATAAATTGCCGTTTGAAACCCCATCATCAACTGGTCTCCTTCCCCGCTTCCATGAGGTGTTCACCCCAGTTGCACGCCGGTGGAGAAAGTAGTTCTATCCGTGCTTACGGATGGAAAAACGTGCTTTCTTTTTCGTTCTTGATTCGCCTGCTGACTCCGCCAAAGGTTGACTGATGGCAAAGGAATGTACCGGCATCGGCCCTCCTCTTGCAGGTGTCGTCGACACAAGCATGGAAAGTCTCCCTACCTCCCGGCTGCAATCCGGCGCTAAAGGAACGCCGCAGGGGAAATTTCCTCATGAAAACACAGGCACCTTCCTCAACCGCCGCCGCGCTGACGGCCACGGTCCGCTCGCTTGGCTACCATCTGAACCGGCTCGTGCAGCCGAAAAAAACCGCGCTCGATCACATTCACCTGGCGCACAGCGAGATCGAGTTCACGGGCCAGTATGATCCCGATGGAATATTCATGTGGCCCGGGCGCGCCATGGACGTTCGGAGGTTCAGGCCGTGAGACGGACCTTTGACCCCTCGGCGTGGCTCGGCGGCGGGCTGATTGTGGCGTTGCTGCCGCTCATCCCGGTGATTTCCTGCCAGTACACGCGTCAGTTCGACGAGGACGCCCGTTGGGTCGCCCACTCGCATCAGGTGCGGGACTTGACCGCCGACGTGCTGCTGGCGCTGGGCGATGCCGAGACGGGGCAGAGGGGCTTTCTCATCACCGGCCAAGACGAATTCTTGCAGCCCTACGACGCGGCCCTCGCCCGATTGGGGCGTCTCATGGCGAAGCTGAAAGACGAGACCGAAGACCATGCCGGCCAGCACGTCCGCATCAACAAGTTGGAAGAGATAACCGCCGTGCGGGGAGATGTGAATTACTGGGAGGAAAGGAGAATATGCCAATCGAAAACGGCCATAGCGCAACGGCGTTAAACGCGGCGGACTCGCACATCCGCCCCGTCGCGCAATGGACGGCGCGTGGTTTGTTGGCCATCGCCTTCTGCTTTGGCGAGCTGGGAATGGCAGGTTGGATTTTCGATCAACCGCCATGGCGAAGCTTCCTGGCCAGTGGTTCGGAAATGAAACCGAATGCTGCGTTGTGTCTCATGTTACTGGGGCTCGCCCTCGCGTTTCGGGAAGGGAAAGCGTCCGCTCCACTCCTTCGCGCATTGTCCCATTTTTTCGCTGGCTGGGCGGGACTTATTGGTGCGCTCACGCTGCTGGAATATGGGTTCGATACGAATTTCGGCCTCGATGAACTGCTCTTCCGGGATGGGTCCATCATCGGCACCTCGCATCCGGGCCGCATGTCCCCGCCCTCCGCCTTGAGTTTCCTTTTGGGTGCGCTGGGAATTTTGTTGCTCGGATACGAGACGCGGAAGGGAGTGCGCCCGGCGCAATGGCTGGGGTTGGCGATGACGTTTGTGCCGGGATACATCCTCCTGTCTTACGCTTATGGAAACATGAGTGTGCTGGCGTTCGGCTCGCGCCACTCTTACATGGCCGTGCCCACGGCGCTGGCTTTGATCTCGCTGGCGCTGGCGATTCTCCTGATCGCACCCGAACGCGGAGCGATGCGAACCCTGACCGGCCGCACGCAAGCCAGCCGGGAGTTCCGATGGCTGCTGCTGGCGTGTCTGCTGGTTCCGCCGGCGCTCGGCGGGTTCGTCCTAACCTTTCTTGGGGGACGGCAGAATCCGCCGGAGTTCAACGTGGGAACAACGGCCATACTTTGTTCAGCGATTCTGGCCGCGCTCGCGTGGCTCAATGCGGCCCGACTCAATCGCGCCGAAGGAGCATTGCAACGAACCGAACGAGAACTGCGGGACTTCGTGGAGAACGCCAGCGTAGGTATGCACTGGGTCGGAGCGGATGGAATCATTCTCTGGGCCAATCGCACCGAAATGCAACTGCTTGGCTATTCCCGTGAGGAATACATCGGCCATCACATCGCTGAGTTTCATGCGGACGAGCCGGTCATCCAGGACATTCTCAGGAGACTCACGCAGGACGCTACGCTCGATAATTACGAAGCGCGGCTCCGTTGCAAAGATGGTTCCATCCGGGACGTGCTCATCAATTCCAACGTGCTGCGAGAGAATGGAAAATTCGTCCACACCCGCTGCTTCACGCGCGACAACACCGAACGGAAGAAGGCGGGGGAAGCCCAGGCGCGGCTGGCAGCTATCGTGTCCTCCTGCGATGACGGGATTCTAAGCAAGACGCTGGACGGCGTCGTCACCACTTGGAATGCGGGCGCGGAGCGGATGTTTGGTTACACCGCGGAAGAGATCATCGGTAATCCCAGCCTGCATCTGACCCCGCCCGACCTGATCGAGGAGGAGAAGGGTATTTTGGAACAAGTCTTCGCCGGTCAGCCCGTCGCGCAATTCGAAACCCTGCGCATGACGAAGGACGGTCGCCGCCTGCCGGTCTCGCTCACCCTTTCCCCAATCAAGGACGCGGCGGGCAAGGTCGTTGGCGCTTCGAAAATCGTCCGCGACATCACCGCGCGCAAGCAGGCGGAGGCGGAATTGCGCGAGCGGGTGCGGCTGACTGCGTTGCGCGCAGACATCAGCGCCGCGCTGGTCAGCGGCGAAAGTTTGTCCGCGGTTTTGCAACACTGCGCCGAAGCACTGGTCAAACACCTCGACGCGGCTTTCGCCCGTGTCTGGACGTTGAACGAATCGCAAAATGTTTTGGAACTGCAAGCCAGCGCGGGCCTCTACACGCATCTCAACGGGCCGCACGGGCGCGTGAAAGTCGGCGAATTCAAAATCGGACGCATCGCCCAAAGCGCGCAGCCGTTGCTGACCAACGACGTTCAGCAAGACGCGAACATCAGTGATCCCGAATGGGCGCAGCGCGAAGGCATGGTGGCATTTGCCGGTTATCCGATGCTTCTCGAAGGCCGCGTCCTGGGAGTCATGGCGCTCTTCGCCCGTCACGCGCTTTCCGAAACGGTGCTCAAGGAACTTGCGCCGATTACGGAGGGGATTGCGCAATGGATTCGGCGCAGGCGGGCGGAAGAAGATTTGCGCGAATCCCACCAGCGCACGACCAACATCGTCGAAAGCATCACCGACGCGTTTGTCACCGTGGACAAGGAATGGCGCTTCACTTTCCTGAATCAACGGGCGGAAGAAATTCTGAGGCCGCTGCGCAAAGCGCAGGGCGATCTTCCCGGCAAAAATCTTTGGGAGGAATTGCCCGACACCCTCGGTACGGTGGTCGAGGAAAATTATCGTCGTTGCATGGACGGGCAGGTGACGGTCGAGTTTGAATTATTCTACCCGCCGCTGAACGCGTGGTTGGAAGTCCGCGGCTATCCCTCCAAGGACGGCATTTCCGTTTATTTGCAAGACATCACCCGGCGCAAGCAGTCGGAAAAAGATTTGCTCGCCAGCGAAAATCGAAAATCCGCCATTCTCAACGGGGCGCTCGATGCCATCATCACGATGGATCACGAAGGAAAAATTGCGGACTTCAATCCTGCTGCGGAACAAACCTTCGGCTACCGGCGCGAAGAGGCCGTCGGCCAACCGCTGGCGGAATTGATCATTCCCGAGCGGTTGCGCCAGCGCCATTACGAAGGTCTGGCGCGTTATCTGGCCACGGGGCAGAGCCGGGTGTTGGGCCAACGGATCGAGATGCCCGCGCTGCATGCGGAGGGCCGGGAGTTTCCTGCGGAGTTATCCATCAGCCGCATTGCCGACCTGGAGCCGCCGATGTTCACCGCCACCTTGCGCGACATCACCGCGCGCAAGCAGGCCGAGGAACAAATCCGGCAGCTCAACGCCGATCTGGAGCAGCGCGTCGCCCAGCGCACCGCCGCGCTGGTCGAATCGAATGCCGAGCTGGAATCCTTCAGCTACACTGTGAGTCACGACCTGCGCGCGCCGCTGCGGCACGTCTCGGGTTTCATCCGGCTGCTGGCCGAAGGCGCCGAGGGCAAGCTCGACGAGACCACCGCCCAATACCTCCCGCGCATCGCGGACGCCGCCTCGCGCATGGGGCAGCTCATTGATGCCCTGCTCGACTTCTCGCGCCTCGGCCGGGCCGGCCTCCGCCCCACCGGGGTGAATCTCGAAGAACTCCTCGGGGAAATCCGCGCCCACCTCCAGCCCGACCTCGCAGGCCGCGTCGTGGAGTGGAAGATCGGTCCGCTGCCCGTGGTGCGGGCCGACCCCGCGATGCTCCGCCAGGTGCTGGCGAACCTGCTGGAGAACGCCCTCAAATTCACCCGCACCCAGCCCGCCGCAGTGATCGAGATCACCTGTGAGAGCGGGTCGGCGGAGGATGTCATCCGCGTCCGCGACAACGGCGCGGGCTTCGATCCGCGCTACGCGGACAAGCTCTTCGGCGTCTTCCAGCGGCTGCACTCCCACAAGGAGTTCGAGGGTACCGGCATCGGCTTGGCCACCTCGCGCCGGATCATCCACCGCCACGGGGGCCGCATCTGGGCCGAGAGCCAGCCCGGCCAGGGCGCGAGTTTTTACTTTTCACTGCCCAAGAACGGAGAAACCATCGCCACTGACTCATGAAAAACCGCCATATTCTGCTCGTCGAAGACGACATCCTCTCCGCCGAACTGGCCTTGCTGGTGCTCAAGAAAATCGCGCCGGGCGTCAGCATCACCCATGTCTCCGACGGCGCGGAGGCGCTCGATTTTCTGGAAGGCCGCGGCGCGCCGGCCGGACACGAGCCACTCCCGCCGACCGTCGTGCTGCTCGATCTCAAGATGCCGCGCGTGGATGGCTTCGGGGTCTTGGAGGGGATGCGAGCCATGCCGGTGCAGCGGCTCGCCCGGGTCGTCGTGCTGAGCGCTTCCGCCCACGACGGCGACGTGCAGCGGGCTTACGAACTCGGGGCCAGCGGCTATGTGGTCAAGTGCATTGACTTCACCCGCTTCCGCTCGTCGCTCCAGGCGATTTGGGACTTCTGGGGCGTCGTCAATCAGCCGCCGCCCGCGCCGGCGAACCCCTCCCTTTCATGAAAAAAGTCCCCAGCATCCTGCACCTCGAAGACTCGGACGGGGATGCCCTGCTGATCGAGCATGAGCTTCGCCGGGCCGGCCTCGAACACACGTTGCGCCGCGTCGCGGATGGAGCGGAGTTTCGCGCCGCCTTCGCCGGGGCGCGGCCGGATGTGGTGCTGGCGGATTACAAAGTCCCCGGGTTCTGCGGCGACGCCGCCCTCGCCCTGGTGCGGGAGATTTCCCCGGAACTGCCCTTCATCTGTGTCTCCGGGACCATCGGTGAAGAACTGGCGGTGGAGTTGATGAAAGCGGGCGCGACGGACTACGTGCTCAAAGATCGCCTGGAACGCCTGCCGCGCGCCTTGCGTCGCGCGCTCAACGAGGCGGAGCAGCGCGAGGGGCGCCGACATGCCGAGGAGGCGCTGCGGGCTAGCGACCAGCAGTTCCACATGCTGGCCGACGCCATGCCGCAACTCGCCTGGATGGCCCGGCCTGATGGGTTCATCACCTGGTATAACCAGCGCTGGTATGAATACACGGGGACCACGCCGCAGCAGATGGAGGGTTGGGGCTGGCAGAGTGTGCATGATCCCGAGGTGCTGCCGCAGGTGCTCGAACGATGGAAAGCCTCCATCGCCACGGGCGACCCGTTTGAAATGACCTTCCCGTTACGCGGGGCCGATGGCGTGTTCCGTCCGTTCCTGACGCGCGTCACGCCGCTGAAAGACCAGCCAGGACGCGTGCTCCAGTGGTTCGGCACCAACACGGATGTGGACGAATTGAAGCGAACGCAGGAAGCCAGCGCCCGCCTGGCGGCCATCGTCGAGTCCTCGGATGACGCCATCATTGGCCAAGACCTCCACGGCATCATCACCAGTTGGAATCACGGGGCGGCGCGGTTGTTTGGCTACACCGAACAGGAAGCGGTGGGCCAATCGGTTCGGAGGCTCATTCCTGCCGACCTGGCGGAAGAAGAGACGCGCATTCGGGACATCCTCCGGCGCGGAAACTCCATCCAGAATTACGAAACCACGCGCCGCCGAAAAAACGGCACCCCCGTGGAAGTTTCGCTGACCATTTCTCCCATCAAGAATGCGCGCGGCGAGATTGTGGGGGCTTCGGAAATCGCGCGCGACATCACCGAGCGAAAGCGTCTGGAGCAGGAACTCCGAATTAACAACGAGAAACTCCACTCCAGCAGCGAGGAACTGCAAACCCAGAACGAGGAACTCATCGCGATTTCCGAAGAACTCCGCGCGAACAACGAGCAACTGGAAACGCGCGTCCTCGAACGCACGGCCCAACTGCGCGCGCTGGCCGTCGAGTTGACCCAGTCGGAAGAGCGCGAGCGGCGGCGGATCGCCCAACTACTGCATGATGAACTGCAGCAACTGCTGGTCGGGGCCACGGTGCATTTGGAGATCATGCGCAAGGGTAAGGATCCCAAGTCCTGCCTTGAGGCAATGGTTCGCGTCGAACAGTTGCTCTGCGCATCGAACGACGTGGCGCGGGGTCTGAGTCATGAGTTGAGCCCGGTCGCCCTGCAACAAGGGAACCTGGCGGGCGCGCTGAAATGGCTCGCGGGCTGGATGGAACAGAACCACCGCTTAAGCGTCCGCGTCGAGGGCGAGGCCATCACCGCGCCGCTTGAGGATAGCGTGAAGGTCTTGCTCTTCCAATCCGTGCGCGAACTCCTCTTCAACGTCGTCAAACACGCCGGGGTCAAGCGGGCCAAGGTGCGGCTGACCGAGACTGGGGAGGGCCAGTTGGAAATTCTCGTGAGCGACCAGGGCAAGGGCTTTGATGCCGCGCGCACCAGCAACGGCGGTGAAACCAGCACCGGTCTCGGTTTGTTCAGCATCCGCGAACGGCTTCATTTGCTGGGCGGGCGGATGGAAATGCAGAGTGCTTCGGGCCGCGGCAGCCAGTTCCGGCTGCTCGCCCCGCTGCAAAAACCACCCCAGAGCAACGCGGCGCCCAGACCTCCATTGCCTGCGCCCCGAGCCAAAGCCAGGCCTGCGGTCGCGCGGGCCGAGCCCGCCAAGATTCGCGTCGTGCTGGCCGATGACCACAAAGTGATGCGCGATGGTCTGGTCGCCCTGCTTGCGCACCAATCAGAAATCGAAGTGGTCGGCGTGGCTTCCAATGGCAGGGATGCGATCAAACAGGCCCGGAAGCTCCAACCGGATTTGGTGATCATGGATATCAACATGCCCCACCTGGACGGCATCCAAGCCACGCGTGAGATAACAGCGGAGTGGCCGGGCATCAAAGTCATCGGCCTGACCATGCACACGGACACCCTCCGCCATGAGGCGATGCTCAAGGCCGGGGCCGTGAACTGCCTAAGCAAGAACACCGTCTCCCGAGACTTGATCAAAACCATCCAAGCCGCCTTCGCCGCGGCACTCAAAGCATCCGGTAAACGGTTCCCGCGCAAAGCTGCGGGAGGCACCCGGCTTCCAGCAGAGTAAGACCCCATAGGGATGCGAAGACCTTCACCAGGTGGAGCGGGTGGTCACTCCGTTTTTTACTTCACGGTGAATGTATAACTGTTCGTTCCACCTTCGGCCTGAACCACGACGGTCACTGCTTGGCCCGCCGAGTCATGCAACCGTTTCTGGAACGCGGCGTAACTTCCTCCCTGCGTCGTTGCTTCGGGTGCGGTGTCCTTGCTGTCGCGCGATTCCAGCCAGCTGGTTTGCGGAGCCGCGAGGCGGTTGGTGGCCGCCAGTTGCGCCCAGCTCATTGGGCGTGCGGAAACTTTAAGCCGGATGAATTCCTGAATGGGAATGGCGAAGTTCACGTTCTGCGCGTCGGCTTTGGTCCACGAGGCGATGCCGATGACTTCCCCGCGCGGATTGAAGACCGGACTCCCGCTGTTGCCCGGCGAGATCGGGCAGGACAGTTGATATTGGAGCGAGCCACGGACGCTTCGGATCTGACTGATCAAACCATCGCTGATGCTGAAGTCATAGCCTTTGGGCGCGCCGATGACGTAAGCGCGAGTCGCCACTGAGGGCTGTTCCCGGCCCAAAGCCGCCTGTCGGTGGGGAAGTCGTTTCTCCAACTTGAGCAACGCCGTGTCGTGTCGAACGTCGCAATCAACGTATCCGATTACTTTCACGCGTTGACCGTCCGCAAAGACAGCCCAAACCGAACGCGCGTCGGCGACGACGTGCCAGGCCGTCAGCGCCACATCGTCGGCCAGTGCGAGCACGGCAGTGCCGACGAACATTTCCCCGCTCTGGCTTTCCACTTCCAAGGTCATCACCGAGGGCAGGACTTTTTGGTAAAGTTTCTCCGGCGTCAGCGCCCCGTGCAATCCCGCCGGGGCGCACGCGCCGGCGATCCAAAAACTCAACCAGAAAATCCGGGTCCATCGGGTGGTCATATGTTCCTCACGATTTTCTATCGGCAGCCTGGCCGGGGTGTTTCATTTTTTTGTTTGGCTTTGATGGACATGAACACCGTTAGGTTTTGCGGGCACCCTGCGCGACTGGGAAGTTCCTTGCTGACCCCGGGGAATTCCTTTGGGTCAGTTACCAGTGTGAACGCAGATTGATGACGGGCTGATAGTGAACTCGCCCGTCTCATACGCAACGGCAGGTCGCTGGCGTGCGCGTCAGCGGAACTCGCGGAAGAACCGCGGGCCGCATCCAGCCGGGACGAAACATCCTGGCTGGTGGCGCAACGTGATGCGGCGGTGTGTTGCGACTTTCGCCGCGCGGCTGCGCCGGGCCGTGGCTTCAGAGAGGTTTGTTCCATCCCGGCGACCGGGTGGCGCTGTGGTTTCTGGCGGCGCACACGGGCCTGCTCTGGGACGGCCTGTTGGCCTGGACACCTTGAGGATAAGTCGGGCAGTCGCTCTGACCGTTTCCGTTTCGCCACGTCTGACACTCTGCAATGTGCCTTGCAGTTTGCCGGGCTTCTCCGGCCCACTTTCCTAACAAAACCCAAAAAAACCGGAGGTTTTTGCCTTGGCATTCTCCCGGCTTTTTCTGGTTTCAACTGAAACTTAACCAAACAGAATTATGAATACTCTCGCTCTTGTCCCGCTGGTCGCCGCCGCCGGTTACTCGTTCATCTACCTTCTGCTTGGAGGCGGATTGGGCGGGGCCATCCTGATTTTCTTCGTCGCGAAAATGTTCGGGAAATAATTTGAGGAGCGACGTGCTGCCGGGTTTTACCCCAGAGCAGAGAACCCCATTTCAACGCGCCATCTCGCCCCGCAGTCTGCGCGCCGCACGGAAAACAAATTTCGTCACAACAAAACTTAACACAGAAATATATTATGAAACGGACACTGCAATTTCTCTCCCTGGCCTCCGCCGCGTCGCTGCTCGCGATCACGGCTACGGCGCAGGACACCACCATCCGCAACACGGATCGCATGGATCACGCGCGCCGCTGGGATCGCATCAACGCCGCGGCCAAGGCCGGCGACCTCATCGGGTTGGATGTTAAAAGCTATCAGGGCGTGAAGCTCGGCAAAATCGAAGACCTCGCGGTGGACGTGGAGTCGGGACGCATCGTCAATGTCATCCTGAGCACCGGTGGATTTGCCGGCGTCGGCGACACGCTGCACGCCGTGCCTCCGGGCGCGCTGCACCACGATGTCGCGAACAAAGTCGTTCACCTCGACGCGGACAAGGCGAAGCTGACCGCCTCGCCCAAGTTTGAAATGTCCAAGTGGGACATGTGCTGCGATTCCAACCACGTCTCGGAGGTCTATATCCATTACGGCGAGCAACCCTATTTCGTGTTTCTCCACAAAGGTGACAACCAGAACACCGTGGCCACGCGCAACGCGGACGGCACCTGGAACAAGGATCGCATGGCGGGTGAAAACATGTCGTGGTCGAAACTCGGCTACGTGCAGCGCGCCAGCAAGCTTGAGGGGACTGTGATCAAGAACCTGCAGGGCGAGAAGCTTGGCAAGGTGGAAAGCCTCATCTGCGATCTATCGGCGGGCCGTGTTGTGGCGGTGATCGTTTCTTCCGGCGGTTTCCTCGGCATGGGCGATGAGTTGAGCGCCGTGCCGCCGACCGCGCTGCATTACAATGCGGATCGCAGCATCCTCCAGCTCGACGCCTCGAAGGACATGTTGGCCACCGCGCCGCACTTCAAGTCCAGCGAATGGCCCGACTTCGGCCAACCCATGTATGCCCACGGCGTTTATCGCGCCTACAAGGTTGATCCTTATTTCACCACCAATGCGATGTCCGAAGCGGACAACACGCGCCGCAATGTGCGTGACCGCAACAACAATACGCTCACGCCGCTCGATCAGGGCAACAGCAAGTCTGACACAGAAATGACCGCGCAGATTCGCAAGGGAATCTTGGCCCGGGACAACATGTCGGTGAACGCGAAGAACGTGAAGATCATGACCATGGATGGCCGGGTCACGTTGCGCGGCCCCGTGGAAACTGCGGAGGAGAAGCGCCTCATCGGCGAAATCGCGAACGGCGTCGCGCGCACGGAGAACGTGAACAACCAACTCGAAGTGAAATAAGCGCGGCGAGCAACGGAACCCATTCGTTGAACATCAACCATAACGAAAAAAAACTATGAAAAACAAATCCTCCTTTGAAAACGGCCTCGCGCTGTTCACCGGCGGGACTGACGAGAGCGGGTCCATCCTTCTCGCCACCCCCGCCAATCGCCGTTCCTTTTTTGGTAAGGCGCTTGGAGCTGGCGCCGCGGCGCTGGCCGTGACGAGCTTCCTGCCGAACTTGCGCGCCGATGATGACGACGATCATGGCAACCGGCGGAAGCCGTGTCCGCCCACGCCGCCGCCCACGCCGGGCAGTCCGAGCGATATCGAGATCTTGAATTACGCGCTGACGCTGGAACATCTGGAAGCAGCGTTCTACGTGCAGGGTTTGGATCTGTTCTCCGGACGTGCGTTCAAGAAGGGTGTGTTCACCAAACGCCTCGGCTTCAGGCTCGCGGACAAGCTGCGTGATTCCCTCAAGCTCATCCGTGACCACGAAGTGGAGCACGTCGCGGCGCTCACCTCGACCATCGTCGCCCTGGGTGGCACGCCGGTCGTGGCCTGCACGTACAACTTTGGTTACTCCGGCGTGGAAGAGTTTTTGCAAGTCGCCCAAATCCTGGAGAACACCGGCGTCTCCGCCTATGACGGCGCGATTGCCCTCATCTCCGATCCCGTGCTGCAAACCACGGGTGCGACCATCGCCACGGTCGAGGCGCGGCACGCCGCGTATCTGAATATCGTCAATGGCGACGAGGCCTTCCCCACGTCCTTCGACGTGCCCAAGACGATGGCCGAGGTGCTGGCCGCCGCCGGTTCCTTCATCGTCTCGTGTCCCTGATCCTGCTGAAGAAATAAAATGGAGCGCGGCCTCGGGTCGCGCTCCTTCGGTCAATAAAAACAAAACCAAGAAAGCAAAAACATCATGTCCAAGAAATCCGTATTCTGCATTGCCACCTCGCGTGACCAGGCCGACCGCATCGTTGACAGCCTGAAGAACGCGAACTTCTCCAACAACGACATCTCCGCGCTGTTTCCCGACAAGGGGACAACGCGCGATTTCGCACACGAGAAAAGCACCAAGGCTCCTGAAGGCGCGATCACCGGCGCAGGCACGGGCGGCGTCGTGGGTGGCGCGCTCGGCTGGATCGCCGGCATCGGCGCGCTGGCCATTCCCGGCGTCGGCCCGTTCATCGCGGCGGGTCCGATCATCGCGGCACTGAGTGGCGCGGCCATCGGCGCGACCGTGGGCGGCATCGCCGGCGGTTTGATCGGCCTGGGCATTCCTGAGATCGAGGCCAAACGCTACGAGGGCAAGATCAAGGAAGGCAACATCCTCATCTCGGTCCACACCGAGAACTCGGAAGAAATCTCCAAAGCCAAGGACATCTTCACTCATGCCGGGGCGCAGGATATCTGTGTCACGGGCGAGGCGACCGCGCCCAAGCCGAGCGAGCCGGCGATGGCGACGCGCTGATTTTGCCAAAACTAACCCTGCGGCCGAGAGGTCTTGGCCGCAGGGATCGTTTACACCGATTAAAATCCAGAATCGCGCGGTCCGAGACACCGCCCATTTCGCAGCTCCAGAATGATCCCATGAAGACCCTTCAGACGAAAACGTGTTTCGCGCTCACCGCCCTCACCGTGTTGATCCTGGTGGGCTTGGCGGTCGCGCCACCGGCCCGTGCCTTCAAGATTGATTTTCTGACGACCTTCGTGCCGTTGGGCAACGTTCCCCATGCGGGCCAGCCGATTCACGAGGACATCACCCGCGACGCCCTCACGAGCGTGACGCCCGGGGTCAGTCTGGCTTTGGTCACCAGTTTGCAACGCGGCGTGCAGAACACGGACATCATTCATCAGTTCGACAGCGAGAGCCATTTTGATAATTCATCCGTGTCTCTGAACGTGGGCTTCGCGAATGGGTTCACGACCTTGACGCAGAGGTTCCAATCCGCCCGGCAGAACGCCGTGGGAAATCCTGAGTTCCTGGCCCCGCATTACACGAGCTTTCTGGACATCGCGACCGATGTGGCCGCCGAACTGGCCGCCCTGGCGGCCGACCCGGCGTGCCTGGCGCAGCCGGCCTGTCCCACGGCCCAGGCGGCGACCGATGCGAGTCTGGTCACCACCTTCCTGCCGGGCCTCGCGATCAATCCCAACCCCGACCCCCATCGGGCGACCAGTCCAAGCTCCTTGTTTTATTATCCTGCCGCCCCGGCCGGATCCCCGCTCATCGGATACCTCGGTTTTATCCAGGAGGACTATCTGGATGTCATGGGCATCGTGAATGAAGCCGTGACCAACGCGCTGGGAAATCACTTTGATCCGTCGTGCTTGTGCAACCGGAGTCTCGTCCAGGTGCTGGGTGCCTCCAACGCGCATGTGGTGAGGTTGCAACGCCTCCAAAACGCCCTTCGCGCTTATCGCGCCTTTCAAGATTTGGGTCATGCCTTGCACGCCGCCCAGGATTTTTTCGCCCACTCAGACTACGTGGAGATCATGGCCGGAGTGTCCGTGGGGCAGGCCATTGCGCCCCGAAAGTTCATTCCGCTGCCAGCGGATTTCGCGCACTTCAACCTGCCGGGTTTGCAGGCCGTGATGGGAACTTCGCGCTTCAACCTCTTGGAGAGCGGCGACGTGTTCACCATCTGGCTCGGAGAGGGAGATTATTCGCTGGGCGACGCGGGCATTCTGAATCTCTTCAACCCGGATTCCGGGATCATGATCGGCGGCGTGGACTTGTTTGGGTTGCCGGTTCCGCCCGTGGCCATTCCCGCCTTGGGCCGGAATCCAAACCCGTTTCCTGGGTTCAATCACGGGCATTACCTGAGTTCGACCGCCTTGGGATTAAACAAGGACATGCCGTCGGCCTCTGCTGCAGACGAACCGGCCCATCGCAATTTTCTCCCCGCCCGGCAGGCCGCTGTGAAGATGTCCGCGCTGTTGTGGACGGCTTTTCTACAGTCCATCGGCCAACTCGCCGCGCCGATCCGTTTGACCTGCCCCCCGGACAAGACGGTCTCCACCGATCCCGGCCAGTGTTACGCGACGGGTGTGGCGCTGGGTGCGCCTTCGGTTAGCGGCGGGTGCGAGACGCCCGGCGTGACTAACGCAGCGCCCGCACAATTCGTGATGGGCACGAACCTCGTGCGTTGGACCGCAAAGGATTCTTGCGGCAACAGCAACACCTGCACGCAACGAATCGTGGTCGTGGATCGCGAGGCCCCGAGGATCGTCTGTTCGACCAATCGCATGGCGGCTGCGACCTCGAGCAGCGGCGTGAGGGTTGTTTTCCCCGCGCCGGCGGTGAGTGACAATTGCCCAGGCGATAGCGTCGTTTGTGTTCCTCGTCCCGGCTCGGCCTTCCCTATCGGCACGACCACGGTTCTCTGCACGGCTCTGGATGCCTCCGGCAACCGGGCGACTTGCAGCTTTACCGTCCGGGTCAAGGGAGCCGCCGAACAAATCCAGGATCTGATGCTTCTGGTGGGCAGTTATCATATGCATGGAGGGACGGAAAAGAGTCTGACCTCCCCA
>JAYVNY010000009.1:0-14075 GCA_043758205.1 Akkermansia sp.
CGTCTTGCGATGCTTCAACGCCCAGTTGAGCGTCGGGTCGTAGAGCATGAGCAGAAAGCGCATGACAATGTTGCGATCCTCGCCGTGGAACGGACCGCGCACGAGCAGGCTGGACAGCACTGGAACGAGCGTGACCGCCAGCAACGTCGAACCGACCATCGCGAAAGTCTTCGTCCACGCGAGCGGGTGGAACAGCTTGCCCTCCTGTCCGGTGAGCGCAAACACCGGCACGAAGGCGAGGATGATGATGGCCATGGCGAAGAAGATGGGGCGGCCGACTTGCGTGCAGGCCGCCAATGTCACCTCCAACCTCTCGGCGGCGGTCAGGCGCGGGGAAATAGTAATCAGTGATTCAGTAATCAGTGAGTCAGTGATTCCGGACGTCGCGTTGGACAACTGATTACTGATTACTGTCTGACTGATTGCCTTCCTCCGCTCCGCCTCCTCGCAGTGCCGCAGCACGTTCTCCGTCACCACGATGGCCGCATCCACCAGCACGCCGATGGCGATGGCGATGCCGGTCAGCGACATGATGTTGCTCGTGATGCCAAACTCCTTCATCAGCAGGAACGAAATCAGAATCGAAACCGGCAGCGGCAGCGTGACGATGAGGATGCTGCGGAAGTGCCAGAGGAAAAGTATGTGCGCGAGGGTGACGAGGATGATTTCCTCCAACAGCGCGTGCTTGAGCGTATCAATGGTGCGCTCGATGAGCGTGCTGCGGTCGTAGAAGGGCTTGATGGAAATGCCCGGCGGCAGGCTCTTGGAGATTTGGGCAATCTTCTCCTTCACGCGCTCGATGACGGCCTTCGCGTTCTCGCCCGTTCGCATGACGACCGTGCCGCCCACCGCCTCGTGCCCGCTGATGTCGAGCGCGCCGCGCCGGAAGTCGCCGCCGATTTGCACCGTGGCGATGTCCTTCAAATAAATGGGCGTGCCCTCGACGGCTTTGAGGGGAATGAGTTCGAGGTCTTCCGTGCTTTCAATCAGACCGATGCCGCGCAGCACAAACTCCGCACCATTCTCCTCGATCACTTTGCCGCCGACGTTGAGGTTCGCGTTCTGCACTGCAGCCATCACTTCACCGATTGTGAGGTTCGCCGCCCGCATCTTCGTGGAGGAGAGTTCGATTTGATACTGCTTCACGAAGCCGCCGATGCTCGCGACTTCCGCCACGCCCTGCACGCTGGCGAGTTGGTAACGGATGTGCCAGTCCTGGACCGCGCGCAATTTGCCGAGGTCGTAGCCGCCCTCGGGCGCTTTTGCGGGATCAACAGCAAGATAGTATTGATAGACCCAGCCGAGGCCGCTGGCGTCCGGGCCGAGTTGCGGCTTCACGCCCTCGGGCATCGCGCCTTGCAGATAATTTAGCCGTTCCAGCACGCGCGTCCGCGCGAAGTAGGTGTCCGTCTTGTCCTCGAAAATAATCGTGAGCAGGGAGAAGCCGAACATCGAGTTGGCCCGCACGTCCTTCACGCCCGCGAGTCCTTGCAGGCCAGTCGAGAGGGGATACGTCACTTGATCTTCGACCTCCTGCGGGCTGCGGCCCATCCAGTCGGCATAGACGAGCACCTGATTTTCCGTGAGGTCCGGGATGGCGTCCACGGGCGTCTTGAACACCGCGCGCACGCCGAGCGCGATGATGAGCAGCGCGCCGCAGAAGACGAGGAAGCGGTTGCGCAAACTCCATTCGATGATGCGCGCGATCATAGGTGACGAAGACAGTTGAGCCACGAAAAGGCACCAAGAGGCGCAAAGAAGCCGAGGAACGAAGACAACTTTCCGCCGGGACTGCCGCTCTCTGCGCGGAAGGCGTCATTGAGGATGTACTTGCGAATTTCGAGACGGGCACCCCCGAAATTGATGAGCAGCGCGTGTTCGCAGCCGGAGGCGCGCATGTAGCCGAGAATCTGGGCGACGTGCTCGTCGGTCAGCATCTTGATCGCCTTGAGTTCGACCAGCAGGCGACCGTCCACAAAAAGGTCGGCATGAAAATCCCCAAGGATGGTGCCGTCCTCGTCGCGAACCTGAAGTGGAATCTCACTGGCCGCTTGATAGCCCTGCTTGCGAAGCCGGTGCAGCAATCCATTCTGATAAACCTTCTCCGCGTGTCCGTGCCGCAAATAGCGGTGCAGCGCGAAAGACGTCTCGCGCACCACATCGCACAGTTGAAAGATGGTCAAGTCGCCGCCTTTGTTTTCCTGTTGATTGCTCATGGTTTGGTTTTGTTGATGGTTGGTTGGTCGTTGGTTGTGTTTGAGATAGTTTTTCTTTTTTGTGCCTTATTGCGCCTCTTTGTGCCCTTCATGGCTTCACTTCCGAGCCGCAGTCCAGCATGGCCGCGCCGAAGTAGGGATTGCGCAGGGTCGGCTGCAACTGAATCCACTCGGACGCGTTCGGGGCGCCGGCAAACGCGTTCTTCGTCATCGGGCAGCGGAACACTTTCAGCGACGCAAACTCTTTCTCGCCGCGGCGCAACGCCTGCGCGAGCGCCACGGCGGCGTTGCTGAACGGGTGAAATATTTTCCGCGCCGCTTTGAGGTCGCCAGCCTTTTCCAAGTGGCCCGCTTCCGCGATGGCCTTGAGCAACGGATGCCACGCCTTGTCCGCGTTCACGAAGGCGTCCATCAGCGCGGGCATCGCTGCATGAGATTTCGCGGCCTGCGTGTTGAACTCATCCAGTTTGTCGGCCGCCAGCGACGCCGTGATGGCGTCGGCCAAGGCGAGAAACTCCTGCACCGCTTTGCGCTGCGCATCCGTCAATGCAGGCAGCGCGGCGGCAGGCGCATTGGTCGCGGCGGGTTCGGCAAAGGAACGGTTCATCTCCGCCTGTCCGTCAATGAGCAGGTTGCCGTTCACCACCACCTTGTCCCCCGCGCTCAGACCGGAACTCACTTCCACCAACGCATCGCCGCGCCGACCGAGCTTAAGCACGCGGCGCGCGTAAGCCCCGCCGCCCTGGTCCACGTAGGCCACGGCTTCCGGGCCAGTTTCAATGACGGCGCTGCGCGGCACGGTCAGCACTTCGGGCGCATCAAGATGCACGAGTCCGTCCGCGTAGAGCCGGTGGAGCAGCGAACGGCGTCCCTCGACCAGCGGGTTCTCCAACTCCACGCGCACCTTGGTTGAGCGCGTGGCTTCGTCGAAGTTCGGGTCAATGAACGTGATGCTGCCGGTGAAGGTTTGGCCCGGATGCGACGGCGTGGTGATGTCCACCTTCAGCCCCATCTTGACCCAAGGCAGGTCCTGTTCGTAAGCGCGGAAGACGAACCACATCGTCGAGAAGTCCGCAATTTCAAAGAGCTTCTGCCCGGCCGTCACGTATTGCCCGGCATAGACCTCGTCATTCACGACCGTCCCGCTCATCGGCGAAAGCAATTCCGTCGTCAGCGACTCCGGAGACTTCCCCGGCAGGGCGGCGATTTGTGCTGGCGTCAGTCCCATTTGCCGGAGGCGCAGCGCGACGCTCTGCCGCAGATCGCCGGTGAGGGAGCGATACTCGCGCTCGGATTGGAGCAAGGAGGGGCTGTAAATCTCGGCCAGCGGCTTGCCTTCCACGACCTCCGCGCCGTGATGGTTGATGTTCAACTTCTCGATCCGGCCTTCCACATACGCGGAGATGATGCGGTGCCGCCGCGCGTCGTCATCAATCGTGCCCGCGACCGTGAGCGTCTTCTTGAGCGGACGCTGCCGCGCCTCGGCGGTCTGCACGTTCATCACCTGAATCATCGTCTGCGTCAGTGGCACGACGTCGCCGCCGCCCGCATCAAAACCGGCGTCGCCCTCATACACCGGCGTCAGTTCCATGCCGCAGATGGTGCAACGTCCCGGCTTGGGCGACTTCACCCACGGGTGCATCGCGCTCTGGTAGTAGAGCAGCTTGCGCTCGCTCTTGGCGGGCGTGGCGGAAGTCGCGGCGGAGCCTGCGCCGCCGCTGTGAATTTTGCGCGTCGCGAACCACGTCACCGGAACGGCGACGGCGAGCGTGAGCAGAATGGCTGGGAATGTTTTCATTTTGAAATTCATCAGGGTTGGGTCGTGGGCGGAACAATGGAGCGGAAAGTTTCGAGCGCAGCCCGCTGTGCGGCAATGAGGCGGCGCTGTTCGAGACGCGCGTTGAGCAAGGCCCGCCGCGCCTCCAACACTTCGAGCAAGGTCGCCTTGGAACTGATCCACGCGCCCTCGGTGGCTTGCGTCGCTTTTTCCAGACGCGGCGTCACTTCGTCCGTGAACGTCGCCGCCTGCCGCGCCGCGTTCTCGGCATCCGTGTGAGCGGCGATGGCCTCGCCGCGCAACCGACGTTCCAACGATTCATACTCGCGTTCCGCCGCGGTCTGCTGCTGGCGGGCGCGGTCGGTGTTCGCGCGATACACGGAATTGTTGAACCACGGAATCGTCATCTTCGCGCCCACGAGTGTTTCCACAAACCGTCCGCCCGAATACACCGACGACTCCGCGCCCACGGAAAACACCGGCTGCCGTTCCTGCCGCGACACTTCCACGCCCGCCTGCGCGGCCCGCGATGAACCGGTGAGCGCCAGCAGCGCCGGATTGGCGACGGGGAGTCGCGACAACTCGCTCGACAACGAAGGCAATTCCGCCGCCGCCACGGGCAACGTCAGCGTCGGCCACGCCTCGTCCAGCGGGCGACCAAGCAACGTGTTCAACTGGCGCATCAAGCTCACGCGCCGCCGTGCCGCCGCGTCCCAGCGCTGCCGTTCCAGCGCGACCTCGGCTTCGAGACGAAGCGGTGTGGCAGCGGTGGCCTGCGGGTCTCTCGCCTTCTCCTGGGCGTTGACGGCCATGCTTTCCACCCACGCAATCTGGTTGGACTGAATGACCAGCGCCTCGTCGGCCAGCGCCAGTTCCAGTGCCGCCTGTGCGACGAGTGTTTCGAGACGGAGCGCCGCCGAGCGCGTCTCCGCCTGCATGATGGAATACTCCGCCGTGGCCTGCTCCTTGCGGGCGTCGTAAAGCCTGCGGCGCGGCAGAGCTTGTTCGGCCATGACGCGGATGTCGCCATCGTCCCGCCGCCGCTCGACCCGCGCGCCGAGCAAAGACAAACCCGCCGATGGGTCTTCCCACAATCGCACCGCCCGGACACCCGCCGATGCCGCCTCGGCCCGCGCTTTTGCCGCCGCGACAGTGGGGTGATTGGTGCGGACTTCCAACCGCAGCGCATCCAGGATCGCCGCGTCGAGCAGGTGTGGCTCGGCGGCGCGGACGAAGGAAGCGAGCGCGACGAACATCCCTGCCAGCGCCGCGCAGGTGAGGCGAGCCAGTCGGCGGGACTCGCTCCGATGATGTGGGAGGCGTGCAGTCATGGCGTGCTCACTTTTTCTCCACGAGTTTCATCCCGCACTTGGGACAGTTGCCGGGTTGTGCGGAGAGCACGTCGGCGTGTTCCTTCATCGGGCAGGTGTATTGATGCGCGTGGCCGTCGCTGGCGGCGTGCCCGGACTTATTGCATCCGGTCACGGTCAACGCGGCGACGACGAGGGCCAGCGCCATCAGCGCGGGCAGGATCCATTTTGTTTTCATAGTTGTTCAGTGTTGGTTCAAAAAATTTGGGCATAGACAGATGAATGACTTCCGTGACGACAGGTCGCGGAACCGGGAGAGGAAGTTGAACTCAGACCCACGCACCGGCGCGGGTCGTCTTCAACTCAACCAAAGAAGGGCGGGGCGAGACTGCGGAACGCCGGGCCGAGACGCACCTCTGGCGTTGGCCTCCAGTCGTGGCTTTGCATCTGGCGGGAAAAAACTTGAGACGCTTCCGTCGCCTCACTCTGCAGCGCGTCGAGGAAAGATGTGAGCGCGTAAAGCACTGGTTGAGTCGGGGCGATGACTTCCGTGGTCGCGTGATCCATCAGGGCGGATTTCAACGTCATGCACACGTTGCTCGCGGAAGGTTTTTTCGACTTGGGACAGCACGAGCCGCCGGACGCGGACTTGGATGGATGAACCGTTGATTTCCCAGCCGCCATCGCGCGCACTCCAAATTGGCAATGCGCGAAGCACAATCCTTGCGCCAGCAACCACACCATCAGCACCGCCGCCGCGAAGCAGCGGAACAAGGGGCGACGGAATGTCTGGTGCAAATGCATTTTTGTTCCAGTGAACGCGTGCAGCGTGGTCGTGCCGACGGCGTTTGTCAAACTTGCCCGAGCTGCTGATTAAAAGTGGCGGACAGAAGCGCGGCGTTCACGCCGCTTCAACGCACCCAGCGGCAGCGGTTCGGACCTTTTCCGCGTCCGCCGGGGCGGCGCGAACTTCGGCATCAGGCCCAGCAATGGCTGCGCGCCAACTTGGTCAAGGTTTCTGGCGGGCCAAGCTGGCGGGCCAGCGCCTCCGGGGAGCGCGTCAGCCAATAACCGCCCTCGTCCTGCACTTCCACCCCCGCGCCCGCCTCGCGCCACAAGTCCAGCAACTGGATGACCCGTAGATGACACGCCACGAAATGTTCCCAGCCATGCTCGCCCGCGTATTCTGTTTTGCAAAAGGTGTTCAGCTTCCAGTCCGAAAGTTTCGAGTAACGGGTCTTCCAGGACGGCTGCCCTTTTTTTCGCGGCAGTTCGCGCTCGTGGCGCAGGATGCCGAAGACCGCCGTCTCGCAGCCCTCGCCTGGCCACACTTCCAGCAGCCAGCCGTAGCTGTCCGACCCGCCGCCGTGCAGCCGCCGCTCGCGCCCCGGCACGCAGTCAAAGAACGGCGGCGCTTCCGGATCACTTTCCCAAGAATCGAGGACTTTGCCGACGTGGGCGCAGCCGTTTTTGCGCGCCAGCCGCTGCGTCCGGCGCAAAAGGTTTTTAATCCAGCCAACCGTGGTGCCGCGTTTGACCGACAGCGTGTAATGAATGGTGAGTCCCATAGTTTTTCCCCGAGTTTGCCGCAGGGGGTGGGACAAATACGGGGGTAGGCGGAAACTATTTTCCGCCTTCCACGAGTTTGATTTCCGCTTCCGTCAGGCCGTAGAGGTCATAGACCAGCGCGTCGATTTGCTGGTCGGTGGCGGTGACGGCGTTTTGGAGCGTGGCTTTTTCCGCGTCTGCCGTGGCCGCGCGCAGCTTCGGCATCAAGCCCAGCAGCCTCACGCCGCGACGACTTCCACCCGCGGAGCGAAGCCAAGTTTGTTGAGCAATTCCTCGCAGTCTTCCCAGGCCAGACCAAAGGCGCGCACGTCGGCCACGCCAAGACGGGCGATGACGGACGAAAGTGTGCCGGCATCACGCTCGGCCAGTTCCCCGTCCATGAGGGCGCGTTCCGACCAGTCCACCAACTCCGCCAGCGTGATCTCGTGGTGGAGATACGCGGCGATTTTATCGGCGACAGTCTGCTTCGTGATGGTCATAGCGGCATCCTACAATTTCCGGTGCCCTTCATCCACGGGGAATTTTTCATGCATCTCCACCAGTCTCCCGTTTTCGTCGAAAATCTCCTGCCAGAAGCGCAGCGTGGATTCGTTCGCATCCACTTCCTTGAGATATCGCGCCGCCCAGCCCAGCTTGCCGGCCACGTCGAGTTGGTAGCGTCGTCCACCGCCGCGCAACTCTTCCCACCGGCCGAATTTGCGTTCATTCTGAGCGCGGGTGCTCATGCGTGGCCCTCCACCAGTTGAATCTCCTCCGGCGTCAGGCCGTAGAGGTCATAGACGAGCGCGTCAATTTGCTGGTCGGTGGCGGTGACGGCGTTTTGGAGCGTGGCCTTCGCCGCGTCCGACGTGGCCGCGCGCAGCTCGGGCATCAAGCCCAGCAGCTTGTCCACCAGCACCACCAGCTTGTCGTGCCGCGTTTTGTCGGCGGGCTTTTTGAGATCGAGGAGTTGAATGGGAAGTCGCTCGATGTATTGACGGTTCAGCGCGATGTATCCGCCGCGAAATGGTGTCGAGGTTTTCTGAATCAGAAAACTGAGCAGTCGCGAGTTTAACAATCCGAGAAGGAAGCGAATGTCGCCAATGTCTTTGCTGGTCGGCAGGATGCCGTAACCGCCGCCGCCGCCCGCGCCGCTGCCGACAAAATAGTGGCGTCCGGTGTTGTCCAAAGCGAAGCAACTGCCGGTGCCGATGGATGGGACAACGATCTTGGGACTGCCAAGCCGGGTGTGGTTCTTTTTGTAGATGTAACCATGCCAGCCGTCGGGCTGCTTGCCTTTGTTCCGCTTCGACAGCCGGTCGTGATTCTCTTCCAGATAACGCCAGGTTTTCGGAAAGCGCTTCTTGTAGTCCTTCTCGGAAATCAAAACCGAGGCGTCCCCGACGGTCTCGTAAGGGAAAATGAGCCGCTTCGTAACGGAGTCCAACTCGTAGCGGCGCACGTTCAGCGAACCTTTGAGCAATAGTTTCAGATGTTCCCGCTCGAATCGGTGTTCCTTCTCCGTGGCGCGAGAGAAGCACACCAACTCGTTCGCTGTCTCGCTAACCAGTTCGACGATGAACACGTCGTCTGCGTCCGTTTGAAGTCCGACAAACAAGTGGGCGACATCAGAGAGCTTGATGGGCAACGCGAACAATCGCTCGATAAGTCCCGCGTCTGGGCCGGCGTTGAAGGTCCACTCGGAAGCTGTCAGGGCTGAACCTCGAAACCTTCGCTCCTGGCTGATTCCCTTTTCCGCCCACGCGGACAAGTCGGCGACCGATGCAAAGTCAAAGGCCGGTTGAGGTGATTTGTTCAGGAACAGCAGACTCGTGTAAGTGGTCGCGCCCTCGAAAACTTGCTGATGGCCGAAATGCACGATTCGCCGGATGTGCTTTCCGCAGGCGATGACTTCACGGAGCCCCTCGCCGTATTGGGCGTTAAAGAATTTGTGCGGGAGAATGAAGCCCAGCGTTCCGTTCTGATTCACGAGGGCCAGCGCGCGTTCAACGAAGCAAACGTAAATGTCGTAATTCCCCTTCTTGGCCGCCGCGTAGTTTTGATTCAGGTATTCGACTGAGGCGGCGTCGCTTTCCTGCATCGTCTGGATGCGGATGTAAGGCGGATTGCCCACCACCGCGTCGAAGCCGCCGGCTTTCATGATGAGCGCGAATTGCACCGGCCAGTCGAAGGCGTGAACCCGCACGAGGTCTTCGGGCATCATCGAGAAATCCGAGGCGATGAGCGAGTTGCCGCATTTAATGTTGTCCTGCAGGGGCGGGAGAATCGCCTCGTCGCCGCCGAACAAATCCTGCTCGCGCTCCAGGGTCTCGCTGGTTTCGTCCTCCAGCATTTTCAGGTAGAGCGAGAGTTGCGTGACCTCCACCGCCTGCGCGTCGAGGTCCACGCCAAAAACCGTCTCGCGCAGAATCCGGCGCTTGGTGCGGACGGTCAGGTGGAGCGTGTTCGTCTTTGCGTCGTGCCAGCACCAGTCCTTCTTGCGTTTGTCGGGATGATCGGTGAGCCATTGCAGCCAGTGTTCACAGACGCGCTCGAAGACGCGGAGTAGAAAGCTGCCCGAACCGCACGCGGGATCGAGAAAGCGGAGCTTGAGCGTTTCCTCCGGCTTTCGGTCTTCGAGCAGTTTGCCCACGGTCTGCTCCACGATGTATTCGACGATGTAGCGCGGCGTGTAATAAACGCCGCCCGCCTTCCGTACTTCCGGCTTTTCCTCAATGACCGCGCCACGCCCGTGCGCGCGGACGACCTTGCCGAGAAATCTTTCGTAAATCGTGCCGAGGATTTCGACGGCGATGTAGCCGAACTTGTAGGAAGATTTTTCCTCGCCGATTTTCGTGAGAAATTCCGAAAGCCACACGTCGCCCACGATGAGTTCCTCGCTGAAGTGCTGCTTGAAAAGATTGCCGTTGAAATAGGGAACGTGCGAAGGCGGACGGCGGTCCAGCGCGCGAATGTGCCGCACGATGGAATGCCAGAGCGTGCCGCGCGGCGCATCCAGCCCCGCGCTGCCCCAACCGGCGGGCGGTTCCTCGCGTACCGGGTGGGCGTTCTCGCGCTTCTGCCGCGCCGCCCAGGTTTTCAGCAGCGTTTCCAATTTTGTGCCCATGTCGATGCCGCGCGCCTCCGAGATGCGGATGAACAGAAGCCGGTCGAGTATGGATTGCACGGCGTCGTTGAGCCGGGTGCCTTCGAGCAGATCGTCGCGGTCGTTGTGGCGGATTAGATCGGAAGCCAGCGCGCGGCGATGCCCGTCCAGAAAGGTCAGGAACTCCTCGTCAAAATCCTTGGTGCGGACAGGCCGGAGTTTCTTGGGCAACGATGCGACCAACCGCTCGACGCTGCCGCCCGCCACGATGTCGCGCGCCAGCAAATCCCAAAGCTCGCGCGCCTTGGGGACATATTCGGTGTAATGGTAGTGCCGAATCAGCCCGTCCTCCGGCTCGGCCTTGTCGGGATTGCCGCGAACGACATAAATCTTCAGTTCCTCAAAATCCGAGAGAAGGGCGATCCGAAGGCCGAGGGTCCAAGCGTAGCGTTTGGCCTGCCGGGGATGCTCCCCGTCCAGTTCCTCGGCGGGCTTCTTGGCCTCGCAAACAAAACGCGCCTTGCGCTCCGGGCGAAAGAGATAGTCCACGCGGCCATCTCCCGTGCGACTTTCGATGACCACCTCGCGTTTCGATTGAATCAGTCCGGCGCGGTTCTCCATGTCCCAGCCGAGGGCGCGGAAGAAGGGGTTGAGAAAGTCGTCGCGCAACTGCGCTTCGGCGTAGCCGGGTTTCTTGAGTTCGGCGAGGCGTTGGCCAAAGGAGGCGACGAGACGGTTCAGTTCGCTCTGGAAGTGCTCGAAGCTGGGGGCGGCGGACATCGCGGGATGTTTAGTGCCGGGCTAAATCCCGGCAACAAAAATTGCGGAATGATGCGGAAGAGTTCTACTGCGCTCGCCCAGCCAGAGTCGGCAGGCAGTGCTCCAAGGTGTTCTTGCCGCGTCGGGCTGGAAGCGGCGTGGCGCAGTGGCCCGGCCGCTTTTTCCCTTCTCGCCCTGCGCGCGCCTGCGTAGCGTGCGCGACGTGAATCGCCAAACCTTCCTTGCGCTCCATCGGGGCATTTGGAATTTGGTTTTTTTCCTCGTACTGGCCGCCCTGTCCGTGCGCGCGGCGGACATTCAGCCGCTGCCCTCGACGAACCTTCACAATCTCTTCCGGGCCACGCCGAAAATCATTTCCGGCAGTTCGCCGGACCACGAGGCGGGCTTCGCCGAGATCGTAAAGCTCGGCGTGAAGACCATCGTGAGCGTGGATGGCAGCAAGCCCGACGTGGCGACGGCGAAAAAGTTCGGGCTGAAATACGTTCATCTCCCTTTCGGCTACGACGGCATTCCGACCAACCGAACCGTCGAACTCGTGAAGGCCGCGCAAACGCTCGGCGGCCCGATCTACGTGCATTGCCATCACGGGCTGCATCGCGGCCCGGCAGCGGTGGCGGTGATGTGCGAAGCCGTCGCAGGCTGGAGCACCAACGTCGCGGAGCAATGGCTGAAGCAGGCCGGCACCTCGCCGGATTATCCGGGCCTGTATCGCAGCGCGCGGGAGTTCAAAGCGCCGACGGCGGCGGAACTCGCGGCGGTGAAAACCTTACCCGAAGTCGCGCGCACCTCCTCGCTCGTCGAGACAATGGTGACGGTTGACGAACACTTCGCTCGCCTCAAGGCCGCGCAGAAAACGGCGTGGAAGAACGTTTTTGGTCAGCCCGACCTCGCGCCCGCGCCCGAGGCCACGTTGCTCTGGGAACAGTTGCGCGAGCTGGCCCGGCTCGCCGACACCACGGCACGCCCCGACGATTACCGCGCGAAACTCGCCGACTCAGAAAAAGCAGCGGATCAATTGCGCGCCCTGTTGAAAGCTTCCCCGCTCGACGCCACGCCAGCCGATGATGCCTTCAAAAAAGTCGGTGCAACCTGCGGCGCATGTCACAAGGCGTATCGGAATTGATCCCTCCTCCCGTAGCGGCGCGTCGTGAGACCGCCGCCATAATGTTCCCAGAATCCGGCGCTCTGCCGAGACGCTGCCACGCTGGCCGGCCCCAAAAAAACAACCCGCGCTTGCGCGCAGGTTGCCTTCGCTGAATCGGGGCCAGGCTGTTGAAAAACTGCCTCTACTCAGCAAACCAAAAGCCACCGGCTTACGGCGTTGTCTTCTTGACCTCTTCCTTCTTCGTGACGGTGCCGTCCGGAGCAACGGTTTCCGTTTTCTCCTTCGTGGTCATGGTGCCGTCGCGGTTCACCTTGGTGCTTTCCTCATGCGAGACAGTCCGGTCGCAACCCGTCGTCGCTGCCGTAATCACCACCGCGCACATCAAACCGATCCATTGTGTTTTCGTTTTCATAATTGTTTTTAGAGTTTGTTCCTCTGCGTCATTTCAGCACTGATGGTGCCACGGCTATCCCCTTGAAATAATGACTTTCCACCGCGTTCATCCGGCGTTTTGCACTGGAGACGAGGCATGACCGCGCAAGTTGCACACAAACGGCTTCTGATCTGGTTGGCGCGCGCGATCCGTGCTGTCCTTGCCGATGGAGTGAACCACGTTCCTTCCGCAACTCACAACCTCCCCGCCGCGAGCCATTCCTTGATCAGCGCGCGGAAGGCGAGCACGGACGGATCATCCCCATCCTTCGACCAGACCATGACGAGCGGGATGTTCTGCCGTGGCGTGAGTGGAACGAGCTTCACGCTGGCCCGATCACTGGGCGAGAGCACACTCTCGGGCACGATGCCGAGTCCCGCGCCGGCCTCGACGTATTGCAGCACGGTGCCGATGAGGCTGGGCGTGTGAACGAGGCGTGGGGTGAACTTCGCCTGCCGGCACGCGGCGAGAATGCCATCGTGCGAACTCGCACCCTCGCGGCGCGCGAGCAGGATGATGGGTTCGCCCGCGAGCTTCCGCCAGGCGATGGATTGGCTTGACGCCCAGCGATGGCGCGGCGGCAGTGCGACGCAGAAGCGTTCCTGACGCAAGAGCAGGGCGGGCAGGCCGAGCGATTCGTTCGCGAGCACCGGACGCGTGAGTCCGACGGAGAGCCGCCCTTGCGCGACCATTTCCCAGACTCGTTCGGGGGTGCGTTCTTCCAAATGCACGGAGACGCGCGGCATCCGGCGGCGATATTCCGCGAGCACGCGGCCGAGAAAACTTTTCGTGGGCGGCCCGATGTAGCCGAGGCGCAGTTCGCTTTCCTCACCGGCGGCAGTGCGGCGCACGCGGCGCAGGGATTCATCAAGATGTTCGAGCAGCAGGCCGGTCTCTTGCAGCAGCACCGAGCCGGCGGGCGTGAGGCGCGCGGAGCGGCGGTTGCGGTCAATGAGGTTCACGCCCACGGCGCGTTCGAGTTCCTGCACCGCCCGGCTGAGCGCGGGCTGCGCGATGTGCAGGCGGCGCGCGGCCTTCGAGAAACTCAGTTCCTCGGCCACGGCCTGAAAGTATTTCAGATGTCGCAGTTCCATAAACATCGGTGCTGATTTTCCAGAGAAACACGGACACGGGACTGGAAAGTCTCGTTCACTGCCGACAGGAATGTTGGCGTTACGTCGCGCCGCTCGCTCATGCCGTACCGGCATGAGTTCGATACCGAGATTCTATTTCCGTTACAAGTGACGGCTCCGTATCGTTTCCACCGATGCGCGACCTGGTCTCATGAACAATCTGCAACTGGCCGTTCAATTCTTTCTCCAGATTGCCGTCATCCTGCTGGTCTGCCGGCTGGTGGGCGTGATTGCGAAACGCTTCGGCCAGCCGCAGGTCGTGGCGGAGATGCTGGCGGGCGTGCTGCTGGGGCCGTCGTTGTTCGGGCTGCTCGCGCCGGAGATCCAGCACTGGCTTTTTCCCTGGGACAAGACGCAGGTGACGCGCGACACGCAGAGCTTTCTCTTCCCGGCTTCTCAACTGGGCCTGGCACTTTACATGTTCGTCGTCGGCATGGAGTTCCGCGTGGATATCGTGCGTCAGCGGCTCAAGAGTTCCATCGCCGTGTCCGTCGCCGGCATGATTGCGCCCTTCGTGCTCGGGGCGGGGCTGGCGTGGGTGTTGTTTCATCACACGGAACTTTTCCCGAAGCGGACTTCACTCCTGGAGGCGATGCTGTTCCTTGGCGCGTCCATGTGCATCACCGCCTTTCCCATGCTGGCCCGCATCATTCATTTCAAGAAGCTC
>JAYVNY010000010.1:0-2873 GCA_043758205.1 Akkermansia sp.
GAGTTTGAGGCCGAGATCATTTATCCCGGCACGAATGCCAAGCCGGTGAAAATCAAGTTCACCCAGGCGCTCGCCGACTCTGCGAAGGCCGGCAACGAAGCCGCGCTGGCCATCGACGCCAAACCAGAAACCGGCTGGCAGGCGGACACGAACGGACTTACGGACGCGCACGCCGTCCTGTTCCTTCCCGCCGAGCCACTGGCCATCAAGCCCGACGCCACGCTCAAGGCCGCGCTGAAGTTTGAAGCCTCGACGAGCAAGCGCGCCCTCGGCCACTTCCGCCTGAGCGCGGCGCAGAATGATGAACTGGTGCAACTGCTCGCGCCGCCGAAGGCCGAGCCGTGGCAAGTCCTCGGGCCGTTCAAGACCGAGAGCACGCACGCGGGTTTCACGAATGTCTTTCCGCCCGAGACGGCGGTGGATTTGAAGAAAACCTATGCCGGCGTGCGCGAGGAAATTAAATGGAACGCCAAGCCAGACTTCGCCGACGGCCAAGCCAACCTGCTGGTGCAGGATTTGCACGGGTTGCACGGCGCGTTTTATCTCCACCGCACCATGACCATGCCCGCGCCGCGCCAGGTCGAGTTCAGCGCGCACGCCGACGATCTCTTCAAGCTCTGGGTGAACGGCAAACTCGTAGCCGAACGCAGCGTGAAGGAGAAAGCCGGTGAAGGCCCGGTGAAGATCGCGGTGAACTTGAAGAAGGGTGAGAACAAGCTGCTCTTCAAAGTCGTGACCACTCAGGGCGCGGCCTACTTCACTTTCAAGGACAACATTGATGACGAACATGCGCTGCCCGCAGACGTGGCCGCGCTGTTCGCCGCGACGAAGAACTTCACCGCACCGCAACAGGCCAAGATCAAAAGCATCTACCGCCGCCTGCATTCGCCGGAGTTCAAGGAGACGTTCGAGAGCGTGGAAAAGTGGACGGAGGAAAACGCCGGCCTGGACAAGTCCATTCCCACGACGATGGTCGCGAAGGAGATGGAGAAACCGCGCGACACCTTCATGCTCATTCGTGGCGAGTACGACAAGAAGGGCGACAAGGTCGGGCCGGGCGTGCCCGCCGTGTTGCCGCCGTGGCCTGCCGGACAACCCACCAACCGCCTAGGCTTTGCGCGCTGGCTGTTGCTCCCCGAACATCCGCTCACCGCGCGCGTGACCGTGAATCGTTTCTGGCAGCAATACTTCGGCACCGGCATCGTGAAGACGACAGAAGACTTCGGCGTGCAGAGCGACAACCCTTCGCATCCCGAGTTGCTCGACTGGCTCGCGACGGAGTTCGTTTCGCCCGTAGCCGCGTCTCGTGAGAGCGCGGCCAATAAAAACTCTGATGACCGCGCCCTCACGGGACGCGGCTACGGAGCCTGGGACATCAAGCATCTCCACCGCCTCATCGTGACCTCCGCCACGTATCGCCAATCCTCGAAAGTGACGCCGCAAATGCTCACGCGTGATCCGGAAAATCGCTTGCTCGCGCGCGGCCCGCGCTTCCGCGTGGATGCCGAGTCTGTGCGCGACACCGCGCTGTTCATCAGCGGCCTGCTGGTCGAACACGCGGGCGGCAAGAGCGTGAAACCGTTTCAGCCGATCGGCCTGTGGGAAGCGGTCTCGTTCAACAACTCCCAGAAGTACGTGCCCGACACCGGCGACAGCCAGTATCGCCGCAGCATGTACACCTATTGGAAGCGCCAAAGCCCTCCGCCGAACATGATGATCTTCGACGCACCGACGCGCGAGTATTGCGTCGTCCGCCGTCCCCGCACGAACACGCCGCTCCAGGCGCTCGCGCTGATGAACGATCCGCAAATCGTCGAAGCCTCACGCGCACTGGCGCAGCGCATGATGAATGAGGGCGGCAAGGACGCGGAGTCGCGCCTCGCCCACGGCTTCCGCCTCGCGACCAGCCGGAAGATTGCCAAGGACGAGTCGAAGGTGCTGCTCGATGTCTTCAGGCAACAACTCGCCGACTACCAGAAGGACAAGGATGCAGCGGAGAAACTGCTCGCCCTCGGCGCGTTCAAAGCCAAGCCCGAACTCGACCACGCCGAACTCGCCGCCTGGACGATGGTGGGGAACTTGATTCTGAACCTCGATGAGACGATCACTAAAAACTGATGAGCACGCTCACAAGAACAGGGCCCAAGGTCAGCGACCTGCCGGAACTGCTGGCCTTTCTGCGGGCGCACGCGGAGGAGTTCCACGCCCGGCACACGATGAAAGTGGACGCGGTGTTCGGCTCCTTCGCGCGCGGCGAGCAGACCGAAGACAGCGACGTGGATTTGCTGGTGTCGTTCGAGCGGCTGCCTGCGCTGTGGAATTTTTACGCCATCGCCGAGGAACTGGAGGGCCGGCTGGGACGCCACGTGCATCTCGTTCACAACGATGGCGGGCGGTTTGTCGCAGGCATCCAGCCCGAACTTGTCAGACTATGAAATACTCCGAGGCTGATTGCCTGCGCGACATGATCGCGTCCGTGCGAGACGCGCGGGAGTTTGTCGGCGAGATGACTTACGAACAGTTTGTGGAGAACAAAATGGCCGTGAGCGCCACCATCCGGTCCATCGAAGTGCTCGGCGAAGCCTGCCGCCGTCTGCCGCGCGCCTGGCGGGACAAGCACCCTCAGGTGCCGTGGAAGGACATCGCCGGGATGCGCGACCGGCTCATTCACGACTACGGCAACATCAACTACTCCATCATCTGGCACTCGGTAACCGAACTGATGAAGCCGCTGGAGACGGAGCTTCAATCCATCCTCGACACGCTCTGATTATGAACCCCATTCGCGAAAACCAACTGCTCGTCAATCGCCGCCACTTCTTCGGCCGCATGGCCACGGGCATCGGCACCGCCGCGCTCGGCTCGCTGCTGAA
>JAYVNY010000011.1:0-5463 GCA_043758205.1 Akkermansia sp.
CCAGGTGAGATTTCAGGCGCGTGGAAATCCCAGACCTCCGCTTCTCCCGACCGCCGGCACCGCCGAGGCCTTTGGGCAACAGGCCCTTCGGATGCACCCTGGCCGTGGGGGGCGAACAATGCAGTGGCGTTAACGCCGCGTTCTGGCAGTCGGATCCGTTGGCCGGACGGATGGGAGAGCCATCTCAAGCAGTGTCACGGCGGTCCGCCACCCACACCGTCGTGGTCTTGCGGAGCTTGGCGGACAATTCGTTGGCGACATTCCGCATGAGGACGAAGTGGGGGTGCCGCTCGCGCGGCGCGAGATCGTGGTGGCGGCTCGCGATCTTCAGGCCGCTTCTTTTTGAACAATACTTGCCACTTCACCCCGTGATGCGGACCAGCGGTGAGGCCAGCAACGCCGCAATCCCCCACACTTGCCGCGCGCCGCTTTTCGCACTTACCCTCGCGCCATGCGCAACCTTCTTCTCGGCATAGACAGCGGCACGCAATCCACGAAAGTCGTGGTCGTGGACGCGAACACCGGCAACGTCCTCGGCACCGGCGCGCAGGGTTACGAACTCATTCCCAACCTCCCGCCTGGCGCGAAGGAACAGCACCCGCACACCTGGCGCGAGGCCACGGCGAAAGCGATTCGCCAGGCATTGCGCGGCGCGAAGGCGGTGGCGGCGGAAGTCAAAGCCATCGGCGTGAGCGGCCAGCAGCACGGCTTCGTGCCGCTCGACGCGAATGGTGAAGTGATTCGTCCCGCCAAACTCTGGTGCGACACGTCCACGGCGGAAGAGTGCGAGGAAATCATGGCCGCGCTCGGTGGGCCGAAGGAAACGATCAAGGCCATCGGCAACGCCGTGCTCCCCGGCTTCACCGCGTCGAAAATTCTCTGGCTGAAAAAACACGAGCCGAAAAACTTCGCGCGCCTCGCCACCATTCTCCTCCCGCACGACTATCTGAACTTCTGGCTGACCGGCGAGAAGGTCATGGAGTTCGGCGACGCCAGCGGCACCGCGTTGCTCGACGTGCGGAAACGCAAGTGGTCCTCCGCCGTGCTCAAGGCCATTGACGCGGACATCGCGGGCAAGCTGCCGCCGATTCTTTTCAGCAATCAGCCCGCCGGACGTTTGCAACGCAGCACCGCGAACGAGTTGGGGTTGAACACCGACGTGCTCGTGAGCGCGGGCGGCGGCGACAACATGATGGGCGCGATCGGCACGGGCAACACGCGCGCGGGCGTCATCACCGCGAGCTTCGGCACGAGCGGAACGATTTACGCGTGCGCCGAAAAACCGGTGATCGATCCGCGCGGCGAGATCGCCGCGTTCTGCGATTCGACGAACCGTTGGCTGCCGCTGCTCTGCACGATGAACGTGACCGTGGCGACCGAGATGGTGCGAAATGATTTCAAGTTGTCGCACGAGCAGTTCGCGAACAGCGCCTCGCGCGCGCCTGCCGGTTGCGATGGACTGTTCCTGCTGCCGTATCTCGAGGGCGAGCGCACGCCGAACGTGCCGGACGGCACCGGCGTCTTCATGGGCGTGAACACGCGCACCTTCACCGCCTCCCATTTTGCGCGCGCGACGATGGAGGGCGTGACGCTGGGCATGAACTACGGCCTGCGCCGCCTCGCGCAACTCGGCGTGAAGCCGTCGCAGATTCGCGCGACCGGCGGCGGCGCGAAGTCCAAAGTCTGGCGGCAAATCATGGCCGACATTTTCGACGCGGAAGTCGTGACCTTGAAAGTGAGCGAGGGCGCGGCCTACGGCGCGGCGCTCCAGGCGCTCTGGTGCTGGCGTCAGCAGCAGGGGAAGGGCGACTCCATCGAGGACATCACCGACGAGTTCGTGACCATCAACAAAAGCGAGACGGCCACGCCGGACGCGAAGAACGTCGAGGTCTATCGCGAGTTGCAGGCATTGCAGGACGAGACTTCCAAGTCGCTGCGCGGCGTCTTCGCGGCGCACCGGAAATTTGTCTTGGGGTAAGGCGTTGTTCAGGGCTGGAAGTCCGCCGCCAGGAAATTGTGAACAAGCTGGGCCGCGTGGTGCAGAAGTTTTTCGCCCGCGCGCTTTGCATCGCGAAACACGTTTGCTAAATCCACGCCCGCATGTCCGCGCGGTTGCTCAAAAACATTGTCTATTTCGATCTCGAAACGCAGAAGTCGGCTGATGAAGTCGGCGGCTGGGGCAACATCCGCGACATGCGGATGTCGCTCGGCGTGACCTACAGCACCGGACTCGGCCAATACACCATCTACGGGGAGCGCGACGTGAACGCGCTCATCGAGGAACTGCGCCGCGCCGATCTGGTCGTTGGTTTCAACAGCCAGCGCTTCGACTACGCGGTGCTCCAGGGCCACAACGACTTCTTCGATCCCGAGCAGATTCCGACCATGGACATAATGGTGGACTTGCAGAACAAGCTTCAGCACCGCCTCTCGCTCGACTCCATCGCGAACGCGACTTTTGGCGTGGAAAAAACAAGCGAGGGCTTGCAAGCCATCCGCTGGTTTCGCGAGGGCAAGATGATGGAGATCGCCGAGTACTGCTGCTTCGACGTGAAGCTGACGAAGATGGTCCACGAGTATGGCATGGCGCACGGGCAGATTTATTTCACGAACAAGTTTGGGAAGAAGATCACGGTGCCGGTGACGTGGTGAAAAAGTTGCCTCACGCAAAGTCCGCGAAGGACGCAAAGGGCTGAATCTTTTCTCTTCGCGTCCTTTGCGTCTTTTGCGTGAGGCGTAAATTAGATCACCTCCGCCCGTCGTACCAGATGTAGCAGTCCTCGCGTGTTTTCACCGCGCTGCCCTGGGTGCGGAACATGCGCCAGAGCAGCTTCAAGTAGTCGCGGTGTTGGTAGAGGTGCATCTTGCGCGCGGAAGTGAGCAGCGGATGTCGGTGCAAGATGATCAGCTTCTTGCGCCGGGTTTTTCCAAACGCCGTCAGCCGCTTGCTCAGGTCCAGTTCTTCCGAGGCGAAAAATTCCGCGCTGAAACCGCCGATGGCGCGAAAGGCGCGCGTCTCGCAAAAGATGAATGACCCGGCGCACCACTTCCGCACCCGGCTGGTGAAATTCCACAGCGCGGTGAAGAAGGCGAGGCCGGGCGCAAATTCATCCAGCTGCACCGTCACGCCGCCGCCGAGATAGCGCCCGTCCGTCATGGCGTGGGCGGTATCGGCGAAGAGTTCGCGCGAGGGCTGCGAGTCCGCGTCCACGAAGACGAGCCAGTCACCGGTGGCCGCCGCCGCGCCGGTGTTGCGCGCGCGGGAGATTTGGTTCACAGGCTCGAAGACGACCAGCGCCCCGCCCGCGCGCGCGACCTCCGCCGTGCGGTCGGTGGAGTTGTTATCGCACACGATCAGTTCCGTCTCCCACGCGCGCGCGTGAAAGGACTCCGCCGCCGCAAGAATGCTTTGCAGCGTGGCAGGCAACAGCTTCTCCTCGTTGAAGGCGGGAACGATGATGGAAATTTTCATGCGCGCGGTGCGGGCGACGGACATGGGGATAAGCTGGATTCAACTCATGAGCAAGCCGCCGTCAGGGCAAACGCAGCTAAATGCTTTGCTTGATCCGGGCTTTCATTCGTCTGCCCCAATTCGTCTGCCGGTTTTTCATTCCGGCCACGGAGCGGCAGACGAATTGGGGCAGACGAATGGGAAAACATCGCCGCTGATCCCCAACTCGTCGCGCATCACGATTTGTTTTGGTGCGTTCGCCCTGAAGCCGCCGTCATGCACACGCGAGATTGGGCCGGATGATTTTGATTCATGCAGAGCATTGGTCACGGCCGGCCTCCCACGGGGTTTGTCAGTCCGTGTCCGACAAACTGGAAAAAATTTTACAAAAATTGACATCAGCAGTTGCGCCACCGCAGAAGTTCTGATTCCTTGCCGCTCCAACAAAAATACCCGGACAGCAGAAGTAAAAAAATGTTTGCAGCAATTGGTAATTTGATGGGCCGCAAGCCCGCCACCTCGATCGCTCCGGCTGTGCGCGCGCCCTATCCGCCGGCGACGAGCGGCAACCCGTCCACCACAACTTCGAGTCGCCGCCGTGAAGACCCGCGCGATGTTTATGCGCGAGTGTTTCGTTTCAAGCCCGGCAACGACGAGCCTCCGACCAGCGTGGAAATCATCGGCTCGTTCACGCGCTGGCAGACGGTGTCGCTCACGCACGACATGTTGCAGAACATGTGGACCGCGACCATCACCGGCATCCCCGGCAAGAAGACGCACCACTACATGCTGCTCGTGAACGGGGAGCCCGTGCATGATCCGTCGTGCGATGGACTCGCGGTGCCGCAGGGCTTCGACGAGGAACAATTTGCTTTGGCAACCGCCAAGGGACCGCGCGTTCTGATGATGTTCGCGCAGACGAAGTAAGGTGGAGACGGCCGCTCCGGCGGTCGAAGGCGGCCTCGTTGCGCGGGGCCGCCTTACCTTACGGGCGGTGGGAGGAGTCGCCAATCATCACCAGTGCGGAGCGCGCGCGTAGAGTCGCTCCACCACTTGGAGCACGGCCTTCGCCTCGGCCAGACCCGGTTGGGGCGTGCGGTTCAGGCGGATGTCCTCGAAGAATTCCTGCATCTCAATTTTCCACGAATCGTCCTCGCCGGGGAATTCCCAGACGCTTGTTTCCGGAGGCCCCATTTGCGGGAGCATCTTGTAGTAGGTCAGTTTCTCCACGCCGTAGCTGCGGCCCAGTCCGTCCATCTGAAGCTTGCCGTCGCGTCCGTAAATTTCCAGGCAGAACAGGTTCTTCCATTCGGAGCAGCTCGCGTGCAGCCAGGCAGTTTTGCCCTCGGCGTTGCGCAGGCTGAGGAAGGCGTTGTCGTCCACGGGCATGTTCCAGAAGTACGTCGCCACGTGGCCTTCGACCTGCTTGAACTCGCCGAGAAAAATTCCCGCCAGATCAATCAGGTGAACCCCTTGATCAATCAGTTCGCCGCCGCCGGAGAGCTTGGGATCCGCGCGCCATTCCTTGTCGTAGCCGATGCGCCCGCCCTGGCCGTAGCGTCCGCGCAGGAACATCATCGGCCCCAGCACGCCGCTCTCGAAAATCTCGCGCGCCTTCCGAAACGCCGGGTGGTAGCGGTGGTTGTAGCCGATGCGATAGAGCGCGCCGGTGGCGCGCGAAACTTCCTCCAGTTCCTCCATCTCGCGCAGGCTGATCGCGCCGGGTTTTTCCGCGAGAACGTGTTTGCCTGCGGCCAGCGCCTGCTTGGCGATGGGCGCGAGCGCGGCGTTGAGCGTGGCGATCATCACGCAGTCTACGTCGGGCGAGGCGACGGCTTGCGCCACGGAATCCGTGGCGGTGCAGCCGGGGGCGAGAGCGGCGATTTTTTGCGCCCGTTCCAGATTCAAGTCACACACGACGGTGACCGTGCCGGGCGCGAGGAGTTTCATGCGCTTCTCGCCGACGAGACCGCATCCGATGATGGCGACGCGGGGAGTCATCGGAATGGCGA
>JAYVNY010000012.1:0-3803 GCA_043758205.1 Akkermansia sp.
ACGTCACGGTGAGTTTGTTGTCGAGCGATCTGAGCGAGCTTCAGGTGCCCGCGTCCGTCGTGATTCCCTCCGGCGCGACGTCCGTGGTTTTCTCCATCACCGTGATTGACGAATTGGAAATTGACGGCGCGCAGTCCGTCATCCTCACCGCGAGCGTCACGAACTGGACGACCGGCTTGCTCAACATCACCGTCCTGGACAACGAACCGACGCAAGTGGACCTGCTGCTCAACGTCACGCAGGCGTGGGAAAATGATGGCGTGTTGATCAACGCGGGCGAAGTGATGCTCTCCGGCACGCTGCCCACGAACCTCGTGGTCACGCTCTCCTCCGACGACCCCAGCGAGCTGACCGTGCCGCCGACCGTGACCGTGCTCGCGGGACAACGGTTCGCGAGCTTCAATCTCACGCTGATTGACGATGCGCTGTTGGACGGCCCGCAAATTGTCCTGCTCACCGCCAACGCGCCCGGTTTCAGCGGGAGCTCGAACCAGTTCACCGTCCTGGACGACGAGACGCCGCCCGCGCCGTCGAACCCCACGCCCGCGCATCTCGCGACGAACATCATTGCGAACACCGGACTCGCGTGGGGCGCGACGAACGCGACGAACGACATTTTTTTCGGCACCGTGAATCCGCCGGGGGCGGCGCAGTTCCTCGGCACGACCGCCGGCACGAACTGGGCGCTGCCGCTCCTCGCGCCGGACACGACTTACTACTGGCGCATCGTCTCACGCCGGCTTGGCACGAACGCCGGGCCGGTCTGGAAATTCACCACGCGCGGCGTGCATCACTTCGCGGTGAGCAGCGTGGGCGCGACGCAGTATGTGGGTCTGGAATTCCCGCTCACGGTCACGGCGCAGGATGAGTTCAACAGCACGGTGAGCAACTTCTCCGGCACGGTCTCACTCACGGCGAGCGGCGGCTCGGGCGAATTGTTCTCCGCGAATTTTGAATCAGGTCTCGGCGGACTCGTGCTCGACAACGGCCTCGGCCTCAGCAACGGACTCTGGCACCTGACCACGGCGCTCGCGAACGATCCGGCGCACAGCGCGTCGAACAGCCTTTACTACGGCAAGGACGAGGGCACGCATGGCAACGGCAATTACAACACCGGCTCCGCCAACGAAGGCGCGGCCACGTTGCCCGCGCTGAACCTCGCCCGCGTCGCGACGCCCGTGACCCTTTCGTTCCATCACCTCATGCAGACCGAGACCGGCACGAACTTCGACCGTGCGCAGGTGGACATTTCGACGAACGGCGGCACCTCGTGGCAGGTCGTCGCGGCGCGGTGGTTCACCACCAACGGCTGGCCGAATGATTTTGCCGGTGCGTGGCGCACGCAGCGAGTGGACCTCAAGGCGTTTGCCGGCAGCACGAACGCGCAACTCCGCTTCCACTTCAACACCGTGGACAGCGTGGGCAATGACTACCTCGGCTGGTACGTGGATGACGTGCGCGTCAGCGGCGAGGCTCCCCCGCTTGCGTTGACGCCGACCAATACGACGCCTTTCAGCGACGGCTTTTGGAGCAACACCGTGGCCGTGCTCGCGCCCGGTACGAATGCGATTCTCACCGTGCGCGACAGTCAGGGCCATCAAGGTCAGTCGTCGCCGTTCACCGTCATCGGATCGCCGCGTCTCGTCATCGCGCAAGCCGGCGCGCAAATCATCGTGACGTGGGAGGCGGTGCCGGGCCGCGGCTACCGGGTCGAGTCGAAGACGGCGCTGGAAAATGTTTGGAGCGGCGTGGGACCGGACCTTACGGCGACCGGCGCGGCCGCTTCTTTCACGAACACGCCGCCGCCGGTGCAAACGTTCTACCGCGTGCGGCTGCTGCCGTAGCCGGAGCGCCTGTTGAAAGCACTACTTCCACGAGGCTGAAAGCCTCGCCACCTGCCGACAAGGATGTCGGCGTTACGGCGTAACGCCGGCTTCCAGCCGGCAGGTCACGAGGCTTTCAGCCTCGTGTTGCTCCCTGAAAACTATGGCGGTAATGGCAGGATGCTCCCCCTCGCAGCCAGGTACGGAGACATTCATGGACACTCCGACCGCGCGACCTATCCTTGCCGGCAACTCAAACAACCAAATGAAATCATCCTACGAACTCGCGATGGAGCGCCTGAACAAGCAAGGGCCGGCGGCCAAAACCACCGCCGCGCAGAAAGCCGAACTGGCCGACCTCGACGCCCGTTACGCCGCGAAAATTGCCGAGCGCGAAATTTTCTTGAAGGGCGAACTCACGAAGGCCGTGCAAAAAGGCGACGGCGAGGAGTACGCGCAGATCGAAAAACAAATCGTCAGTGAGCGGAAAAAGTTTCAGGCCGAATTGGAGGAGAAAAAAGACGCAGTGCGCAGCGCGGGGAAGTAGCGATCAGCCCTGGGTGGTGCGCCGTTGCCCTGAGCGCGGGGGCTGGTCCCTGGCGCTCCAATTCATCCCACCCGAATCACCAGCGCCGTGGTGTTGTCCCGGCCGGAGTTCGCCACCGAGTCCACGACCAGTTTTTGCGCGGAATTGATGCCCTCCGCCTGCGGCGCGTTCAGCACGTCCAGCAGATGATGGTCGTAGAGTCCATCCACCAATCCGTCCGAGCAGAGGAGGAAAGTATCACCGGCTTCGCACGCCACCGCGCCGACTTGCGGGTCCACGAACTGGTTGTTCCCGCCGAGTGATTTTTGCAACACGCTGCGGCGCGGATGCGTGCGCGCCTCGCGTTCGTTGATCTGGCCATTGCGAAAAAGCCAGCCCACGTAGGTGTCGTCGTGCGTGAGTTGCTTCAACGTGCCGTCGCGTTTTGAGAGGTAGTAAAGGCGGCTGTCGCCGACGTGGCCGAAATACATCCAACCAGGCGTGAACCACGCGAGGCTCATGGTGGTCTCCATGCCGTGGCATTCGTCGTAGCTGTTGCCGAGGTAGGCGAGCGCCTTGTGGACTTGCGTGTACAGCTCGGTGAGCACGTCGGAGAAACCGGAGTTCATGCCGGCCGCGCTTTGCTGGAAGGAGCGCGGGAGAAGCGTGGTGATTTTCTCCACGGCAATCTTGCTCGCGTATTCGCCAGCCTTCGCGCCGCCCATGCCGTCGCACACGGCGAAGGCGAAGTCGTGCTGCTGCGTGGAGGCGGCGCCGAGCTTGCCGAGGCGCTGCACCTCGCGCGCATCGAAGCGCAGCCCCACGAAGGAGTCTTCGTTGTGCGGACGCACCTTGCCCACGTCGGTCCAGCCGAACCATTGCAACGAAGTGGCGGCAGCGGTGGATTTGGCAGTCATGCTTTCGGGGGCGGCTCCGGGTCGGAGAGAATGGTGGCGAACTCGAAATCAATCAGGCAGAAGCGCCCGTCGTTTTTGCGGTAGGTGACGTTGCGCATGTCCGCGTCGTCGTGTCGCACGCCGAAGGCTCGCAGCTCGGCGAAAAGTTCCTTGGTGCGCTTCTCGTCGAGATGCTCGACGCGCGAGCCGCAGTTGTTGGTCACGAGGCGGAACTGATCACGGTCGGCCTCGAGCACGCGCGGGACGAAGTTGCAGCCGCGCGCTTCCAGATGTTTGAGGACGCGCACCTCGTTGTCGAAACGCTCCGGTGCGGTCGGGCCGTGGAAGACCTTAATCACCCGTCCGTCATAAGTGAGGTTCACCGTGGCCCGCAGCGTGTCTTTAACTTTCAGCATGGGAAACAACGTGCCGCGGCCTCGTGGTGGAAATGCTTGCGCCGCGAGCGGACGGAAAGAACTGGCCGGGCGCGTCTGCGGAACTCTTGAAGAATGACCCGGGGATTGGGGGCGGACGGGGATGGGAAAAAATTCCCCGTCC
>JAYVNY010000013.1:0-17959 GCA_043758205.1 Akkermansia sp.
GCCTTCGTGGCCACGCCGCTGAGTTTCAAAGTGGGGCTGTTCAATGCGGAGATTGACGCGCTGAACGCTCGCGTTGCTGCCGCCGTGGCGGGTGGCAAAGTGATTCATCGCCTGAGTATTCCAAAGGCCACGCCATCGCGGGGCGAGTCAGCAAATCACGCACCGGCGCAATCTGCCAAGTGGGCGCACGTTGGGGATCAATCGCTCCGCGCGCTGCTCGAAAAGGCGCAACCGTCCGGGCCGTCCGCCACACCTCAAACCAAGTCCGCGCCGAAGGTTGAAGTCACTGGCGACATTGAAACGCTGATGCAAATGCTGGCGACTGGCGATCACGCGGGCGCGCACAAATTTAAAGCCGACCACGCCAACAGCCTCGCGAAGATGCGCGCGGAAAAGGTTTCATCCATCGGCGAAAAAATGAAAACCGCCCGTGGCAAAGAACTTGCCGAGTTGAAGTCCCAATACAAGCAACTCCTCAAATTCTAACCATGAAAAACAAAATCGAAACACCCGTGGAAAACATATTTTCCGAAACCAGCATCCCAGCCGTTGACCGGCTCGACGAAATTCAAGCCGAGCAAATACGGCTCGCCGAATCGCATCGGGCGGACACCGAGCGCCTTGACGCCGCCGCGCGCGCGATTAACGCCGTGCGTCACCCGCTCCACCTGCTCCTAGACCAACGGCGGGGCTTGCAGGAAGTGATTGTCGCGAATGAGAAGCGCCTCAGTAACGCAACGGCGTGCGACGCGAAGTTCCGCGAAGACGTTTTGAAAAATCTGAACGGTGTTGGTATCACGCCGATTGAATTCGGAAACTTCATGCCGAGCCTCGCCGGAACGGATGCCTTCCACGCCGAACGGCTCGCGGGCTTGATCGGCGAATGGTTGGCGACGGCGCGACTTTCGGAAGCGAAGCTCGAAGCTGAGATCAAAGAGTACATCGCGGCCAACGGTCTTTCGGACTACGCCAAAACTTTGGGCGTCGCGTGACCAATTTCCGCGCCCGTTGCCACGCCGAATC
Source organism: Akkermansia sp. (assembly GCA_043758205.1). GTDB lineage: Bacteria > Verrucomicrobiota > Verrucomicrobiia > Limisphaerales > SIBH01 > JANNGC01. The sequence goes on from JAYVNY010000013.1 coordinate 1,024, forward strand.
CTCTTTGCCGAGTTTTTGTGTGGGCCAACCGGCGGGCGCGGATTCCACTTTGCTCGCGCCGGGCGCTTACGGGTTTTAATCTTCACCCGTGAGAGCTTCCGCCCGGCGCGGCAATTCACTTTCGACGCGAGCTAGGCGTTGAAATCCTTCAACCGCAGCGCGGAGTTTGAGCGGCCCCGCTGGTACCCCACGGCCTGGGGGCAACGAATTACGACACCCTCGCCTTGGCCGCGCCGTATCTCATGGAATGACGAAACCAGATGTTGCTTGGACAACACCGGCCAGAACGCGACGGGCGCGGCGTGGGGCAACGTAGGCGCAACCGCGATGCGTTCCGCCCATGTCCCCGGCGCTTGTGGCACGTCGTAAATCTGGAATGAGATGTTGCTGGTGAACCGCCCGTGATTGGCCGCACTCCTCGCTTCGTTGAAACCAGAACGCCCGGCATACAACCCGCCATCGAGGCGCAGGTCAGTCGGTAAGTCTTTGGTGAACCACGCGGGCGCGTTGACCCTCAGCCCGCCGCGCGTCCAGAAGTATTTCCCGCAGAACATCACGCGAACATCCCAAATTTTTTCACTCGCCCACCACCCCGTAGGATTCGGGCTGGTGAAGTAGGACCAATCTTTCAGCAAAGTGAAATCCTTCTCCGTCACGCGAAGGAACATGACGAAAAACCCGGCCCCGTTACAGCGGAAAAGGCGCGCCGTTTTTCCACCGGAACCGGGGCCAAAGCGCGCGCATGAGCCTCAGTTTTCAAAATGTCCCCAATTGGGGACACGCGAAAAGGCTCGTTTTCATTGGCTTTTTCTACTGTTTCCCCAAAGTTGTCTTCAGAGACGCTCTTTTTGACCTCGGCAGATTCCTGCCCGATGGCGAATTCAACTACGGCCTGATTCTGGCGGAAACGGCCTGCATGGAAATTCCGATCCTCGTCACCTCTGACGATCACCTGCTCGGCATCGAAGCGAAGGCGTTGCTGGCGAAGTTCAAAGAGCGAAGCCTGCATCCGACCCTGCCCATTGCGCCTTGGAAGATCGCGCGCGCCGTCCGCTGACGGAACGGAGCGTGCGCTCCATGCTCACCACTCCGCGCCGCCATGCGTCAACGTCCAAACTCCCGCGCCACGAATCAGGATGCGCCTACGGGGCAGGAGGGCGCATGGGTGAGGTATTCGGTGAATCCATGAAAAGGAAGCGGACGAGTGCCTTCCCCTGCCGGTTGCCAGCGGTTGCCAGCGGTTGCCCGGTTGCCAGCGGTTGCCAAAAAACGCACTATTCACCCGCATTGCCGCCGATTGCCTGCGATTGAAGAAAGGAACATGAAAGAGGCGTTTCAGCCTTATTTCACGGGGTTTTACTCACGAAAGGAAGTGGTGCCAGAGGCAGGAATTGAACCTGCGACCAAAGGCTTACGCGGCCTTTGCCACGGAGCGGACCGCCTGCGTGGTGGGTAAATTGACCGCTGACAAGTATAAACTCAAAGTCGGCGACCGGATGGTCCTCACCAGTCCCCTCTATCCGAACCCGCTGGAGTTCAAGATCGCCGGCATTTATTCCGGCTCACAGGACGACAAGAATTTATTCTTTCGTCAGGATTATCTGGACGAGAACAGCGATGTGAAAGGCCAGGTCGGCATGTGGTGGCTCAAGGTGCGTTCCGCCGAGGACATGCCGCGCGTGATCGCGGAAATCAACCGGACCTTCGAGAACACGTCGGCGGCGGTGCGCGCGGAGACGGAGCGCGCCTTCCAGCTCGGCTTCATTTCCATGTGGGGCAACATCAGTCTGCTCGTCGGGCTGATTTCTTCGGCGGTGGTGTTCACGCTGCTGCTGGTGACGGCGAGCACCATGAGCATGGCGGTGCGCGAGCGGCTGCGCGAGATGGCGATTCTCAAGGCGCTGGGCTATCAGCGGCCCATGCTGTTCGCGTTCATCCTGGCAGAGAGCTTCGGGCTGGCGGCGCTCGGAGGATTGCTGGGCGTGGGCGGCGGCTACTGCCTGTTCACGTACGGCGACATTCCCAAGCTGACCAACGGTCTCATCACCAAGCTGGAAGTGACGCCCGAAACCATCGGCATCGCGCTGGCCGTGACAGCGGGGCTGGGCATTCTGTCGAGCATCATGCCGGGACTCGCCGTGATGCGGATGAGCGTGGTGCAGGGGTTGAAGTCACTGGACTGAAATGAAAATTCCAAATCCCAAATTCCAAATCCCAAACAAGCTCCAAGCTCCAAATTCCAACGGCGCGCGGTGGCTCGAAACCGACTTGGAGTTTGAAGTTTGTGGTTTGGAATTTGTTTGGGATTTGAAGTTTGTGGTTTGGAATTTCTGAAATGCACCTCTCCCTCACCTACAACCTCCGCAACGTCTTCGTCCGCTGGCGCGCGACCATCGCCACCACGCTCAGCGTCGCCATGGTCGTGACCGTGTATGTGCTCATGCAGGCGATGGCGGGCGGCCTCGTGAAATCCAGCCAGAACACCGGCGACCCGCGCAACGTGATGATGGTCCGCAAAGGCTCGCCCGCCGAGTCCAGCAGCGTCGTTACGCGCGAACAGTTTCAACTGATTCAATTTCTTCCCATGATCGAGCGTGATGAAAAAGGCCAGCCGCTCATCTCCGCCGACCTGGTCAACTTGATCAATCTGCCGCGCCACGACGGCGGCGAAGCGAATGTGACGTTGCGCGGTCTGACCGCGCAGGGCGTGGTGCTGCGCCCGCAAGTGAAGCTGGTGTCGGGGCGATGGTTCACGCCCGGCCATCGCGAGGTGGTGCTCAGCCGCAAGATGGCCGAACGCTTTGCCAGTTGCGCCGTCGGAGAGAGCTTCAAGACCGGACTGCACAAGTTGACGGTGGTCGGATGGTTTGACGGCAGCGGCAGCGCGTTCGATTCCGAGATGTGGATGGACGCGGACGAAGCGCGTTCCATTTTTGACCGGGAAAGTTTTTCCAGCTTTCTCGCGCGCGTTTCCAACACCAACGACGTGGCCGCGCTGCGCCAGCGCCTGGATGCGGACAAGCGACTGACCCTGCGCATGGACTCGGAGGTGGCGTATTACAGCGAGCAAACCATGACGGCCAAGCCGCTCCGTTACATGGGCGCGGTGTTGGCCACGGCCATGTCCATCGGCGCAATGTTCGCGGCCATGAACACGATGTATGCGAGCATCGCCTCGCGCACCCGCGAGATCGGGACGCTGCGCGTGCTGGGCTTCCGCCGTCGCACGGTGCTGGGAAGTTTCATCCTTGAGGGCGCGATGCTCTCGCTGCTCGGAGGATTTCTCGGGTGCGCCTTGGCGCTGCTCGCGCAGGCGGCGTGCCTAGCTTTCGGTGTACGATTTGGAACGATGAATTTCAACACGTTCAGCGAAGTGATTTTCCAGTTCCAAATCACCCCGCCTGATTTGCTGCAAGGACTCGTCTTCGCCCTGGCCGTGGGCGTGATCGGCAGCCTGCCTCCCGCCATCCGCGCCGCAAGGATGCCCGCGATTCAGGCGCTCAAGGCGGTGTGATGATGTTTTGGGGAGAGTAGGAAAAGCGGCATCAGCGCCTCATCTGTCAGCCCCTGACGCGATTCTCCACCGCCGCTCTCGCAGAAACAAAAAGCGCCGGACATTCACGTCCGGCGCTCTGAGTAAATGTTTTGGTCGGCTACGCTGGATTGTTTTCCACCGACGTTTCGCTCGGCGGGGCCACGGTCTGGCTTTCCGCCGGAGTCTCGTTGGCCAGACCAGCCACCACGGATTCCACAGACTCCACCGTGGTCTCGGATGCTTCGGGCGCTTCGGCTTCAGCGGGCTTGGCCGCGTCAGTAGCGGCGCGCTTCGCTGGCTTGGGCTGCTTCGGCAGCGGCTTCTTCGCCGTCTCCAGCGTGCCGTTCGCGAACTCAATGACATGCCCCTGATGCACGAGCCAGTGCAGGTCGGAAATGATCGCGCTGGCCTCGGGCGACAAATCGGGCACCGCAGTTCCTTCCGCCGCAGCAGGCTGCGTGGTGGAGACGGCGGCGGGCGCGAGCGACTCGAACATTTTCCGCCGCGAGCATTTCGGATTCGCGGTGATGAACTCCAGGATGCGCTTCACGTTGTCAGACACGACTGTGGTTTCCAAATCGAGGAAGGTCGGTCGCGCGATTGAAACGTGCGTCACGGTCTTGTTGACCTTGAAGAATTGCAGGCCGTGCGAGGCGAACTGCTGACTCAACACCGTCGCGAGTTGCAGCGGGAAATGATCCTGATCATGCCAGCGCTCGCGCGCCAGTTGATACAGCGGACGGCAGGGCAGGGCGCGGCTGGCCACGCCCGTGACGGTGTGCGTGGGCACCGAGCGCACAATGGTCGCGAGGTGCGTGGCGCGGAAATGTTTCTCCACTTCCTCACGCGTCGGCAATTGGAGCGGCTCGGGGACGTTCAGGCAGACGAACTCCGTCTTCCAGCTCTGGTCTTCGACCCACTTCTTCACCACTTCCTCGTCGCGCACGATTTTCACGCGCGCCTTGAACATGTCGAACGGCAGGCGCGCGAAACGGTCCGCGTGCAGCTTGCGCAACTGGTTTTGATAATCGTGATGGTTCGGCGGGCCAAGAATGACGCCGCTCATTCCGCACTGCGCGACGAACGTGTACGTCCCCTTCGGCGGATCTGTGGGCGTGCGCTCGGCCTGATAGAAGGTGGCAAAATGTTTTTGCAGAACGTGCGCCGCCGCCTCGTCCTCGCTCAACCACAGCGTGTCATCCAGCGCGCAGACGAAGAGTGGCTGTGCGACCGAGCCGTCGGATTTCTTCTTGGTGGTGAAGACGACGTTGTAACGCTCGGGGCGTTCCAAAACGATCTTGGCGATGCCGAAGAGCGGGTAGGCGCGCCCGGTCACTTTGATCTGCCTGGACAACGAATCCACGCCCTCATCATTCGGGCGCAACTGCGCGTCCACTTCGGGCAACGCCACCGGAGCCGGGCGCTCTGCCTCGGGACGCCGCTCGCCGCGACCGCCGAAATCACGACGGCCCGGGCCGCCAAAACCACCACCGCCCGCCGCGCCGCCGCCGCGCCGATCCTGCGGGCCGCCGCGTCCGCCGCCCATGGGAGGCCGCGGGCCGCGCGCCTCACCGGGACGGCTCGGGCGTGGACCACCGGGGCGACCACCACGGTCGCCATCACGGCCGCCGCGACGGTCTCCACGACCACCTTCACGCTCTTCGCCGCCTTCATACTTGGCGTATAAGTTTTTGTTCGCCGGCTGCTGGGCCCAAGCCGGGAGGAACAGCGAATCCAAATCCAAATCAGACGATGTGCTCATTCAATCCTGTAAAATGTGGGGCGGACAATGGGGGGCGGTCAAAGTGAATGCAAGAGCCGCTTGGTGAACTGAAGGACCGCCTCAAATAGGGAACGAAGCACTGTCCGTGAGCCGATCGGAGGCCGGGTTTAACTCATGCCAGCAGGGTGATGGCCGCGCCGTTTTGCTCCATCAAATTTTGAATAGCCCCGCGCGGGCGCGCAGTCCACTCTCACGGTCATCTCCTGGTTGGAAACTCAATATTGATGAAAGTCTTTTTGACATTGCTGGTCGTCGCCGGTCTCGGCGTCGGGGGCTTTTTTGTCTGGAAACAGTGGCAGCGCAAGCAGGCCGAGGCGTCGGCGGCGAAGCCCGTGTCCATCGCCAACGTCGAGGCGCGCGACATCAGCTTCGCGATCACGGCGGCGGGCGAGATCGGTCCCGCCGATCAAGTGTCCGTGCGTCCGGAGATCAACGGCAAGATCGCCGAGCTGCCGGTGGACATTGGCGATCCGGTGAAGAAGGGCCAGTTGCTCTGCCGTCTCGACGACACGGATTTGCAGACGGAAAAGGTGACGCAACTCAGCCAGGTGGCCGGGGCGAAGTTGCAAATCGAAGCAGCGTCGCTCCAAGTCGAGAAGACGGAGCGCGAGTTCAAGCGCAACGATTCCCTGTTTAAGAACAGTCTGGTCGCGCAGGATATTTTCGACAATGCGCGCACAGACTCTCAGGTCGCAAAAAATTCCCTCCAACTCGCGAAGAACGCGTTGGAACGCGCGGAGAGCGCCCTCAAGCAGGTGGATGACAAACTGGCGAAGACGCGCATCGAGGCCCCGTTCGATTGCACGGTGCTCACGCGGCCCGTCTCGCTCGGCCAGACGGTTTCCGGCTCGGGCGGGTTCAACTCCGGCACGGAAATTCTCAGCGTGGCGAACTTGAACGACATGATCATCACCGCGCACATCAATCAGGCGGACGTGACGCGCATGAAGAACGGGCAGGCCGTGGAAGTGCAGGTCGAGTCCGTGCCGGGTTTGAAGATGAAGGCGCTGGTCGAGCGCATCGCGCCGCAGGCCGTGATCAAGAACGGCATCAAAGGATTTGCCGCCCGCATCGCCATCAAGGAACTGGATGCGCGCGTGCGCCCCGGCATGACTTCGATTCTCAGCATCCCCGTGGCGAGCGTGGAGAACGCGCTGTCCGTGCCGCTCTCCGCCGTGTTCACCGAACGCGGCGAGCGCTACGTGTATGTAAAGAGCGACGAGGAATTTGAGAAACGCCCGGTGCAGATCGGCATCAGCGATCTGTCGTTCGCGGAAGTGCAGGGCGGCTTGCAGGCGGGCGATGTGGTGGCGTTGGAACTGCCGACGAATATCAAGAAGCTGCCGCCGGCGCAGAAGCAGGCCAAGCCCGCGCAGACCAAGAGCAGCGCGGCCAAGGGCACCAGCACGGTGACGGTGGGCACGACGGGGACGAACAAGACGGTGTTGTGAATTCCTAATGACGAATGACGAAGGGGAATTCCACGCCGTTTGGTTTTAGCTCAAGGAACGGGAGGCTCGGAAGCCTCCCAACCCGCCGGCTGGAAGGCCGGCGCCACGTAACGCCGACATTCTTGTCGGCAGGTTGGGAGGCTTTCGAGCCTCCCGTCCCTGCCGAGGCTCAATCCACCCGGCTCGTCATTCGTCATTCGTCATTTCTTAATCATGGCCTTGGTTGAACTCCGCAACGTCAGTAAAATTTACCACCTCGGCGGCGAGGAAATTCGCGCGCTGGATGACGTGTCACTCGACATTGAAGGGGGCGAATTTATCTCCATCATCGGTCCGTCCGGCAGCGGCAAGTCCACGCTCATGCACATTCTCGGCTGCCTCGATTCGCCCTCGAAAGGCACCATCGCGCTGGACGGAAAATTCATCCACGACTCGTCGGCGTCGGAACTGGCGGGCGTGCGGAACCAGAAGATCGGCTTCGTGTTCCAGTTCTTCAATCTGCTGCCCAAGCTGAACGTGTTGCAGAACGTCGAGCTGCCGCTCATTTACTCCGGCTGCGGCGCGCGCGAACGCCGCGAGCGCGCCATGGCCGTGCTGCAACTCGTCGGGTTGGAGAACCGCAGCAAGCACCGTCCTAATCAGCTTTCCGGCGGACAGCAGCAGCGTGTGGCCATCGCGCGCGCGCTGGTCAACGAGCCGAAAATTGTTTTCGCCGACGAACCGACGGGCAACCTCGACTCACACACCGGCGAGGCGATTCTCACGCTGTTCCGAAAGTTGAGCGAGCAGGGGAGAACCATTGCGCTGGTCACGCACGATCCGGAGATTGCCGCCGTCACACCGCGCCGCATTGAGATTCGCGATGGCAAGATTGCGAAGCAGGTGGATGCGAGGCTGGCGGGGCTGGACCGCGCCGGAGCGGTGAGCGCGTCGCCATGAATGACGAATTCCGAATGACGAATGACGAATGGAAGAGCGCCCCGCCGCGCTCCATTCGTCATTCGTCATTCGTCATTAGAAATTTCCCCGCCATTTCCCAGCGATGAACTTGTTGAATTCCATCCTCATCGGGCTGAAGGAAATCTGGGCGCACAAATTCCGCTCCTTGCTCACGCTGCTCGGCATCGTGCTCGGCGTGGCCAGCCTCGTGGCCATGTCGGCGCTCGTGAAAGGGATGGAGAACGGCTTGCGCGCCGCGCTCATCGAAATCGGCGGCGTGGAGAAGGTGCGCGTGGAAGAGCAGGAAATCCCGCCCGAGCAGTTGCATCTCGCCGATCAGTCCGTGGGCAACACCATCAACGACGTGTATGCGCTGCGGGCGAGCGCGCCGCTCATCAAGACCATCAGCCCGGAGATGCGGTTGAACCGTGGGACGATGACGCGCGGCGGCAAGGCGTTGTCGGCGTGGAATTTCATGGGCACCTGGCCGAACGCGCTGGAGATGAACCAGCACATCATCGAGCACGGGCGCATGTTCAACGACCTTGATGATGAGAACGCGACGAGCGTGTGTGTGATCGGTACGGGCGTGCGGGATCAATTGTTTGGCTCACCGGAAGAGGTGGGGCGCGAGATTATTCCGGTCGGGGAACTGGTCAGCGTGAATGGCCAGCCCTTCACCATCATCGGGATGTTCAAGCACTACGAGAGCGAGATGGATCGCAAGCTCCGCGAGTACGACAAGAACAACCCGGTGAAGCAGACCGGGCCCGAGCGCAGCCGCGGCTGGGGTACGCGCGGCAGCGGCATGAGCGGCTTCGTGTATCGCATGAAGAACAATACCGTGTATATCCCGTTGCAGACGATGTGGGTGAAGTTCCGCTCGGCGAGCGGCACCAACGGCACGCCCGACCCGCGGCTGACGCAGATGTGGATCAAGGTGGAGAGCATGGACAAGTTGGAACCGGCCTTGCAGCAGGCGCGCAACGTGATGCTGCAAACGCATCGCGGCATCGAGGACTTTGCGTTCCGCACGCAGGAGGACTGGGCAGAGCAGATCAACACCAACATCCGCAACGCGCGTTTGAGCGGCGGCATTATCTCGGCGATCAGTTTGCTCGTGGGCGGCATCGGCATCATGAACATCATGCTCGCCAGCATCACCGAGCGCGTGCGCGAGATCGGCATCCGCAAGGCCATCGGCGCAACGGATGGGAGCGTGTTCACGCAGATCATTGTCGAGAGCATGGTCATCGCGGTGCTCGGTGGTCTGGCCGGACTGGCGGCGTCCTCGCTGCTGATTCAACTGCTGGTCATTCTCTCGCCCACCGAGAACACGCCTGTGATCACGGTGAATGCGATGGCGCTGGCCTTCATCTCCAGCGCGGCGGTCGGGGTGTTGGCGGGGCTGCTGCCCGCGATCAAGGCGGCGAAACTGAGTCCGATTCAGGCGCTGCGCTACGATTGAGGCGCAAAAATTTGCGGGTGAGGAACCCATTGAAATTTGTGGCGTTCCCACTAGGTTGAAAAATGCAGACCAAAGCTTTTTCCAAATTCCGCGTCGCTGTTTTTTTGCCGCTGGTTTTGTCCAGCGCATCCGTCCTGGCAAACGACCTTGAGACCACTGGCCTCGTGGCGATGCGCCGCGAGCGGCCGACCATCACCGGGCAGGGCATCAACGTGGCGCAGCCGGAAGGTTCGGAAGCGCCCAACGCCTGGCAGGTGGACCCGGGGTATAACTCCGGCCCGCTCTTCACCTGGATTTCCGGTCTGGGCACGGCCACGAATTTTCCCAACACCGTCGGCACCATCTCCTCGCACGCGGGCGGCGTGGCCACTTACTTCTATTCCGTCTTCGGACCGGGCGTTGCGACGGGCGTGGCGCGGGTGGACAACTACGAGGCCGGGCATTTCATCAACAATGTCATCGTGCCGCAGGTGGCCACGCGCGCCCAGGTGGTGAATCAAAGTTTCGTCAGCAACATTTCCTACGACACGGTCTATGATGCCTATGCCGCGCGGTTCAACGTGCTGTTCGTCTCGGGGACGCAAAACGCGCCGGAAATTCCACCGCCTTCGCCCGGTTCCGCCTACAACGGTCTTGCCGTCGGGATCATTTCGGACAGCGGACAGTCGAGCGTCGGTCCCACGTCGGACGGGCGCGCGAAGCCCGATCTGGTCGCGCCGCATTCCTGCTGCTCAAGTTTCAGCACGCCGCAAGTCGCGGGCGCGGCCGCGCTGCTCTTGCAGGCGGCGGCGCAAAATGATGGAGGCTCCAACACCGCCGTCCTCGCGACGAACTCGACGGTGATCAAGGCGCTGCTGCTCAACGGCGCGGTGAAGATGACGAACTGGACGAATGGTTTCCGGCGTCCGCTCGACGCGCGCTACGGGGCCGGCGTGCTGAACATGTATAATTCCGATCTTCAGTTGCGCGGAGGACGTCACGCCGCCAGCGTCACGAACAGCGTGGCCTTGAACGCACCGCATCCGCCCATTGTCGCGACGAACACCGTCGCGTCTCCCCGCGGTTGGGACCTCAGCACCCTCCAGAGTACGTCGCTGAATGACCGCGTGGCGCACTATTATTTTCAACTGCCGACGAACAGCGCCGCGCATTCCGGCACCGCCACGCTGGTCTGGAAGAAAGGTGCCGGGACGCTGACCAACCTGGATTTGTTCCTCTACGAGACCACGAGCAACACCCTCGTGACCTGCTCGACGAGCAGCGTGGACAATGTCGAACATCTCTTCGTGCCGAAGCTGCCGGCGGGCCGCTATGACTTGCAGGTGCTCAAGCGCGGCAGCGCGCTGGCCAGTTCGGAGACTTACGCGCTGGCCTTTGATTTTTCGCCGGTGAAGCTGGCCGCGGGCTTGAGCGGATCAAATGTCGTGGTGTCGTGGCCCGCGTCGCCCGCCGGTTTCACGCTGCAAATGACGACCAACCTGACCCCGCCCATCGCCTGGGCAAACATTGCGGCGACCAATTCGACGCTCAGCAACGCGATGAACAACGTCACGCTTCCGGCGAGCGCGACGCAGTTCTTCCGGCTCGCCCGCCCTTGAGCGAACTGGTGCGCTGGACTGTGCTCCTGCGCCACCAGGCCTCCCCGGCCAAATCGCACCTTGAATAGCTGGCGGATTCACCCGCCGCTCCGCGCATGTTCAGGTGCAGGACATATTGTGAAACACGAAACTCATTCCTCAAAACGCGGACCGAACCGCCGTTCGCAATTGCTCTGGACGCTGCTGGTGCTGGCCGTGCTCGGCTATGCCGCGCGCTTCGCCTGGCGCGCGCACCAAAACCTCGTGACCTTCGACGTGCGCGAGATGGAAGTGCGCAAGGTGGTGAAAAAAATGGCGTGGCAGACCTGGGAGGACATCTACGTCCACCAGGAAGTGCAGGGCAAGATCACGCTCAAGGTCGTGAACATGCCGCTGGAGGAGGCGCTGCGCCTCGTCAGCGCCCAGGCCCAGTCGCGCTCAGTTTTATTTTACGCGCTCTACACGGGCGGAGCCTCGCTCAAACGACTCGAGCAATCCCTGCGCGGTGAAGTGGATCCTGCGACGCATGGCTGGACCAATCTCGCCGGTCGCGCCGGCGGCGGCATGTTCGGCTTCACCATCCCCGGCGCTCCGGCCCAAGCGGGCGGCAACGGTCTCGTTTCGTTGAACCTCGCGGGCAAGACCGTGGACTTCGCCGCGCTGGCCTTCACCCGTTTCGCGCAAACCCGCGTCGTGCCCGAGGACGGCGTGAAAGAGATCGTGACGCTGACCTTGGACAAAGTGCCGGTCGAGCCAGCCGTGGCGAAACTGGCCAAGGCCGCGAAGCGCAATTGGGTCGCGGTCTATGCGCTGCAAGGCGGCTTCGGATTTGATCGCGGCGGAGATCGTGACCGCCCGCGCGTTCCAGACGGCGGCACGAACAGTCCGGCCCGGGGTGGGTTCGGAGGCTTCGACATGACCGATGCCCAGCGCGACGAGATGCGTGCCCAACGCGAGGCGCAAGAACTGGCCCTGCGCGAAGCCCTGCCGTCCGACGCGCGACAGAAATACGAGCAAGCCCAGCAAGAACGTGAGGTCGCTATGCGCGACATGCAGAACCTGACGCCCGACCAGATGCGGGACCGCTTCACCAGCCAGAACTCCGCCGCGATAAACAAGATGATGCGCGATCGCGTGATGAACTCCACGCCGGAGCAGCGCGCGCAACAGGGGCAGCGCCGGAATGGTGGTCGTGGCGGCGGCGGTGGTGGACCGGGCGGTGGTGGACCTCGTTAATTACAAAATGAATTTGCCCATGAACTTTTCAACCCAACCGAAACGCGGCGGCTTCACGCTGATTGAACTGCTCGTCGTCATCGCCATCATCGCGATCCTCGCCTCGCTCCTGCTGCCCGCCCTGGCCAGTTCCAAGGACAAGGCCCAGAGCATCGCGTGCGTCAGCAACCTCAAGCAACTCGGCCTGGCCGTGCGGATGTATGCCGATGAGAACGACGGCAGGCTGCCGGAGGCCGAGTTCCTGCCCAGCGCACCCAGCACGCCCCCGCTCCCGCGCATTTGTGATTTGCTGGCGCAACAAGTCGGCTACAGCTCGAACAGCCTGCCGCAGAACAACAGCGTCTTCCGCTGCCCGTCAGATCGCGTGAAACGCTTTGAGCAAAACGGCGCGAGCTACGAATGGAACAACTGGTATGGCGGACGGCCGGTGGACAGCCCGCGCCGCAGCAACAACCCGCTGACGGACGCCTTCCTGATGTACGATTACGAAAACTTCCACGCCAACGGCTTCGGCAAGAACGTCCTCTACGCGGACTTTCATGTAGCCGCGCTGAAAGCTTCCGCCGGCATCAGCACCACCACCAACTGAACCGCCAGCCCGGGGTCAGTCCCGCAAGACGTGGCAGTTGTAGCCGCCGGGATTCTTCACCAGATACTTCTGGTGATAATCCTCGCCGACGTAGAACTCGGACGCTTTCGTGATCTCGGTGACGACGGGCTGCTTCCACTTGCCGGACTTGTCCACGCTCGCCTTCACGCGCGTGGCCACGGCCTTCTGCTCGTCGCTGTGGTAAAAAATGGCCGAACGATATTGCGTGCCGCGATCATTGTGCTGGCGGTTCAGCGTCGTGGGATCGTGCAGGCGGAAGAAGTAGCCGAGGATTTGCTCGTAGCTGATCTTTGACGGATCGAAATGGATTTGCACCGCCTCCGCGTGGCCGGTGATGCCGGTGCAGATGAGTTTGTAAGTCGGGTTTGGCACCGAGCCGCCGGTGTAGCCGACCTTGGTGTCGAGCACGCCGGGAATCTTGCGGATGATTTCCTCCATGCCCCAGAAGCAGCCGCCCGCGAGGGTGGCGATTTCGCTTTTGGCGGCGGATTGGTTGGTCGTTTCCATAGTTCGAGAATTTTTTGTCGCGGCGGGAGTTTGCGCAAACGCGTTCACGGACGCGAACGCCAGGACGGCTAGAAGAAGTTTGTTCATGACTTGCACGGCGTTTCTATACCACGGATGGCGGCGAAGGGAAGGGCGGCGGCAAACGGAGCGCGGACTTTCCAGTCCGCAGCAAGAGTCCACCGGCGGAGTGATTCTCTGCCTACTCAGGCCTTTCGTCGTTCCACAATGCTGCGGGCTGGAAAGCCCGCGCTCCGATGCGACCCCGCCTTTACGGCCCGCGCTCCGTTCGCCATCTTGGCGCGGATGAGTGACTTCGAGTTTCGTTTCGGCGGCATCGCGCGACTCTTCGGCGTGGAAGCGCTGGCGCGTCTGCGCGCGGCGCATGTGTGCGTCGTGGGGGTCGGCGGCGTTGGTTCGTGGGCGGTGGAGGCTCTGGCGCGTTCCGGCGTGGGCCGGCTCACGCTCGTCGATCTGGACGAGGTCTGTGTCAGCAATGTCAATCGTCAGCTTCATGCGTTGGATGCGGAGGTCGGCCGCCCCAAGGTCGAGGTCATGGCCGAGCGCATCCGCGGCATCAATCCCGGGTGCGAGGTTCGCGCCGCGCTGGAATTTTTCACCGAGACCAGCGCCGCAAGTTTGTTCAGCACCCGCTACGACTATGTCGTGGATGCCATTGATGACATGACAAACAAATGCCGGTTGATCGCACTGTGCCGCGGGCAGCAGGTGCCCATCGTGACGTGTGGCGCGGCGGGCGGGCGGCGCGATCCGACGCAAGTGCGCGTGGCGGACCTGGCGTTGACCACGCACGACCGGTTGTTGACGAAGACGCGTGATGTCTTGCGCAAGGAATTTGGTTTTCCGTCGGTTGGAAAAAACTTCGGCGTCGAGGCGGTGTATTCGCCGGAGCCGCCGGTCTATCCGGCGAGCGACGGCGGCGTGTGCGCGAAGCGCGAAAGCGGCGCGATGAAACTGAACTGCGACTCGGGCTTCGGCACGGCGACGTTCGTCACGGGCGCTTTCGGTTTCGCCGCCGCCGCTCAGGTGGTGCGGCGGATCACGGTCTCCGGCGGGAGTGCAGAACCGAACAGCCGCGAGAAGTTTTCTTCGACCTGATCGGCCAGTGCTGCGAGCGACATTCCACGTTCCTTCGCGACGAACTCATAGACCGCGCGCAGATTGGCCGGATGATTGAGCGGCTGGCCGGCGCGGTCGTGGATGGGGAAACGGTTGTCCGAATCCGGGAGCAATTGATCCGGCGCGTCGGTCTCGATGAGCAGACGATCCAGCGGCACGGCGGCGAAGGCCTCGCGCTGGCGGGCCTTGCGTTCGTGCATGAAATAGCCGGGGAAGGAAAAATACGCGCCGAGCTTTGCGAGCGGCGCGACCATTTCCTTCGACCCTCCGTATGAGTGCAGCAGAAAACCGCGCGCCGGACGCGGCGTGTCACGGAGTAACTCATGCATCCGCCCCCACGCCTGAAGACAATGGATGCTCGCCGCGACGTTGCGCTCCGCCGCGAGCCGCAGTTGCCAGGTGAACACGCCCTCCTGTCCGTCGTAAGGCAACTCAGGCTTCCATCGGTCGAGGCCGATTTCTCCGATGGCGGCACCCGGTGTGGTGTCGAGAAATTCCACGAGCCGCTGCCGCCACTCCTCCGTGCGCTCGTGCAAATACCAAGGGTGATAACCAAATGACGGCAGCACGGGCGGAAATTGTTCGGCGAGTTTCTGCACGAGCGGCCAGTCCTCCTCGCACGCGCCGTTCACGACCATGCGCACGACTCCAACGCTGGCGGCCTCCGCGATCAGCTTCTCCGGCGATTTGAGCCGCGCATCCTGCAAATGATTATGCGCGTCGTAGAGTCGCATGGCTCAGGCGACGGTGCGGCGTTGCGCTCCGGCGAAGGCGTGAATTTTTTCTTCGATGCGCGCGATGGTGCGCTGCCGGTTCTCGGCGAGTTGATGGAGAATCTGGATCGGTTCGAGCACGCCCGTCGCCGTCGCCAAAATTTCCTCCGGCGCGCGCGCACTGTAGAGTTCGCAGAGCAACCCGCCCACCGCCTTCAAACTCACCGCGTCCGAATCGCACGCGAAGAAGCAAAGGCCCTCGCGAAATTCCGCCACGAACCAGATGCGCACGAGACAGCCCTCGACGCGATGCTCCTCCACACGCCACGCCGTCGGCATCGGCGCGCGCTGCCGCGCCTCCTCGACGAGCCGCGCCAACCGCGCCTGTGGATCGCCGAGGCGCAACAACGCTGCGAGCCGCTGCGGCTGCGGTTCCAGCAGCGGCGGGAAAGTTTGTTCATCCGGGCGCGACACGGCGGCAAGCTATCCAGTCAATTTCCAAGGCGCAACCCGCCCCGCGCAAATGTGAGTGATGAAGCACGAACACCGGGGCACGCCTCGCAAAATCGAAGGGACCATCCCCAGCCCGCGCCGAGCGGGCGGCCTAGGTTGGTAGGGCAGGTGCGCGACGCACCAACCCTGAGCTTTGGTGAGGCAATCGTTGGGATTGGGGAGAGCGCGCCGGGGAGAAGCGTAGGCAAGTTCGGCAATGCCCCTCCGATTCCGGCGCGGCGCGGTGAAACTAGCCCAGCCCTTAAGGGCTGGGAAACCGCGCCGCCACCGCACCGAGTCCCGGAGGGACGACAGAAGCCGCCCGCCCTCCACGCGATTCTTTCGTCCCTCCGGGACTTCAGGAGCTTGGCGTGGCGTGAAACCCAGTCCTGAAGGACTGGGCTATTTTCAGCGTGCCGGAGTGGTGCTGATTCGGTGCAGCCAGTAATTCTTTCAGCGTTGGATTGCTCTTACTCGAAAAAAACGCCTCACCGTGGAGCTTCCATATGTTCCCGGAGTCGCGGCAATCCAAGTAACTAAATCGCTGCTTGATTCCAAAACTATTTCGACAGGACCCGAAGCATCAGATGGAATGACGACCGCTGTTGAAGGACAAGTGGGCGGTTCATTTGTTGAATTCTCACTTATTCGATACGTGAACATCGGAAATGGATTTCCTGATGGTACTGTGATTGTTATGTCGGCAGGACCAGCGACGATGAGATTCTTTTGATTGGCATCGCTGTTCTGATCGGGACTCGCTTTAAGGCGAACCTGAGTTGGCAGACCTGGAGGATTTACGGATAGTGTTGTGGTAATTGCTCCCAGAAAATTGATGGCCTCGAATTTCTTGCCTGCATTAATTGAGAAGTTAGTTCCCGGAGGAACTGGGTGAATAGTGATGATCTGTGCCAGAGCTTTTGTTTGGAAAAAACCAGAGACTAAAAAACAGAGAAATAGTGTTCTCATTGTGTTTGTTTTGTTAATGCAAATTGTGGTTCTTGGCCATTTTATTCAAGATCGCCTGAAAAGATTCGGAACTCCCCATTTCACTAAAAAGAACGCCCCGCCGATTCGGGCGCGGCGCGGTGAGGACACCGCCGCCCTACCAAACGTCATGGGACACGCTCTTTGTGAACTTCGATATATGAGCCGTCACGTTGCCGCGATACTGTGTTGCTCTTCATCGCCGTAGAAAACTGGGCGGTGTAAAAACGTTTCTGTAAATTGTTCTCCTTCCATTCCTTCACCCCTTGGTTGGGGCGTCGGAGTGAAGGCGAGCGCAGCGAGCCGAACGCAGACGCCCCGACCAAGGGGTGCGCCGCGCGGAAAAAATGGTCGAGGGCGGGCCACGTTGGTTTCCTGTTGGGGTGTCGACCAACACAACCAACAAACAAAATCACATGGCCCACCAAAAACAGTCTGAACTCTTGAACACCGTCCTGCAACTCTTGACCGAACAAGGCCACGAGGGCTTCGCCGAAGGCT
>JAYVNY010000014.1:0-12255 GCA_043758205.1 Akkermansia sp.
GGCAGACGAATGAAGACCGGAGACCTGCGTTCCAAGCTATTCGCTGACCGCCTGCACCGCCGCGTCCTGAAACGCCTCCCGCATCGGCGAGGCGTCACCATTCGGCACTTTCGACCATTGATACATCAGCACGAGGATGAGGTCGCGTTTCGGGTCCGCCCACACTTGCGTGCCGTAGGCGCCGCCGTGGCCAAACGTGCCGGGGGACAACATGCGCGTGGTGTTTGCGATGGGTTCTTTCACGACCGCAAAGCCATAGCCAAAACTCATGCCGTCCACGAAACCGGTTTTCAATTCGCCGGTCTGCGGGCGCGTTAGCTCCGTGATCGCGCCGAGTGAGAGCAGCCGCTTCCCGCGCCAAATTCCGCCGTTGAGGATCATCTGGTAAAAACGCGCGACATCCGGGGCGGTGGAGAACAGTCCGCCGGCCGGGAACGGCGTGCGCGTGCGATCCGGGAGCGGACCTTTTAGAAAGTAGATGCTCCCTTCGACCAGCCCGCCGCTTGGGCCGGCCTGATACGACTTGGCCACGCGCTTCATCTGCCAGCGGCTCGGCCAGAACGTCGTGTCATCCATGTCGAGCGGATCGAAGAGACGCTGTTGCATGAACTTTGCGAACGGTTTCCCGGAGACGACTTCCACGATGCGGCCGAGCGTGTTGATGCCGCTGTTGCAGTATTCCCATTTGCTGCCGGGCGGGAATTTGAGCGGCAGTTGCGAATAGGCCATGACGAGTTCCGCGAGCGAACAGTCGCCGCGCGGCGCGGGCAGGTCGCCGAGTCCGCTGGTGTGCGTGAGCAGGTCGCGGATGCGGATCGGGCGCGCGGGCTTGGCCAGACTGAGTCCGGTGGCGGAACGATCGGTGGTCAACCACTGGCCTTTGAACTCAGGCAGGTATTTCTCCACCGGGTCTTCGACGGAAAGTTTGCCCTCGTCCTGCAACATCAGCACGGCCACGGCGGTCATGGGCTTGGTCATCGAGGCGATCCAGAAAAGGTCGTCGGATTTCATTTTCCGGCGGGCTTCCAGATTGGAATAGCCCAGAGCGTCGAGCGCCACCACTTTCCCACGCTGGGCGACCAGTGTGACCGCGCCCGCGATGAGATTGGTTTCGATGAACGGCGCGAGGCTTTTGGAAATCTCCGCGAGTTTAACCCGGCTGCTCTGAGGGGCGGCGGCGAAGATCGGAAGCGCAGCGGCCAGCAGCCACACGGCGGTGAGTCGGAGGAGGAATCTCATGGCTGTGGTGTAGCGAAAGGCTCGCCCGGCGGCGAGCAATTCCTAGGAAACACCCCCTCGCTCAAGTGTTGCGATCCCGCCGCCGGAAGACGGTGGTTTCAATCACCGGCTCGTAGGAAAACAGCGCGCACACATCTTCCAGGTGCATCAAGACCCACGGCTGATAAATGTCGCCGCCGTTTTTGGTGAAGACCAGATCACCGGCGACCTGCACGCACATGTGGATGAGCACGGAGGTTCCGTCCACCGAGGGCTTGTGCAGCATGATGATGTCGCCGAGCGCGTCCGCCTTGGGCACGATGCGGTATTGGTTATGCAACGCCCGGCTGGAGAATTCCTGGCTCGCAAAACGCGGGTCCGGCTGCTCGTTGAAAAAATTCAACGAGGTCCAGACGCAGTCCGCGTTGCGCGGGATGCTGGTGGACGGCTGGGGGTAGCGGTAGAGCAATTGGCGTGGCAACGGCGGGAGCAGCGTGGAGACGTTCAAATCCTGCCGCCCCTGGCGCGCGAGCGAAAGGATGAGCGGATCATAGTGGGAAGTTTTTTCCGCCGACATCCAGTAGCGTTTCAACCCGGCGAACTCGGCCGGGGGCTGAAGGCTCAGCCGGGCGAACACTACCGGCACGCGGCTGACCTGCCGCGCCAGCAGGAAGACTTCGTTCGAGGGAGCCGTGTGCTGGAAGAACGGCAGATCGGCGAAGAACAGCACGTTGCTTCGCTCATACACCATGCGGCGCACTTCCCGCAGCCGCTCCCTGGGCAATGGACAGTCGGCGAACCAGTCCTCGAAGGAGCCGCGGAAGACAAACGGATAGCGCTGCGAGATATTCTCCGGCGTGTGCGCGAGCACCTCGTAGATTTTTTGCCGCGCCCCTGGGTTCAGCTCGTGAAGAATTTCCAGCGAGGGCCGCACCGTGATGGCGTCCTTCGTCTGCTGCCAGAGCTTTTCATCTGTGAGCACGGATTTCAGATTGTCGCTCAACCCGCTGGATTGAAAGAGCGTGCGCAACTGCTCGCGCGAAACGCCGCCGAAGACCCAGCGAATTTCCGGCGGGGTCTGATCCTGAAACGCCTGCGTCGGACGATCCATCATCAAGGTCTGCTCTTTCATCACGCCCCACGACGGATCGCTGGTGATTTTGACGGCGGTGGGCGCGGAGATCGGAGTCGGCCGATAGTGGTTCGTGATGATGCCGATCACCAGCACCAGAATCATACCGGCCAGCACGCAGCACGGATACGACCACGGGATTTTCCCCCGGCGCGCGGGCGCGACGGGACGCGGACGTGGTTTGTTTGGATTTGAACCCATGCTACAAGCTGGCGTCACCTGACGGGCAACGCCAACGGGTATTCAGTGAAGATTACGTGTCGGGGCATGAGTGGTCTGAATCCACCAGCGTGCAAGTTTTAATCAACCGCGTCCGTTCCGCCTCCCGTCTCTACGGAACGCGGCGCAGGCGGTAGAACTGTTGCGGCCCGTTCGTGGGCAAGAGCAGATGAGCGGGGTTCGCCTCAAGGCTGTTCGTCGAGAGGGCCAACCACTGCGTAAGATTCCCCGAGGTTTCAACGGCAAATTTTGTGCCCGGTTCGCCACGAACAGACAGCGCCACCTGCGTCTCATTCGTCAGCGCCACAGAACCAAGGCGCAAGTTCTGCGATAGCCGCCAGCGCGCCACGCCCAGGCTCGGCCCGCCGCCCGCCGTGGTGAAAGCGCCCGCGAAAAACAAATCCGTGCCGTCCGTGGCGAGGCTTGTCGCGGGTGCGTTCAGTCCGCTGCCGAGCGGCCCCCAGTTCGTGCCGTCCCACGACGCGACACGGTTCACGCCGGTCACTCCAGACTGCGTGAAATTTCCGGCGGCAAAAACTCGTCCGTCAGACAGCACGGCCAGCCCGGCGACCGACGACGCACCGCCGGTGAGTCCCGCGCCCAGTGGCGACCAGATGCCATTGCTCCAACGTGCCACGGAAGACGCGCCGACCCCGCCCGCCTCGGTGAACTGCCCCGCGACGTAAAGCTCATTCTGCCGCGCCCCCAGCACCCGAACCGGGCCGTTCACACCCAAGCCGAGAGCCGCCCAGTTCGTCCCGTCCCAGCGTGCGACGTTACTAACCGGGGTCGCGCGGGAGTTGGTGAAGGTTCCGCCGGCGTACAACTCGTCCCCCAGCACGAGCAGCGCGCTGACGCCGCCGTTCAAGCCCTCGCCCACGTTTGTCCATCCACCGCCGGTCCAGCGCGAGATGCCGGCGGAATGGCCCGCGAACAGTTCGCCGCGATGGAAGGCCAAGGCCTGTCCGGTGCCCGGCAGGGATCCGCCAAGATCGCTCCAGGTGTTATTGCTCAGAACGGTCACACCGCCACCGTAGTCACCCGCCGCGTAGCTCAGTCCATCGCGCGTCAGAAATTCACGAATATACTGGCTGCTGAATTGTTGCACGGGCAGTCCATTCCCGAGATTCGTCCACCCTTTCCCGCTCCACTGCGCGACCATCGGCCTAGTGCCCGAGCCGTCGGAAATGCCGAAGCGGCCACTGGCCTGCCATCGGCTTCCTGCGTAATCAATCGTCTGCAACGAACCCACCAGACCGCCTCCGAGGATGGACCACTCGGCGCCATCGTATTGAATCAGTCCTGTCCGGCCGGACGGGACCATGAGGCTTTGCAGCCGGCCCGCAACGACGGTGCGTGATCCCTGCGCGGTGATCCGGCTGATCGGATGCCGACCCGGCAGCACCACAGGAAACCACTGCGCGCCATCCCAGCGCGCGAGGCCGGTGACGAGGTTGGTCCCAGCGAGAATAAAATTTCCGCACGCCAGCAGATCCACGCCGGAAACCAGCAGGCCGCTCACGCCGGGTACTATGGAAAAATTGTCACTGACTCCGCCGGCCAGGGACGACCAGGTCGTCCCGTTCCAGGCGGCGATGTGGTTCACGGTGTTCGTCCCGGCCTGGACAAAGTTTCCACCGATGTAGAGCAGGCCGTTCGTCGTTCCGCCCAAGGCTGCGACCACACCGTTCACGCCGTTGTTCGCGCCCGTGCCGAGAGCTTCCCATGCGGCTCCGTTCCAGCGGGCGATGTTGTTCGCGGCGACGCCACCGGCGCTGAAGAAAACGCCACCGGCATAGAGCGAGCCTTGGTCGCTGAGCAGGGTCAGCACCGGCACCGCGTTGCCGGAGGGACTCGCCGCCTGCACGCCGCCGCCCAGGGTGTTCCAGCTCGCGCCGTTCCAGGTCGCGACATAACCGGCGAAATTTCCGCCCGCGTTTGTGAAGAGTCCGCCCACGCACAACGCGCCAGCGTGCCACGCCAGCGCACGCACCGAGCCTCCGGTCACGCCACCGCCCACGGCGTGCCAGTTGGTGCCGTCCCAGCGCGCGAGATTCGTGATGTTCTGTCCTTGGATCGAAGTGAAGTTGCCGCCGAGGTAGAGGTCCGCACCCACGGCGAGCGTGGCATACACCGTTCCGCCGGGTAGGCCGCCGCCGAGACTCAGCCAGTTGGTGCCGTCCCATTGCGCGAGGTTCTGCGTCCCTGTCACGCCCGCCACGCCAGCAAAAGTCCCGCCGCACACGAAGTGGCCGCTGGTCGTGAAGGTGATTGCGTTGATGACCGCCGGGTTGCCAGAGTTAAAGTCCGGCGAATAAAATTCGCGCCCCCAGCGTTCATCGCCAGGTGCGGCCGTCGCGGCGCGCAGCAGAAATATCAACGCCAGAGCGCAACTACTTATGGAGGCATGTGCGAAAGGAGGCATGTGCGAAAGGAGGTTTTCATACCCAATCATTGAGGGACAAATCATGAAGAAAGGCAAGTTGGGACCTGCCTCTCCTCTCTCACGAAGTCCCGATGACCCGCGCCGATGGCCCTGGTGAATTGAGACTCGGTCGAACCCGCTTTCGAACGAACCGCGTCTGACTCGACTGACGCGTCCGATCCATCCGTGGCGCGCTGCGGTCAGGAATGTCCGCGCGCCGTTCACTCCTGGCTCAACCGCTTCTTCGGCGCGTCGAAGAGCAGCGCGTGGGTTTCCTCCAGAATCTTCGGGATGCGATCCGCGAAGGGGCTGCGCGCGAGCAGCGGCGGCCAGTTCACGTCGCGCACCTTGGCGGCGCTCTCGCCGGGGAACCAGTGATCGGCCTGGCCCAACAGGTTGTAACGCATCTTGCCCCACGCGATCAGGTCGAGCGATTTGGCGTAAGTCCAGAGGCGCAGAATCTCGCGCACATTGATCTCCCCAGGCACGTCATAATACTCCGGCACGCCCTCGCTCCAACGCTCGCACCAGTCGCGGCCCAGCGCGGACTCCATCGCCGCGCGCCAGCATTTTTCGATGGGGGCAATGGTCTCGGCGATGCGGTCGTAGTGTTCCATCGCGGCGACGTGTTCATCGAAGTCACCGGGCCGCGCCGCACCACAACTGAGCGTGTGAACTTCCGGGCGCGCGAGGCAGTACAGGTCATTGAACTGCATGGGCGTGAGCGGCGCGCACATTTCCGCGAGGCGCGGCGGTGGCTCGTAGAGTTTTCCACCCTTGTCGTTCGGGCTGATGATGAACACGCCCATGTCAAGCTTCCGCGCGGCCTGGATGGTGGACCAGTTCAGGTCGTTGACGAAATACCAGTGGACGTTGAAGTAGTCGAAGCCGCCGCTGTTCACCGCGTCGAGAATGACGTCGGGGGTCGCGTGCGTGGAGAAACCGATGTGCCGCGCGCGGCCTTCACTCTGAATTTTCCGCGCGGCTTCCAGACAGCCGCCTTTCTTCAACGCCCATTCCAGGTGCTCGCGGTTGTTGATGCCGTGGAGCGAAAGCAAATCCACGTAATCGAGCCGCAGATATTTCATGGACTGCTCGAAGATGCGGCGGAACTCATCGGCGGTGGCACACGGCGGGACCTTGGTCTGCACGATGATTTTCTCACGCGGCAGCGTGGGCAACACGTAGCCGAGCTGCATTTCGGACGACCCGTAGCCGCGCGCGGTCTCGATGTGGTTGATGCCCAGTTCGACGGCGCGATGAATCGTAGCTTCGAGGTTGGCCTGGTTGTCGGGCGGCACGTCGCGCGGGTCCACGTCCTGCCACTTGTGCTGGAAGCGCATCCCGCCGCACGAGATGACGGGCATCTGAAGTTCTGTTTTACCGAAGCGCCGATATTTCACGCACGGAGCGTGAGGGCAACGCAAGGAAACGGAAAGCCGGAAGTCTTGCGGGCCGAGAAAACGTGGGAGAAAGAAGCCGCGCTCAGTTCAAGAAGCCGAGCAGGACCATGATTTTCTGGGCCAAAACCATGACCGCCAGCAGCAGGGTGCCGGGAATCAGGCTCATTGGACTCGTCACATTTCGGTTCACAGATTTGAAATCGGGAAAAAGTAAGCAGGACTTGAGCCTGATTATTTTTGCGACCAGGCGCGGCGCGCTTCCACCCGTTATTTCGAATCACCGTCGGCGCAAAATCCCCACTTTGCAACTGTGTCCTCAGTCATTAGTGTCCGCCCTCCTTGTCCGGGCGGATGCCTGGAAAGGGCGATTCAATGGCACTCATTGTTCAAAAATTTGGCGGCACCTCGGTCGGAAATCCCGACCGGATCAAGAATGTCGCGAAGCGCGTGGCGCAGCATCGCGCCCAGGGCGATCAAATCGTCGTGGTCGTGTCCGCGATGAGCGGTGTGACGGACAACCTGATCAGGCTCGCCAAGGAAATCATGCCGCTGCCGAGTGAGCGCGAGATGGACATGCTGCTCGCCACGGGCGAGCAGACGACCATCGCGCTGACCGCCATGGCCTTGCACGCGCTGGACATTCCAGCGGCGTCGCTCACGGGCGCGCAGGCGGGCATCGTGACGGACGGCGTTCACACCAAGGCGAAGATTCAGAACATTTCGCCGAAGGAAGTTCACGCCATGCTCGACGCAGGCAACGTCGTGATCGTCGCCGGTTTTCAAGGCCAGACTTCGAGCGGGCAGATTACGACGCTGGGCCGCGGCGGCTCGGACCTCACGGCCATCGCACTCGCGGCCGCGCTGAAAGCCGACCTCTGCCAGATTTACACCGATGTGGACGGCGTGTACACCACCGACCCGCGCCTCGTGCCCACGGCGCGCAAGCTCGAAGAAATTTCCTACGACGAACTGCTGGAACTCGCCGGCGCGGGCGCGAAGGTGATGCAGTCGCGCTCGGTCGAGTTCGCCAAAAAATTTGGCGTCATCTTTGAAGTGCGCTCCAGCCTGAATGACAACCCCGGAACCATTGTGAGAGAAGAAACCAAAAGCATGGAAGACGTCGTGATTCGCGGCGTCGCGCTCGACAAGAACCAGGCGAAGATCACCCTCGCTGCCGTGCCGGACAAACCCGGCGTGGCCGCGCGCATCTTCAAGGCGCTGGCCGACGCGAACATCAACGTGGACATGATCGTCCAGACCGCCAGCCACGGCGGCGGCGCCAAGGCCACGGACATTTCCTTCACGCTCGACAAGCCTGAGTTGCTCAAGGCGCAGAAGGTTCTCGACGGCATCAAGGCCGAAACCGGCGTGCGCGAGATCATCGCCGACGAAAAGATCGGCAAGCTTTCCATCGTGGGCGTGGGGATGCGCAGCCACTCGGGCGTGGCGGCGAAGATGTTCGAGACGCTGGCGAACGAAGGCGTGAACATTGACATGATTTCCACGAGCGAGATCAAAATCTCGGTGGTCATCGAACTCGCGAAGGGCGAGGCGGCGACGAAAGCGGTGCATGCGGCGTTCCTGGGTTGAGGGTTGGCGCGCGGAGCACCTGCTCCACGCGAGCATCCTTCAGCCCCTACGCCTCCGGATCGAGTTTGGCGCTCCCGTGGTCGAAGAATGGTTCGGCTCTTTTCCGCCGCCCTCCTTGACTTGCCTTTCTTCCGTGAAACACTTCCCGCAGTCGTATGCCGAAAAAAACCGCCGTCAAAAAACTGACCCGTAACGACCAGCGCAATCTCGATGTGGAAATCTCCTTCATCGAGGGCGTGGTGCGTCGTGACCCCGGCTACGTGGACGCGCTGCAAATCCTCGGCGATGACTACACCCGGCGCGGCCGTTTCGCCGACGGCCTGACCGTGGATGAGCAACTCGCCAGGCTGCGTCCGCACGACGCCATGGTCCTCTACAATCTCGCGTGCAGCTACTCCCTCACCGAACGGCTCGACGAGGCGCTCGACGCGCTGCACCGCGCGATCGGCGCGGGCTACACCGAGTTCGACTGGCTGGCCAAGGATCCTGACCTTGAAGCTGTGCGCCAGCATCCGCTCTACGAGAGAGTCCGGGACAAGATCAAAACCGGGAAATCCAAGACGCGGTCCAAATCCTCCTGATTCGCGACCGCGCGGAGCACGGCCATGAACGTCCGCCTCGGCTCCCGCACCCAGCCCTTCCGCACCGTCACCTTCCAGGCCGCGACCAACTGCGTCGTGCTCATCGAGCAGCGACTGTTGCCCCATGAGTTCAAACTCGTCGAAACGCGCGACTACCGCGCCACCGCGCGGGCTATTACTGACATGGTCGTGCGCGGCGCGGGGGCCATTGGCGCGACGGCGGCGTATGGGCTGGCCCAAGGCGCGCGGGCTTTTCGCGGTCGTGACCTGAAGAAATTTTCCGTCCACGTCACGCACGTTTTTGAGACGCTGAAAGACGCCCGTCCCACTGCCGTTGATCCCGTGAACGCCATGCTCGGCGTGCTCGCCGCCATGCGCGCGGGCGAAACCGTCGGGGAACAACAGGCGCTCGCCCTCGCCGCCGCCGAGGAATTCGCGAACGAGGACGTGCAACACTGTCAAGCCATCGGACGCCACGGCGCGAAACTCATCCGCAGCGGCATGACGGTGCTCACCCATTGCAACGCCGGTTGGCTCGCCTTCGTGGACATCGGCACCGCCACCGCGCCGATGTATGCCGCGCAGGCGCAGGGCAAAAAGTTCCACGTCCTCTGCGACGAGACGCGCCCGCGCTGCCAGGGCGCGACACTCACCGCCTGGGAACTCGCGCAACAAGGCATCTCGCACGACATCATCGCCGACAACGCCGCCGGCTTCCTTATGTCGCACGGGGAAATTGATCTCGTGATCGTGGGTAGCGACCGCACGCTCGGACGCACCGGCGAAGTGGCGAACAAGATCGGCACCTACACCAAGGCCGTGCTCGCCCATCGCCACGGGATTCCCTTCTACGTGGCTATTCCGCTCTCGACGATTGATTGGAACTTAAAATCCGGCCGCCACATTCCCATCGAGGAGCGCGACGGCAGCGAGGTGCTGGGCGCGTGGGGCGTGATACAGAGTCCAAAGTCCAAGGTCCAAGGTCCAAGGGTGGGGAAGCGCACCTACGTGCGTGTCGCGAATCCGACGAGCACCGCGCGCAATCCCGGCTTCGATGTCACGCCGCCCGAACTCATCACCGGCCTCATCACGCCGGAGGGAATTTTCCGGCCCCAGGAACTGTGGGCGCAGCGGAAGCGGTGGCAGCCGTAAGCACGGGGGACATTTGGACTGCGGTGGCAGAGGGATAGCGGCGACACCGCTTTTGCACGCGCGAGAGATTCTCGAACTCAGTGGCGTCCTCTCCCGCTCGAAAGCGCCGTCGCCGCTGTCGCTCTGCCGGCGCAGTCCGAAATGCGATTGCCGCCTCCGGACGTCTCGCTAATTTCGCCGCCATGTCCGCTGACGATACGCCTTGGCCGCACGCGCCGTTGCATCGGCTCAGTTCGCAGGGCACTTACTTTCTCACGGCCAGCACGCTGCACCATGAGCATCACTTCCGGTGCAAGGAGCGGTTGGTGGTGTTGCATCGGGGATTGTTGAAGGTCGCGGCGCAATTTGGCTGGCGGCTCGAAGCGTGGGCGGTGTTCTCGAATCACTACCACTTCGTCGGGCACTCGCCGGAGCATCAGGAGACGGCGGAAAGCCTCCGCCCGATGCTCTCGTTCCTGCACGAGAAAACAGCGAAGTGGGTGAACCGGCTCGACAAGGCACCGAAGCGTCAGGTGTGGTTCAACTTCCGCGAGACAAGACTAACCTACGAGAAGTCGTATCTGGCGCGGTTGAACTACACGCACCAGAACCCGGTGAAGCATCGTCTCGTGCCGGTGGCGAACCAGTAT
The DNA here is from genome assembly GCA_043758205.1 of Akkermansia sp. Classification (GTDB taxonomy): domain Bacteria; phylum Verrucomicrobiota; class Verrucomicrobiia; order Limisphaerales; family SIBH01; genus JANNGC01. The sequence continues at coordinate 10,350 of JAYVNY010000014.1, forward strand.
CCGTGGTGCTCGGCGCGGTGGTTCGAGCGCACGGCCCGCCCCGCGCAAGTGAACACCATCTACCGCCTCAAAACCGACCAGGTGAACGTGCCCGACGAGTTCGACGCGTCCCCCGACTGGTGATCATTTGGACTGCGGTGGCAGAGCGACAGCGGCGACACCGCTTTCGCACGCGCGGAAAGTTTTCGAACTGCATGGCGTCCTCTCCCGCTCGAAAGCGCCGTCGCCGCTACCGCTCTGCCGGCGCAGTCCATAGGGCGTCAGTCGCGGAAGAAGAATTCCCGGACATACATCGTGACACCAAAGCCCAACATCATCACCACCCAGATACCGAGGAAGCACAGCCCGGTCAGGAGCGCCCGCCAGCCGCGCGTGCGGATGAGATAGACCGGCACCACCACGGGCCAGAGGAAGAAGACGAGGGTGTCGTAATCGTAGCAGAGGGGGCGGTGACGTTTGCGGGCGTCGGCCATGACCCAGCCGGTGATGACGAGCGCGAGCGCGGTCGCCGAGAGACGATGGGCGGCGGGCGGCAGCACGCCATCGGGCTGGCGTAAGACGGCGAGAGCGTAGGCGCAGGCGTAAAGCCAGAGCAGGAGCGTGGGCCAGACCATGCCTTGGAGCCAGCGGGGCCGGAGCAGGGTGGCGAGGGAGGCGGGCATGAAGGGAAGGCTATTTGGCTGACTTCTCTTCTGCCGTAGATGCGACGTCCGCCTGAACTCGCGTCAGAAACTCCAGAGACTCTTCATCCTGGATACTGGTCGTGAAGAAGGTTCTGCATTCTTCCACGTCGGCTCCATGTCGAATGAGAATCTTTGCCAAGTTTGTTTTCCGCGCGAGGACACAGTCTGACAGAATCGAATATTCCAAAGGCCGCTTGCCGATTCGTCGTTCCTTTTGCGCGATATACTGTGGATTGTGTTTTACTAGGCTCTCGAACTCCTGATCAGACATCGTGCTGTCAATCGCATTGAGCAAGGGGTTCGCATTCTGAGCTGCGGGCTTGTAATTGCGAGATACCTCAACCTTCACCAGACCTAGTATGCCTCGAAACCTCCAAACAGCAACGACACAGAAGAACGCGCCGAGGATCGCTATGACACAAATGATAAGAATGAGCGGACGCTTCATTCAAAACTCCTACCCCTTCAACCCCAGTCCGAGCACCTGCTGGCAGTACTTGATGCTGCGCTCGATCTCGTTCATCTGGTCGCTCTTGGGCGCGGTGTAGGGTTTGCCCTTCTTCGCCAGCGCCACGAACTGCGCGAAGTCGGCCACGGGGAGGGTGGAGTAGGGTTTCCAGAAGTCGGCCTTCAGGTAGGGGAACGGCTTGGAGAAACCGGAGATGGTCTCGATGTGGACGGGCACGCCGGGGCACAGCTCGTGGAAGCGCGCGAAGTATTTCTTGAGGTCGATGTGGCCGTCGCCCATCGCGGTCCATTGCACTTTCGCGCCGTCCTCGTATTCCCACACGGCGGAGTCGCGCAGGCTGGTGGTGATGGTGTACGGCCCGAGGTTCTCCAGACTTTGCAACGGGTCTTCGAGCGTCCAGCAGGCGTTGCCGGAATCCATGTTCGCGCCCACGTAGTCGCGGCCCGCGTCCTCGATGAGGCGGACGAGTTCGGTGGAGTGCATGTCGCCCGCGTGGTTCTCGATGGCGACCTTCACGCCGGAATCAATGGCGAGCGAGCGCTGGCTCTTGAGGACTTTGACGGTGTCGGCGATGCGGGCGTTGATGCCGCCCTCGCTCTTGCGGTCGTCGGCGTTGCCGAGCACGACGCGGAAGACGGAGGAGCCGAGCGCCTTCGCCATGCGGATACCGAGCGCGAGATGTTCCTCGGCGGAATTCCAGCGCGGGTCTTTGCGGTAGGATTTGGACGTGGGGCAGATGCTCCACGAGCCGAGC
>JAYVNY010000015.1:0-21927 GCA_043758205.1 Akkermansia sp.
GAGAAGTTGAACTGGCCCGCCATGCTCACCACCGGCGTGGACTCATCGTCCACGATGGTCAGCACCGCGTTGCTGCTGAGGCCCAGCGTGGCTCCGCCCGTCGGATTGGCCAGGGTCAGGTTCACCGTCTTGTTCGGGTTCTGGAAGGTGTTGTCGTTGATGATGATGGTGAAGGTCTTGCTCGTCTCGCCGGGTGCGAAAGTCAGAGTGTTCGAGACGGAGAGGTAATCTCCCGGCACCAACGCCGTGCCGTCGGTCGTGAAGTAATCCACCGTCACGGTCCCCGGAAAGGCACCGCCCGCCACCACCCTCACGGTGGCAAAGCCGGGCGAGGATTCGCTGACCGCGTAATCCACGCAGGAGAATTGAATCTCCGTCGGCCCAGGTGCCACGTTCGTGCAGACGAGCTGGCTCCAGTTCAAAACATACGATCCGCTCGCCGCCGCAAAACCATCCACCGCGATCCGGTATTCTGTCCCGGCCAAAGCCGTGAAGGTGATCTGGCTGTCGAAGGGATAGGGCGACACGGTCGCGCTGTCATTATCACTGGCCAGTTGCGTGAGGCCGCCCAAGGCGCTGCCCCGGTAGGCCGCCATGATCGTGTTAAAGGTGCTGCCGATGAGATCGAACGTCACCGGGCCGGAGTCCGGCGCCACCCAGCGGAACCACACCGAACGCGCGCGATAGGAGGAAAAGTGGAACGGCTCACCCGTCTCCACGGTGGCGTTCAACGTCGTGCCGTTGGTCGTGCCGGCGGTACCGACGAGGACAAACGCGTTGGTGAAATTATCGTTGGCCGGTTGCGCGAGGGCGGCGGCGGGAACCAGCCCGGCCAGGGCCGCCAGCAGGGCCGCCCGGAGCCAGCCGCGCCACCCGGCGCGGGCGCGTGGGTAATCACTGCGTCGTTCAAGATTGCTGCTCATATTCAAATCCAAAAAAATTCTCCGTCCGCCCCGTTCACGGCCCAAACCGCCGCGCCCGGTAAAAACGATTGGTGCGCGTCAGCGCGCCCGGATCGCTGAAATCCAGCGACACGCCGGACGCCAGGTTCGTGCTGACCGGGAACCAAACGCCAAGAGTGTCACTGCCTTCAAGAATATACGCACGGCCCGGCTCGGAAGTGAGCCGGGGGATGGCTGCGCCGCCGGCGACCACGATGCGCGTGAAACGCAGCGTGTCCAGTCCGCCAATGTTCAGCTTCGCCACACCGCGCCGCGTCTGCCCGGCGATGCTGGTGAAATCTCCGCCGACATAAATTCTCTGATCCGGCGCGATGACCGAGGCGTAAATCGTGTTGTCGGCACCGCCCGATGCTCCGAACACCGGGTCCACCGTGCCGCTCGGGGAAAGCAGCGCCAGCCGCGCGCGCGGCAACCCGCCGACGCTCAGGAAATCGCCGCCGATGAAGACCGCGCCGTTGGTCAGCACGCTCACGGTATAGACCGTTCCGGTCACGCCCACGCCGGGATTGAAGGAGGCATCCAGCGAGCCATCCGCCAGCAGCCGCGCCACGCCGCTGCGGGACTGGCCATGCACGTAACGGAAGCTGCCGCCGATCAAAATCTTTCCATCGGGCGCGAGCGCCACGGAGAAGATGCTGCCGTTGGTGATGCCGGTCGAAACGAACACGGCGTCGAAGTTGCCGTCCGGCCCGAGCCGCGCCAGCCGCGCCCGCGGATTGCCGGCCACGTTCGTGAACGCGCCGCCGATCAACACCTTGCCATCCGGCTGCAAGACCACGGCGTTGACCGCGCCGTCCGCGCCGAGACCTGGATCAAACTGGAAATCGAGGGAGGAGTTCGGACGCACTCGCGCCACGCCGGCCGCCGGAGATTTGAACGCACCGCCCACCACCATCCGCCCGTCCGGCTGCACGGCCAGGGCTTGCAACGCAGCATCGAACGACACCGAGCCGGAGAAGCCCGCCGCCACGCCGCCGTTGGTGTTCAGCCGCACGAGGCGGTTGAAACTGACCCCGTTGAAATTCGTGAACGCGCCGCCCAGCGCGATCTGGCCGTCCGGCGCGAGGCCGATGGCCGAGACCACCGCGTTGGGACCCGTGCCAGTTGCGAAGCTCACATCCACGAGGCCGTTCGATTCAAGCCGGGCAATGAAGTTCAGATTCGAGTTCGCAAAATTGGTGAACGCGCCGCCCACGAGCAGCCGTCCGTCCGGCTGCAAGGCCAGCGCCCGCACCACACGGCCCGCGCCCGCGCCCGGATTGAAACGAAGGTCGGCGTCCCCCGGACCCGGATCATTGTCGAGGATGCTGACCAGGACGGTGCCCGGAGCCGGCGCGCCAATCGTCCCCGGCGCGCCCAACCGGAGCACGATGGTTTCGGTGAACTCCGCGTCGCCGTCGTCGCTGATGAGCGGCAGTGCCAGCGTTTTGGCGGACTCGCCGTTCGTGAAGGTGATCAGGTTGGTAAAGCCCACGTAGTCATAGCCCGCCGCCGCCGTGCCGTTGCTGCTGCTCAAGGTGATTGTCACGTCGCCAGCCAGAGAGCCGGAACGCACCAGCGTGATCACGGCGTTCGTCGCCCCCTCGCCCACGGTGTAGGCGGCGTTCTCGAACGACACCGACCGCGCGCTGTCGAGGATGAACAGGGTGGCCCGGCTGTTGCCGCCCAGTTCCACGAGGGCCGAGGCGTTGGTCAGGAACAGGCCCACGGTTTCCGTGCCTTCGACCAGCGCGTCATCGAAAACCGTGATGGTGAAAGTCTTCGTCAACTGGCCGACGGCGAACGAGAGCGAGCCGGTGGCGGAAAGATAATCCGCCGGCGCGGTCGCCGTGCCGTTCGCGGTGTAATACTGGACATTGAACGCGCGGTTCGTGCTGCCCGTGCGCTGCACCGTGATGGTGGCCACGGCCCCGCCCGCCTCGGACACGGAGAATTCACCGAGCGCAAACTCCACGCCCACGAGGTCGAGGAACTCGTCGCCATGCACGCGGGCGATGCGGTTGCGCGGCAGGCCGTTCACGACCGTGAAATCCCCGCCGATGATCAGCGCGGTGTTTTCCTGCGCCGCCACGGCGCGCACCGCCGCGTTGGCTCCGGAGCCGGGGTTGAAATTTGTGTCCAGTCCGCCATTGGCAAGAATCCGGGTGAAACCGGCGCGCGCCGTGCCGGCGTAATTCAAGAACGCGCCGCCGAGCGCCAGCCGCCCGCCGCCCGCCTGCGCCAACGCGAAGACCGCGCCATCCGGCCCGCTGCCGGTTTGGAACGAACCGTCCAGCAGGCCGGTCGGGTTCAGGCGCACGAGATTGGTGACATTCAGGGCGTTGAAATTCGAGAACGAGCCGCCCGCCACGATGCGCCCGTCGTCCAGCGCGAGCAGGGCGTGAACGGGTCCGTTGAAACCGGCGCCGATCACGAAGGCGGTGTCGAGCGCGCCGTTCGTGTGCAGCCGCGCCAGCGAGGCGCGCGCCGCGCCGCCGGCCAGCGTGAACGTGCCGCCCACGACAATTTTCCCGTCCGTCTGCACCGCCACCGCGCGGACGCTGCCGTTCAGACTGGCGAAGAAATTGGTATCGAGCGCGCCGTTCGTGCCGAGCCGCGCAAGGAAGCCGCGCGCCACGCCGCCGACCTGCGAAAAATCACCGCCGATGATCACGCGGCCGTCCGGTTGCACCGCGATGGCGCGCACGGTGCCGTTCACCCCGCCCGCCCCCAGGTCGAAACTGAGGTCGAGCTTGCCATCGCCGTTCAGCCGGGCGAGCCGGGCGCGGTTCGTGTTGTTCACAGTCGTGAAATCACCGCCCACCAGCACCCGTCCATCCGCCTGCACCGCCACCGCGAGCACGTTGCTGTTCGCGCCCGCGCCGGGGTTGAACGAGCTATCCAGCGCACCGTCCGGTTGCAGGCGCGCAATGCGGTTGAAGACAAATCCGTCCACCGTGGTGAAGTCGCCGCCGATGACCACGCGGTCGAGAAATTCAACCAGCCCGCCGCGCGGTGCCTGCGCCACCGCGCGCACCGTGGCGTTCGCGCCGCCGCCGGGATTGAACTCGTAATCCACGCTGCCCGGCAGTTCGTTGTCGAGAATCGTGACCGTGGTGAAGACGTTGGTGCCGAGCACCGTGGCTCCCGGCAGCGCCGTGTTCGTCAGCGTCTGCGCGGCGCTCAAAGTGACCTGGAAAGTCTCGCTGCCCTCGCCCAGCACGTCGTCGCTGATCGGCACCAGCACGATCTTCGTCGAATCACCCGGCACGAAGAAGACCGCGCCCGAGCCATTCGTGGCCGTCTCGAAATGATCGCCGCTGAAGAAGGCCGTGGCATTGACGGCACCGTAGTCGAGTCCGTTCGTGGCCGTGCCGTCGGCGGTCGCATAATTCACGGAAACCGGATTGACCGTGCCGCCCACGCGACGGATGACGAGGCTGACGAAGTTCGAATACTCAATGACCGAGTAGCTGCCGAACTCGAACTCGAGCCGGCACTCGTCGTCCACGATGACGAGCGTGGCGTTGCTCACCAGGTCGAGCACCGTGTCGCCCTGCGGATTGGTGAGTGTGAGATTCACCGTCTCGTCGCCTTCGAACAAAATGTCATCGAGCAGGAACACGTTGATGGTCTGGTTCGTCTCGCCCGGCAGGAACGTGATCGGGAAGCTGGTGGCGAGGAAGTCCGCTGCGCCCGCCGTGCCGTTGGTCGCGGTGAAGGTCACCGTGTCGGTGTTGGTCAGCACGCCGTGGCGTCGGATGTCCACCGAGCCGAGGGCCGCGTTCTCGTTGCCCCGGAACGTATTGGTCGAAAACTCGAACGAGGTGTCATCATTCACGATGACAAGCGTCGCGGTGTTCTGGCCGCCGAGCGGCACGCCGCCGGTGGCATTGCTCAAAACCAGGGTCACGGTTTCATCCGGCTCGACCAGCGCGTCGTTGATCAAGGGTACGTTGATAAACCGTCGCGTGTCGCCCGGCAGGAAGGTGAGCGTGCCATTGGTGCCAAGATAATCCACGCTGTTGCTCGCGGTACCGCCCGTGAAGAGGTAATCCACCGTGGTCGTTAGATTCGTGCCGCCGGTCCGCACCACGGCGACCACCGCGTTGCTCTGGTCCTCGCTGACGCGGTAGCTTTCCAGACTGAACTGAATGGTGCCGTCATCGGACACGATGTAGAGCTGCGCCTCCGCGCTCCCAAGTTGATAGCCGGGCCGCTCAAGCAAGCGCACGATGACCGACTCCTCAGGCTCCTCGGTTGGATCATCGATCGGAGTCAAGGTCAGCATGACCGCGTTGGTCCCCGCAGGAATCGTGACCGTCCCATTGGTTCCGAGCGCAAAGTAATCGCTGCCACTGGCCGCAGTCCCCTCCACGGAGAACGCCACCGTCAAAGCCGCATTGGAAGGGCCAATCCGGCTGACGAGTAATTGTGCGGGCACCGAGCCTGCCTCGTAGGCATGGGTTGACAACGCGGTGATGCTCACCGTCGTCGTCTTGATATCCTGGATGGTGAGCGTGTGCGAAGCTGCAGGACCGACGAAAGCATTCGTGGGCAAATGGGTGATCAGGAAGTTGGTGTAAACCGTCCCCATATTCGTGGCCAGGGAGGTATTGGTCACGTAGCGGGTGGGCGGGAAAATGGTCACCGTCAGCGTCTTGTCACCTGCCGCCACGCCATCATCCAGCACTTGCACCGGAACCGCATAGATGCCGTTCTCAAACCTGTAGAACTGCGGCGGAGGGTCGGCCGGGAAGTAATGGGTGATGCGCAGAAAGCCCGTCGTGGTCAACGAAGGCGGAAAGGCATTGACGTAGTTGACGTTGGGCACCGCGTTGCCCGCCGTTACGCGATACTCCAGATCGATGGGTTTGTTGGTCGCGGGGTTGGCACTGACCTTCACCCACAGGTAAACAATCCCTTCATCCTCGCGCACCGTGGAGCGGGACAACATAAAGCCCACCGCAGGCAGCGCCGTATCAGGCTCGTCATCAAGAATGCGAATGGTCTGGTTGATGGTTCCGCCGAGATTGTAGTTGGTGTTGGCCCGTAAACGAACGATGACGGTGTCATTGCCCCAAGTGTCGGCCACTTCGCGGGCGGCATCATTGATGGCGGTCAGGGTGATGTTCGCCGAGGCTGCACCCGCAGGAATCACCACGTTCGTGCCGAGGTTCGCATAGTCTATTCCTTCCCACGCGGAGCCGCCCACTTCAAAGAACACGTTCAGGCTGTTGGTGGTAGATCCGGTTCGGGAGACGATGAACGTGGCGCTTCCACCATTCTCGCTCACGGTGTCGCCGCTGCGTGCGAGCGTGAGAGTTGGCAAGGTGTTGTCGGTGATCGTGATCGTGGCCAGGTTCTGGTTGTAGATATTGTAAGTCGTCGCGTCGGACAGAAGGAGTGTGACGGTGCGCGGGAATTTGTTCGTGCTTGAAGCAATTGGACTGATGCTGATGTCCGCGCTCAACTGTCCCGCAGGAATCGTGACTGAACCGGGTAGCGTGTTGAAATCAACCCCGCTCACCGCGGTGCCAGTCACGAGATAATTGATGACCAAATCCCGGTCGAGACTGCCGGCGCGCGACACGGTCATGCGGGCCGATCCTCCATTCCGGGGGACCGATGAAATCGCGCTGTAAATGCTCACCAAGGGCAGATCGTCATCCACGATGGTTCCGCTGGCACTGGCACCAATCAACCCGAGATTGTATGCGCCGCCCGGTGAGGGCAACAACTCCACAGAGAACGATTCGTTGCCTTCGACGAACAAGTCATTGATCGCAGCCACCGACAACAGCACAAATCGCCGGCCGGCCGGAATGGTGATGGTACCCGGCAACTCCTCGTAGTCTTCACCATTCACGGCTTCCCCTGCCGTGCCGTAGTGGACGACAAGATCCTGATCCAGCGGTGCGCCCAAACGGAAGATCATGAAAGTCGCGGTATCGCGGCGGGATTCGAGCGCGTCCGCATCGAGAGCGATTATGCCTATGGTCGGCGTCGCGGGCGGATCATCGTCTGCAATCAAAACCTCCGCCTCGGCCTGATCCAGCACGTAAGTCGGGTCGGTCTGAAACCAGGTCGCCGTGGAGGCCGGCCCCACTGGCCTAAGCTCCCAACCCGGCACGCGGAACCGGTCAATGCGGTTGGTGAACATCGAGTTGGTGACGATGACGCTGCCATTGGTGATGAGAATATTGGTGACCTCCAGACGCGAGCGGAAGAAATTGGTCTGGAGCCCAAGGGTCATGACGACCGTCCTGCCGCCGTCGCCGAGCGCATTATCGGTGGGCACGACCTCGACCTCGACGGAGGATTGGAAGGCCGGGATAACGACCTGGCCGATGGTCGCCGTGCTGGTGACGCAATTCGTGGTGATCACATTTCCATTGGTTACATACGTGCAGTTGGTCTGCGCCGTATCAACGGAGGTCAGGGTGTAATCCGTCTGATACGCGGCTGAACCGCTCAGGCGAAAACGCACCGGCAGATCCTGGGCGAAATCCCCGCCTTCGCGCGAAACGGTAAAGACACCGTTCGTGCCCAGTTCAAAAGCGTTCAGCGACTGTGCCACCCGCACTCGCGCAATTTTGGTGGCCGTAAAATCAATGTCGCTGGCGTTGCCGTTGTTGAGGTTGACCGGGTCGGTGAAGTTTAACGGCACGGAGCTGTAGCCGTAGATGAAGGCACGCGCCACGTAACTGCCCGGCGGATTGTTGCCGATCACGTAGTAACCATCGGTGTCCGTGTAGCCGTAGCGGTAGGTGCCGAGGTCAGCGATGGCCAGGTTGGTTGCACCCCCTTCGACGGGCGGCGGGTTGGCGGGCTTGACCCCGCTATTGTGGACGCGGACGCCTTGCACGGGATTGCCTTCCGTGTCGAGCACGCGACCACTAATCGTGTAGGTGGTGGGCGAACCGACGGTGACCACGACATGACGGCTCGCCACGCCGCCCTTCAGATCCGATACTTCGCACCGGACCACGAACTGTCCCGGCGCATTAAACTCCTTCAACTGGACCGGAGCATTGCTCCCAAACGTCCAGTCACCGAAATCCCAATTGTAAGCCAGCACATCGCCGTCTGGATCCTGTGCGGTAGCAGTAAACGACACGACCTCGCCGAGAGCCACGGTGAACGAACTCCCGTTGAGTGCCAGCGTGGGCACCTGATTACCCGGGAAGGGACCGATGTTGACGACCACATCAATCCATTTATCCGAGGGATCAGGGCCGCCGCCGATGGCCACCGGAGTGACGTGGAGGCTGGCTTGGGGGTCATGCAGCGTGCGGCCCACAATCAAGGCGGCATCCTGCTTGCCATAGGTTGTGTCCGGCGTCGTGTCGATCAAGACATTGTTGCCCTGGCCAGCACTCACACCGGGTATGCTTTCCACGCCCAGATTCCAATCAACCTCAAGACCATTCGAGAACCAGGGATTATCCGGAAAACCTTGCCGGTAACTGAACCAGTATTCACGCACCACATCCTTGCGCATGCGCAGGGCGTAAAGCCGGCCTGACTCAATACGCGGAGTATCGAAGGCATAAATACGGTTGGTGGCACTGGAGGTGACGGAACGAATGGACAGATCCGGCAGCCACTTCATGTTGTTCTTAAACATGGCGCTAAAATGGCCCGGTCCGCTGCCCATGACGTCGTAGGGGTTTCCGTACTCCTGAGAGGGTTGGTCCTTATCCAGTCCTAAAATGGCAGGAGCATTCAAATCGTTGTGACCAATAAGACTGTCGGGGTCGATGGGGTAAGGGGGCAAGTTCCGGGGCTGCACCGGGCCGGGCAGCGTCCCTTCGGGCTGCCAGAAATTCGCGTGCGGCAAGCCAAAATTATGACCCAACTCATGGCTCAACGCGCCGGGCGAGGCATTCAACACGCCACTCGAGAGGCCACCGAACAACCATTGTGGCATCGAAGTACACAGCACGTAATGAGGCGAGTAGTAATCACTGGTGAAGTAACCCAACTCCGCAGCTCCCGCTGCGGCATCGCTCAAGAGTGCTCCAATGTTTTCGCCATAGTAGTTCTTGCGCTGCGGAAGGCGGATCACGGGGGTGACGGTTGATTGCCACCAAACCGTGCCGTAAGCGCCTTCATTGAAAAAGCGATTGTTGGCTTTGACGGTCGCCTGCGCCCCGTCGTCGGACTGCGGGACCACCGGATCGTCGGCAAATGTCACCCGGATGTACAAGAGCTTTTTCGTGCCCTGCGACGCACTGGAACTGGGCGGTCCACCATGAGATTTGGGTGATGCGCTGCCTCCAGAGGCCCAAAGCATGCCGTGAGCAGACTTGAGGGTGGTATTGAACTGCTCCGCATGAGAGTTCTGGCAGAAGGCGTAGTATTTCTCCGCGAACTGCGCGACGAGAGCCTGATCCAGCGGCACAGGCTTCGAGGATACGCCGCACACCGGTTCCGTCGTAATGGCACCACTCGTCAGAAGATCCTTCTTTTCCTGCGCATCGGTTATGAAGCGGGGCGCATCCGGCGAGAGAGCCAGCACTTTGGATTTCTTCCGGTCGTCCTCGGCGAAGATGCCGTGGACATAGGTGCTCTCATGCGGCGGTTGATGAATCCGGGCTCCAAAGGTATGGGTCTCGAAGCTCTGACCGTTCATCGCGACTTCGTAACCCGTGGGCGGAACCTCGCTTTCGCGCCCCCGCAATGGCGCATAGTACAGCGGACGGAACATGCCACGCCCATTGAGTGGCTGCTCGATTTGAAGTTGAACATGTTCGGGGAGCTTCTGCCGAATCGAATACGGCAAGGCGCGGCGCAGGGCTGCCTCCGGGTTGGTGCGGATAAGCGACACCATCTCCGCGCGACGGGCCGCAGCCATTTCCTCGCCTTTGACCAACAAATCCGCCCGGGCAGCCTCATCGCCGCGCGCATATTGAACCGCCCATGTTTCGAAAGGGTCTGTGGGTGCCCACATTCTTCCAAGCACCGCAGCAGCTTCGGTGGAACGAGCCGCCTGAGGTTTGGAAACCGACGGTTCAGCGGATGCCAAGTCACCCGCAACACGGGAATCAAGGGACGTCACATCCGCCTTGGAAGGCCTTGTGGGGAGTGGTCTGGACCTCAGAAAAAAGAATGCGGCCAAGAGGATGAGTATCACTCCTGTCGCGAGCCAACGAAACATTTTCATGTGAATGCGCACGTCCAGTTTGCGAAGGTTGCGCCGGGGCGAGTGATCATTCGCCGCCACGTCCGTCTTCGCCGTTTGGGTTCAACAGCCAGGGTGCGTTCCGCAGGTGGCCGGAGCCAGCCTCACGGTTTCGCTGCGTCCACACGGACGCGATACACGCGGGTCGGAGCTGCCGCCGCGTCCCGCACCGTTACTCGCGTGCCCGTCGGGCCGTTGATAAAATTCGTCAGGCTCTGCCACGCGCCGCCCGAAAGCGACTCGGAGAACTCGACGGTGTTCGCGGAGTTCGCGGGGGCATCCCAGTCCAGCACCACCTCGCCGCCTTCGGCCGCGAGAGCGATGGTCAAATGGAGGTCTGACGCGGCCAGCGCCTTCGCCACACCGGGAGCCGCCGGAGCGGGCGCAGGGCATTGCTGGCCGGTGGTGTTGAAGTTGGTCCCCACCGGAATGGGCGTACAATCCAGCCCGTTCAGGACGTTGTCGCCATCCGTGTCGAAATCCATGCTCCGCACCAGGGCGGCGTTGAAGCGGTAGGTGATGCCGTTCGGATAAAGCAGGTTCGTGCCGCTCTCCGCGCCAACGTAACTGCTCACCCATTTGATGCGCCCCCCGCCCAAGCCACTGAGGGCAATGGGATCGAGATTCGAATCCGCAAAATAAATCGTGAAGTCCGGATCAATGGCGAACGACCCGATGTAATCCGCCGAACGGCTGTTCGGCACGCCGTTCGTCCGCAGTTCCAGATAGTCCACATACAGCGCGTTGTTCGTGCTCACCCCTGTGAAACGGAAGCGGTTCAGCAGCACGCCATCCAGCACCAGCCGGCCCAGCGCCAGATTGTTCACGTATCCGGTGTTCGTGTTCCCGCGATCCAAGCCGGCCCATTGATGCGTGTTTTGCACGAAGGTTCCCGAGCGCGACTCAATCCGCGTGCCCAGCAGATCGCCGGGCGTGGCCGGACGACGCGCCAGACGGAATCCACCCGTGACGCGCCAGAGGTTGCCCGCGCCCGCCCCGCCGTCCGTCAAAGTGTTCGTAGCATCAATGACCAGCGCGCCGGGGAGGAAGCTGCCGAAAATTCCCGCCGTGGAACCGGCACTTAAATCCGTACCCGTGGCCAGGACGTTCCCGCCGGTCAAGCGCAGTTCCGACTTCGCCCGCACCACGGTGTTGCTCAACAGCAACGTGCCGCCGTCGAGGGAAACCACGCCGTTGCTGCCAAGGATAAGGGCGGGTTCCTGCGGGGTGCCGCTGCTTTCTACGCGGCTCGCGCGCGCCTTCGTCGAGGCGGCAGCGATGGTGCCGTGGTTAATCACGTTGTCGTAAGCCACGAGTCGCGGGCCTTGCGGTTTCTTGGAGCGGAGTTGCTTGCGCGTGAGCGGCGGCTGCACGTAGCCGTCCTCGAAGACGCCGAAGAACGCGCCGCCGGGCGTGTTGAGCACGCCGTAATTGGTGAAACTGAGCACGCCGTCCAAGTTCGTGAAAGCGATGCTGGCCCCGCGCGGCAGGCTCAGGCTGGCCCCTTCGCCAATGGTCAGGGAGGTCGTCTTCAGCAGGAGCGAGGCATTGATGGCGAGGTTGTCCTCCAAGACCACGTTGGTCGCTTTCAGATGAAAACGATGAGTGATGGTCGGGGCCTCGCTGCTGATGCACGCGCCGAGCACCAGCACGCGGTAGTTCAACTGCCCGATGTTGCCGGTGATGAAGTTGGAAAAACCACCGGGAAAATTGGTGTTCGGAATCTGGATGGTCGTGGTGCCGTTGGTCACCCCAACCGTCCATTGGCCCGTCCAAGAGTTCAAATCCGCCGTCACGCGGCTTACGATCGGCACGAGCATGTTGGAGATGATGAGCGTGCGGTTCGTCGAGCCGACGTCGAAGCTGACGAAGGGGGCATCAATGTAGGCCGATTCGTTGCCGACCAAATTGGTCGCGCGAATGAAGACGCCGTTCTCGGCGCGAATCCGGGCCTGGGTGAGATCGAGGTTGTTCGCGACGATCTCGATGCGCCCCGGATAATTCGTGGGGTCGCTGGCCGCCGGCGATTTGCCCAATTCCGGGAACACGGAGGGGGAATTCGTGAAGGTGGAGAGATTGGTGTTGCCCACATGCGCCTGCGCCACGGTGTAGGTGTAGTTGACCGAGTTGGTCACGAAGTTCGGCGTGAAAAAGATGTCCGGCGTGAACGCCGCATTCGGCGCATCGGCAATGTCGAACTCGCAATCGTGTCCACGGAAAATTATCTGCCCAGCGTCACGGAAGGTAATAAAGGACGCCTTTGGCTGCTGCGTGATCACGTCCAGGGTAGGAACGCGAAATTCCACGATGGGATCGTTGCCAAGGAAGAAGAAATTGTTGTTCGTCGGGAAGGCCACGCCCACCGAGACGTTCGCGCTGAAGCCGTTCGTCGGCACCAGCACCACGGTGATGTTCCGACCCAGCACGTTCGTGCCCAAGAAATTGGTGCGGACATTGACGAACGATTCATACGCGCCGCAGTTCGCCAAGTCGGCGACGATGTTGGTCACGACGTTGGTCGCGGGCGCGCCCGGAAACAGAGACTGGAACAAACGGTACTGTGAGGGAGGAATGAGCGCCGAGGGCGGCGCGAGCCGGGGCGCGACCGTGTTTGAAACCAGCGTGCTCAGGATGAGCGGCGTGCGGTTGGTGTTGATGAAACCGCTATTGCCGAAATCGAGGTAGCGATAGTTCACCGCCGGATCGCCGAAAAATGCGAACGGACCGAAAAAGAAATTGCTCCCGCTGATGCAATCGTCCTGCGGTAAATCACCGACCCGCACCGCGCCGCGCGACAAATCCATGAGCGTCGAGCCGCCGAGGAAACGCAGCCGTGCGTCCGTGTCGCCGGAGATGATGCCGGAGTTGATCAAGTGCTTGGCATTGATGGTCAGCGCGCTCGACACGGAAATTTCGCCACTGTTGTCAAAGATGAGCGAGGCCTGCGGAGAAAGCGCACCCTTCTTCTTGCGCTGCGCCGGGGTCAAATGCGCCGGGTTCGGCGTGTAATCGAGACGGAAGCCCGGTTGACCGATCATCACGCCAGTGTTGGTCCAGACTTGCACACTCTGCGCTTCCCACGGGGTCGGCACCAGCAGCGGGAAAAGCGGACTGTTCGAGATGATGAACGTGCCGCTGTTCACGAAAATGGCCGCGTCCACCTGCGGGGGCAAATTGGGCGGAATGATGGAAATCTCGTTGCGGTAAATTGGCGGCACCGGGGTGGGCTTGGTCGCCGCCTGCGCTCCGACAATGCCGGCCGCGCAAATCAGTGCGGCCCAAAAACACTTCATAAAGTTTTTACGTCCCGGCTGGTTCATGGCTGGTTGCCCTCCGCGAGCGTGCGGAGCTGCCGCAGTGTGACGCCGTTCACAATTGGGTAGAGCACGGGCGCGTTCGTCGAGCCGTCAAAGGACGCCCAGACCGGTCCAATCAATCCAAACAACCGGGAGTTGGGGTCCGCGATGCGCGGCTCGGTGACAAAATTGGGAGTGATGTTGACCAGCAGACGCGGCGAGTTGTTGAACGTGATGACGACCGGCGGCGCAATCACGCCCGGCCCGCCGCGCGGTGAGATGCCGTTCAGCGTCTCGTTGTTGATCCAGTTGGCGGTGTCCGTCCGAGTGGCGATGCCGGGAAAAGTGTCGTCTGCGGCGAACGTGATGTCTGGCGCAACCGGCTTGCGCTGCACCGTCTGCTTCAGCCGCACGCCATTGGTGGTGATGAAATTGTCGCGGAATGTGTAGCTGACTGGCTTGAACGGTGTCTGGTAGGCCAGCACTTTCCGGAATCTTAACTTTCCAACGCCGCCGCGCAGTCCCGCCGAGGCGTTCGTCCCGGTGGCCCCGCCCCCGATGGCATTGGTCAAGGTGTTGGTTCCCAAGTAGGGGCTGAAAACACCACCGCTCGCCGTCACGTCGGGCAGCAGTGTTTCGGCGGCGACGGTCTGCGGGCGCAGCATGTAGCGCAAGCCACCCACGTCATCGCGGGTCAAGCCGGTGAAAAAATAGCCGGAGAGCAGTGGCGTGAGCGCGGAGGCCACGGGGTAATTGATGACTTCATTGGCCAGTTCGGAGGGCAAAATCTCTTCCGCGTCGGAGATTTTGCCCACCCGATTCTCGGCGATTTGGTATGTCCATTCCGTGCCATTGACGTAGCTGGATGGCGTTACCGTCTGCGGGTCGAAATTAAACCGGGTGATGGTATAAATGCCGAAGTCGCCAGGCAGATTGATGCGGTTGCGGATGGCAAAATTCCAGCGGATCGGATCCGCCAGCCCGACTTCCTCCATCATCAAAGCCAGCGCGCCGGACTTGAGATCCGTCAATCCAAGCTGCGCCGCCTCGTAATTGATGTGCGCCGTGTTCAGAGGGAACTCGCTCAGGTCTTCCGACATTTTGCTCGTGCCCGGCAGTTCGTTCAGCACCCGCATCGCGGCGTCAATCGCCTTCATGCCCTCAGTGCCAAAATAGGTCACGAACGACGAGTCGAAGGCGTAAGTGATGACGGGCGTGTTCCAACGGTAGAACTCGCCAAAGTTGCACGGTGCGCCGATGTCGCCCGCGCGATCGTAGCCGATGTCCCAACCGGCATTGGCCGCAGGTAGCTGCCACAGTTTGGCGGTCACTCCCTCCGCACCGCCAGGGCCGAGCAGGCTGAAGCCCATCGTCCACGGTGTCACCGCGAACACCGCAACGCCGGTCAGAATTTTTTTCCAGTTACGCAACATAGCAATCGCGCCTAAGGCGCCACGTAGGTCCGTCCAAACACATCAAATCCGCTGCCACCCGGGCCGTAACCCGACCACAGAATCAACGCCCGGCCCGCGCCGTCGCTCGAGACGTGCGGCAGTTTCTGGCTGTAGGCCCGTGCGACATTCACGCGGAATTCGTCGCCAATTTTCGTCGCGCCATTCAGCGCCTGAGCGAACACACCTTCCCACGAACCGTCTTGCCCCATGCTCGACCAGACCAGCAACTGCTGGGTGCCGAGTGAGGCGATGGAGGGTGAGAATTGATCGCCGTAAGTGTACGTGTTGACCGGGAAAGGCGCGCTGAGACCGGACCCCGCCGCATCGAAAGCACGCGCGAAAATCTCCATGCCGTTCGTGCGCTCGAAAGCGTTCTGCACCCAGGCCACCGTGAAGCCGCCGCCCGTCGTGCCGGTCACCGTCGGCGAGCCGGAGGGCGTCGTCGCATTCGTGCTGACGCAAAATTCCGCGCCGCCATTTCCTGCCGCGTCAAAAACGCGTGCGAAGATGTTCGGCAAAGTTCCCCGCTGCCGTTCGGAAACCCAGGCAGCCACGAAGCCACCGCCGGAGAGCGCCGCTACCGAGGCGTCGCGCTGATTAAACTCGGAGAAAATGTTCAGACGAAACTCGCCGCCCAGTTTTGTGCCGGCCGCGGAAATTCTTTGCGCATACACGTCCTGCATTCCGCTCACTCTGATCCGGACCGGGACTTTCTTGGTGTGATTCAGAATGGTGAAACCTCCGTCCCCGGTCTCCTTGAAAGTCTGCCAATGCTGCAACTGGATGGTGTTCGTCTCGTAAACGCGGCTGCTACTCCAGGTCACCACCGCGCTGCCATCGGCCAGCACGCAAACTGAGGCGTTCGCATTGAAGTCCTGCCGGACGCTGATTTTTTCATTGATCGTCTGGAGCTTGGTGTAGGGCTTGTTGCCACGATAAAGAGTCCACTGCGCGGTGTAACGGTTCTTCACCTTCAACGCCGGATTGTTCATCAGCACCTCGTTCCCCACGAAAGAACCGGTGGAGGAAATAACGCGCGCGAAAACATTTTGCAGCCCCGAGCGCCCGCTCTGCCAGGCGAAGACCGCGCCGCCGTCCGCAAACATCGCGGCCTTGGGTCGCGACTGATCCAGTGGCAGCGTCTGGTTCACCGGCAGCACCGGGCCTTCCGGCGCGAGACTGGCGTTCAACCGCTGCACGCTCACCCCGAGGCCAAAAGGATCGGTGATGGCATCGTGCCAGAGATAAAATCCCCCCGTGGTTCCGAAGGCCGCCGCCGGAAAAACCTGGTCGCCATTCAGTCCGCCGGTGAGGGAAAGATCGCCGCCTTGCAAGCCGTTGGTCTGGCCGAAAATCAACGCAGGAAATGCCCACAGAAGTCCCGCAAGGACAAAGCACTTTCGCACGCGTAACGCTGGTGACATAGGTGGCGGACTTTTTACCACGCGAGGTTTCTTTGTCCACGAATTGTTCGTTTCCGGGCCACTGGCGCGGTGGAAAATCGCGGTCTGCGCCGCGCTGAGTGTTGGGCCGAACTTGTTCACAGCAATTCCTTTTGCAATGCGTGCGCGGACTCCAGTTGCGCCAGCATGGTTTTGAAACCCCACCGCTCGAAGAGCGGCGCGAGTTTCTGCGGGTCGCCGGGGCGCACCGCCAGTGTATCCAAATCAAAAGCGCACGGCAGATCCGTCGGGAGACGGATCAGCTTCTGGTTCCGCCGCACGTCCGCCGCCGCCGCGAGCAGGCTGGCGCGGATGCGCTCGGACTTCACTTCACCGGGGCGCGCGTAAATCTGGTCAATGTCGCCGAACTGGTTCAGCAAATCCGTCGCGGTCTTCGGGCCGACGCCGGGGACACCCGCGATGTTGTCCACCGCGTCGCCGATCAGGCTCAACCAGTCCACGATCTGCTCCGGCTCGACCCCGGTTTTCGTCCGCACCTGCTCCGCGCCCCAGATGGTTTCGGTCTTGTCGTTCGGGTTCAGGAGACCAATGCGCGGCGAAACGAGCTGGAGAAAATCCTTGTCCGCACTGGCGATGACGACCTCGACGCCATACGACGCGGCGCACGCGGCCTGGCTGGCGATCCAGTCGTCGGCCTCCACGCCGTCATTCACGAAGGAGGGAATCTGCGCGGCTTCGAGGTACGCTTCGATCTCGGAGAGTTGCTTCTCCAAATCGCCGGGCATGGGCGGGCGCTGGCTTTTGTATTCGGGCAGCGCGGTCATGCGCTCGGCGCTCAGTCCGCCATCCCACACCACGCATTGGTGCGTGGGGTGAACCGCCGGGTGCATCTTCGCCAGCATCTTGATGAAGCCGTAGATGGCGTTGGTGGGCGAGCCGTCGGGCGCGTTCAGCGCGCGGATGGCGTGGAACGCGCGGTAGGCGTAGGCGTGTCCATCAACAATCAGCAGCCGGGCCGATTTGGGCTGTGGCGTGGTTTGCATGGCAAACGCGGCTCGCTCGAAAAACGAGTGGGCCGCTTACTGGCTGACCACACGCTGCGACGGAACGGAGTGCTGCGCGAACGGCATCTCCTCCTCCGAGTGCAGCGGGTTGCCTGCCGGGTCAATCAGCCTGGGGGTGACAAATATGACGAGGTTTTTCTTGCTCGAAGAGCTGGATTCGCTGCGGAAGAATCTACCGAGCAAGGGGAGATCACCCAGGATCGGCACTTTGTCCTTCTGCTTCTGAACCTTCTCCGAAATCAATCCGCCGAGGACCACGGTCTGGCCGTCCCAGACCATCGCGGTCGTGGCGACCTGGCGGAGGCGGAACTTAGGCAGCGGGGTCGGGGTCAGGATGGGCGTGGGACTGTTTCCTCCGGCAGCCGCACCCTGAATTTGCGCCACGAAAAGCCCGGGATCATCGTAGCCAAGAAATTCTTTCAAAGTCGGCAAGATGGTCATGGTGATCGTGTAGCCGTCCGCGTTGACGTAAGGAACGACATCCAGCACCGGCCCGAGTTCAAACGGTTCGGCAATGGGCAGGACACTCGAACCAATGCCCCCGCCGGTTGCGTTATTATTGTTGTTGCCGTTGCCACCACCCGCCGCCGTCTGACTTTGATCGAGTTCGGTGACGATGTATTGAATATCCACCACTTTGATCTGCGCCTGACGTCCGCTCAGGGTGGTGATTTCCGGCGCGCTCAAGAGGTCGGAAGCGCCACGCTGTTCGAGCGCGCGCACGACCACACGAAACTGCGGGTCGGTGAGAATGCCGGTCAGAGTCCCAAGTGCCGGGGCAGAGTTGCGCAGTCCGCCGGTCAACAAATTATCAGTCGCGCTGGCTGCCACACCTCCTGGACCTGGACCGCCCGAACCAGGTGTTCCTGGGCCAGGGAACCACCCGCTCGGATTAGCTGCAGTGGGAGCGCCCTGAAAGCTCGGTGCGGTTCCGCCTTGCGCGCCGATCCTGCCGCCACCCATCGTGATGTTGCCAAGATACCAGTCGAAGCCCAGCGCGCGGTTGTCGTCCTGGTTCACTTCCATGAACTTGGCGCGGATGGTGAGCTGCGGCGGCGTCATGTTCAGGATTTGCATCGCCTTCTCGATCATGTCGAGGTCGTTGAGTGTGGCGCGTACCATCAACATGCCGAGCTTGTCATTGTAGAAAACCGCCTTGCCCGGCTCATTCAGCGTCACACCCGCTGTGAGGAAGAAATTCTGGACCACCGGAGTGACCACCGAAGACGGCGTCACTTCGGTAAGAAACTGAATGCCGCCCGCGCCCTGCGCCGCTCCGGCGGCTCCAGGAGCACCGCCAACCGCTCCGCCCTGACGATTGCCACCCTGCGCGCCACCGGGCGCAATGGAAACACTGGCATAAGTCGCGCCGCCACCCGAGCCGCCCTGGCCGCCCTGGTTGTTGCCGCCCTGGTTGCCACCGCCACCGCCGCGATTACCGCCACCGCCACCGCCGCGACCGCCGCCGCCGCCGCCACGACCACCGCCGCCGCCGCCGCCTCCACCGCCACCACTGCTGTTCTGACTTTCGCCGAACGAGAACGCGGTCACGTTCGCGAGACCTTGCTGAAAGGTGTTCGGGTCAACGTGGAAAAAACGGGTGTGCAAGGGCGTCGGCTCGGGCGCTTTCGGAGAAATCAAAATGCCCCAATCTTCCACGGAGTACTTGATGCGACGCTCCGCCACCTTCTCCATGATGTTCAGCACTTCTTCGAGCGTGAGGTCAGCGAGCTTGGTGCCGAGGCGCAACGGAACGGCGTTCAAATCAGAACCTGCCGGATCGGGCGCGATGGGCAGGCCGTTCGGATCCACGCCACCCGCCGCCGCCGCAGCCGCGTCCGCGTTGCCGCTGACGATGAAATTGATGCCCGGGGTGCGGCCCGGCGTGGCGATGTCGCGACGGCGCGTCTCATCACTGACCGCACGGATGACTTCGCTGAGCGGTAGGTTGTCAATCGGCCCCCACTCCGCGAGGCGGATGGTGCGGAGCTTCTGGTAGATGGCCTGCCGCTTGTCGCTGGTGTGAATGAAGTTGGTGCGGGCGTAACCATTGGGACTGTCGAGCGAGGCGCGCTTCACCGGGTCAGACCAGGCTTGCTCGACTTCCATGAGCAGTTTTTTGCTGTTGATTTCACGGAGGCGGGCCTCGGTGGCGAAGGTGCGGGCATTGACGAGATCGAGATAATAGTGCGCGCCCTGATTGTCCGGCTGGATGCGCAACGCACGGCGGAGGGCTTCATCGGCCTCCTTCATGCGGCCCGTCTCGTAATACAGTTTTCCGTCCTGCACGAGCTTGGCGGCTTCGATGCGGTTGGTCTCGGTGGTGGCAATGGTGTCGAGCGCTTCCTTGTGCGGAACGAGACCGCGATTTTCGAGCGTGAGCCGTTCATTCTCGGCCCGCATGTCGCGGGCGAGCTTGTTGCCCGGATCCACTTTGAGCACGCGGTCAATTTGCAGTTTCGCCTGATCAAACTCGCCGCGCTTCATGGACTGGTCGGCAAGCTGAAGGGTGGTGCGGGAAAGCCCGGCGATGGCCTCGTTGCGCTCGGCGTCGGCGCTGGTGCCGATGCCCTGCACGAGTTCAAGGGCCTTGTTGTATTGCTGCGAGGCGGCGAGCGTTTCCTTGCGCGTCTCGGAGACCTTGGCCTCGGCGAGGCGGTTGCGGGCCTGGATCACTTTCTCCTGCATCCGCACGGCGACGTCGGCGGCGACGGCGGGCGCGTCCTGCGCACGGGCGGGAACGAGGGAAATCGTCAGCAGGGCCGACAGGCATAGAGACGAGAGGGCGGCGTGAGTCGTCATTTTCAAGCTATTTCAAAACGCTACTGACCAGTATTGTTCCGAATCGTTGTTCGTCTGTCGTTTGAGCGCGCGGACACTACAACTTCGTTCGCGCTGATGGCAACGATTATGTAGTCCTCACCGGCCACGGTGAGCGTGTCGCCCGCGCGGCGATCCTTGAGCGACAGATTCTCAGGGGGATAAAACAAATCAGCCTTGTAAGCCTCGACGCGATTGAAGGGCTTCGCGGCGGTGACGGTCGCACGCGTGCCGTCGGTCAGTTCAATGTCGGCCTCGGCATTGCCATCCGCGGTGGTGCGGAAATCGCGGAGCGAGAACAGACGCGAGGTGCGATGCACGCGGTCAGTGGTGTTCGTGGAAACAAACGCGCGCAAACGCTGGCGGTAATAGTTCGTGGAATTTCCTTCCATCGTCACGCTCATGTTGGCGCCAGAACCACTCGGAGCATCGAGCGTGATGGTGGTGGCGAGCGGCGTGGTCTTCGCGATCTGCACGGCGTTGATGCCCAGCTCACGGCCCGTCTCGGCCTTGATGCGCTCGCCGGTCGAGGTGCGCTTCTGCCACTTCACGGGGTTGAACAAATTATGCGGCGGCGAGAACTGGAGGCTGGGGTGATTCGTCGCCTGCCGCATCGCGCTGGTCAGCATGTTCACGTCGAGGGTCGGATACGGCTTCACCTTCGGACGCAGCACGCCTTTTTCGTACTCGTCAATCTTCGCGCTCTCCTCGGACTTCATCTGATTGAGAAAAAAGACCGCGCCGATGAGGCCGACGAGCGCGAGCGCGAGCAGCGCCTTTTCCCAATGGCGTTTCACGAGGCCGACGATGTTGCCCAAACCTTTCATTGCGGACCTCCAGGACCACGATTGCCGCCCGGACCACCACCGGGGCCACGACGCGGGCCACCGGGACCGCCCGGCCCGCCGCCGCCGGAGGTGTCGGGCTTGATGATTTCGAGTTGCAAGGTCACACGGATCAAACGCTCGTTAATCATGGTGATCATCGGTGCGGTGGGAGCGCCAGCAGGGGCGGCAGCCGCCGGAGCATTGGCGGGATTACGTCCCGGGGGCAGGCGGCGCGGCGGCTGGCCGGGAGCCGCCGGTTGAAAGGGCTGGCGCACGCCGGGCGCGTTCGGCGTTTCATCCGCAGGATTCACCGCCACGGATTTGATCAGCACGCCGTATTTTCCGCTCTGCAAACCTTCGAGCGCCGCCGCCAGTTCCGTCGTGAAGCAGTCGAAGGAAATTTCATACGGCCAGAGCGCCATGCCCGTCTCCTGATCCACGCGCATGGAAGCGGGAAGGTAGTCATTGCCACCGCCGGGCGCCTGCGCGCCGCCGACCGGACGCTCGCCCAGCACCGCCGCACGCCGCAGGCTCACGAGCCGGTTGATGCGTGACTTGAACAGCACTTCGGAAATGAACTGCACCTCGTTCAGCCGCTCGTAGAGCGGGCGCAAACTTTCCGGCGGCAGATTCAACGCCAGCCGCTGCGCCTCGAAGGTGAAGTAGTAGAACAACGGCCCGTTCGAATCGAGCCGCGTGGGCACGAGCGACGCCTGCCGGTGCAGCTCGGTAATGGTGTTGGCCAGCAGCGATTTGAAGCTGGGCGAATTAAGCGCCTCGGACGGCGGTGGCGTGCCTGGGAACAGCTTTTTCGCGTCCGCGACAAACGAGTTCAGCTTCAAGCCCTCGGCCTTGGCCAGCTTCAGATTTTCCGCCGTGGGCGTGACGGGCTTTTCGAGGATGCGCTTGATCTCCTCCTTGGTGGTGTTGATGTC
>JAYVNY010000016.1:0-12264 GCA_043758205.1 Akkermansia sp.
GTATCCGAGCTGTGTTGCACGAGACCGAAGAGCGCGGTGGTCTGGCTGGTGTTGGTGGTCGTTTCGCGGCGGTAAAGATTCCACAACAGCGACTGGCTGTGCGCGCCGCTCTTCCCGTTCTTCTCGTCGCGCCACAGGGACCACACGGGCGACCAGTTGCGCTCGATGCTTTTGCTGTTCGGCAGAATGGGTTCCAGCGGCGCGAGGATTTGCAGGCGTTCGTTGCCCTCCCAGTCGCGGCGATAAGTATAGAGCGGCCAGAGGTCGCGCCGACGCTTCGCGTTTCCCGTCTCGGTGTTGCGCTCGGTGGTGTGCGAGTAGAGGTAAAAAAGTATGCGATGACGGTCGCGGTCGAGCGGGTCGGAGTGGACGCGGTTGTATTTGTATATCGGCCACGCGTACCAGGTGCTTTCCTGAAACTGATTCGTCGCGCGGCTGAACAGCGGCCAGACTCGATCTGTGCGCGAGGTCTCGCCGCGCCGGAAAACCACCAGCGGCCACGGTGCGCCGACTTCATGGAACTTCTTCACGCGGTCGTGAACGGAACTCCAGCCGAGGATGAAAGGCACGGCGGTCGCGTCGCGCTGTGGCGAACGTGTGAAGCTGTAGAGCGGCAGAAACGCCTGCGTGTGCGCTTCATTCTCGGAGCCGAGTCCGGCGCGCTGGTCGAAGAAGAGCGGCCAGCAGATAAACTTTTTGTCGTGACCGGGCACCGCCACGTCATCGCCCCAGAGGTTGGTGCGAATCGTCGGCACCTTGTGCTCGTGACCGGCGAGCGGCCAGAATTGCCAGCCCTTCAATCCATCGCCGGTGCGCCAATGGAAAATCGGGAACAGGTAATTGTAAGTGTGCAGGTCACGTTTGCGCGTCTCCAGGTAGAGCGGCAGGAGCACAAAGTTAAATTCATCGCGGAAGAAACGGTTCTTCGTCCGTCCGTAGATGGGCAGGAGAGAAAAATAGTTCTCCGACGGGTCCGTCGAAGTCTGCTGGAGGTAAATCGGGAAGAGCGAGAAACGGTGCTTGTTGGTGTCTCCTTCCTTCACGCCGCCCGCGAAGCTGAACAGTTGCAAAATTTGGAAACGATACTCTCCGCCGCTGCGGTCATACGTCACGAGGGGGTAGAGAAAATCAAACTCGGTTCCGTCCACGCCACGGTCGTGTGTGTAACTCATCAGCGGCGGGAAAGCCCATTGCGACACTTCCTCGCGTTCCTCGGAGTAAAAGACGGGGCCGAGAATTTCCCGGCGCACGCCGGCATCGAACGTCAGGCGGAACTCGCTAAAGGCCGGGCCGGCGAGGATTTGAGCGTGAGCGGTGGGAGCGCAAAGCAGGAGCAGGACAACGGCAAAAGCTCCAAATCCCAAGCTCCAAATCCCAAATAAATTCCAAGCTCCAGGCTCCAAACTCCAACTCGGACGAGTTTTGGAAAACCCACAACCTTGCGCCATCAGTTCATCGCCGGGCGGGCGGGACGCCCGCGCCCCGGACTTTTTCGGCCACTCATTTGACATCGAATCCGATTGGCGTAGTTTCATTTCACAGTCGAGGTTTTTACCTCGGTTCCTCCCGACCCAGCGGAAGAATGTGCGTTTTCTCCGCTGGGTTTTTTTATTTTCCAGCCCCGTTCGCTCAACAGGTTCAAAATCGCGGGCAGCACCGTCACGCCCGCCAACATGCAGGTCGCCGTGCCGATGGCCATCACAAATCCCAGACTCGAAATGCCGCGATGCTGCGCAAACATCAGGCTGCCGAAACCCGCGATGGTGGTCAGGCCGGAGATCAGCACCGCCTTGCCCGTGCTGCGCGCGAGCAGCGACGGCCTCGCCTCCTCGGCGAAGCGGTTGAGGATGTGAATGCCGTTCGTGACCCCGATGCCGATGATGAGCGGCAGCGTCATGATATTCGCGGGGTTGAACGGCACCTTGAAAATTCCCATGCACCCCACCATCCAGAGCGCGCCGAGACTGACCGGCAGCAACGAGAGAAGGACGCACGCCACACTGCGGAAGTGCAGCCACACGAGAATGGCGATGGCGAGCAGCGCCCAGAGCGCGGCCTGTTGATAGCTGGTCTTGAGCAGCGTGGTGTATTCGTAGAGCTGCACGGGCGTGCCGGTGACGTTCGGGTCCACGGAGCGCATTTCGGCGACGAAGTCCCGCTGATGATCCCGCTGCCAGATATTTTCCTTGGGATAGACCTGCACGAGATACTTCTGGCTGGTGCCGATGAAGCGCTTGCGAATGGGGCCGGGCAGATCCTCGACGCGCAAACGCCCGCGATCATCCTGCGTGCGCAAGGTGTTGAAGGTGTCGCGAATGTCGCGGAAGAGCGCCTGCTGAAACGCGGCGAGCTTCGGCGCGGTCTGATGGGTCGGCATGGTGCGGAGTTGGAGGTTCAACGTGCCGATGCTGTCGCGCAGTGAACGCAACTGCGCGCGGAGTTCGCCCAGCGCCGCGATTTGCGCCGTGGTTTTGTTCGTCACCCCGGCGGCTTGGTTGGTCGGCGAGGTTTCGCGCAACAGGTTTTCCTCGTGCGTCACTTCACTGAGCGCGGCGCTGGCGTAGCCGTAGAAGGAAAACAACGCCTGCGCCAGGTCGGGGATATTCGCCGGCGAATTGTCCTCGGACGCAAATTGAATCCCCGCCACCTCGCGCCTGATCTGCCCCACGACTTCCAGCTTCCCCGACTGATCTTCGGTCAGGTAGCGCGCCATGTTATCAATGCCCGCGAGATCCACGGAGGCGACGGTCGGCAGGTTGGTCAGCCGCGCTTCCAGCCGCACCGCGTCCTCCAGCGAGTCCGCGACGATGGCCCCGAACAGCACATTTTTTTTCGCGGAGTTGATCAGCTTGTCGCCAAAGATCACCGAGGGCATCCCCTGGCTTTGCATCTCCAGCAGATTGTAATCGAAAAAAACCTTCTTCGCCGGAATCAAGGCCAGGAGACAGATGATCAGGGTGACGACGAGGACACGCCGCGGGCGCGCGAGCCAGAGGTTCTCGATGACTGCGCGCCGGTCGAGCTTAGCCCCGAGCGCGTGGTCCACGACGCTTTGTTTCCCGCGCATCAACAGGGCCGGCAGCATCGTCATCATCGGAATGAGGCAAATGATCAACCCGCCACCGCAGATGATGCCCATCTCCTGAATGCCGCGAAAATCCGTCGCGCCCATGGCCAGAAATGCGCCCGCCGTGGTCAGCGCGCCCGTGACCACGCCCAGGCCGGTGAAGACGAGCGCCTTGCGCAACGCCTCCTCATTGCTGCGTCCCAGGCTGATTTCCTCCTCATAACGCGAGATGAGATGCACGCCGAAATCAATGGCCAGCCCGACGAGGATCGGGGCGAACGTCACGGTGAGAATGTTCAGATGCCCGATGACCGCAGTGGTGAACGCCATCGTGTAACCCAGTCCGATGATGAGCGCGAGGTTCGCTTTGATGGGGCGGCCCGTCTCGTGATAGCCGAAGATGAAAATCAGCGCGACCAGTGCGAGCGAGATGACGGTGGCCTTCGTCGTGTCACTTGTGGACTGCACCATCTCATCCATTTCGAGGGCGGGTTCGCCCGTCACGCCCACGTTCACGCCGCCGACTTCCAGCTGCGTCTGCGCGACCAGTTCGCGCAGGCGGCGCACCGCGGGTTCGTCCAGTTTTTCGATCCGTGCGCGGGCTGTGACGAGGTAGATGCGGCCTTGCGCGAAGGTCACGTACATCTTTTCCTCCGCCTCCGCGCCCGCGCCAAAGAGCGCCGTGATGCCCGGCGTGGGCGGCATTCCGGGTCGCCGCAAGCTGTCGCTCGCCTGCGTGATGATGCGCTCCAGCGCGGGCAGCGATTTGATCATCGCGGTGGTCTCGGCGTTTTCCTCGCGGCTGGCGTGGAGGAACTGCCCGTTCACCACCGAGAACAGTGAGGCGAGATTGTTCGCGCGGCTGAACTCCTGAAGGAAAGGCCGGTAATCGCGCAGCGTCTGCCGCATCGAGCGCAGATCATTTTCCGGCACGAAGAGAAGCGCCTTGGAGCCGAGCATGTTCAAGTCGCCCTTCCAGATCACGTCCATGAAGAGATTGGTCTCTGCTTCGAGTTTCCTGCCCAAGCGCTCGACGAACTGCCGGTTCTTTTCCCGGTTCTCGCTCTCGACCACCGCCACGAGTTCGCGCGGCAGCACGAACTCTTTTCGATAGCGGAGGTAGTTCTGATGATACTTCTTGTCGCCGCCCACGAGGTTGTCGCGGCTGGGATCAAATTCCAGTTTCCACGGCGAGAGGACGGTGAACCACACGCAGACTGCGAAGAGGAGAATCTGCGGCCAGACAAACCAGCGCGGATGCCGGAGCACGGCGTCCGCCAGCCGGGTCAGCACCTTCGTTCCAAATTGTTCCCAGCGCGAAGCCATCAACTATTTTTGGCGGAGTTCCAGAGGGCAGCGAAGCACGAAAATCTCAACGCTTCCCCATCTTCGCACGCGCGGCTTCGAGAATCTGCCGTTCGCGCGGCGTGAGGCTGTGGATGCCGTGCGCGGAAATCTTGTCGAGGATGGGGTCCACTTCGCGGCTGATGAACTCCTCGGGCGGCAATTCGACCGCGCGCTCTTCGCGTGCGCCGCGCCAGCGCGTGATCTTCGCGGCGGCCTGCACCAGTTCACGTTTGCGCCGCCGGCCTTGCAGCGGATTCCACGACATCGCCGGACGGCTTGAATCCCAGCGCATAAAGGCCAGGCCCGCAATGAAACCGCCCAAGTGCGCCGCGTGTGCGTAACCTCCGCCGCCGGGCACCAGCGTGAAAAACAACGCGATGCCGCCCGCGCCCCAGAGAAAATGTTTCGCCTTGATCGGCAGAATGCCCCACAAGCGGATTTCCCCATCCGGCTCCATCATGGCAAACGCGGAGATCAATCCGCACACGCCCGCCGACGCGCCGAAGGTGGTCGCTCCAAAATAATTTGGCGCGGCCCAGCCCAGCCCAGCTTGCAACAGCCCACCGCCTACACCGGAGAGAAAATAGACCTTCAGAAACGCCTTCGTCCCGAGACGCTCCTCCACGAACCGCCCGAAGCACCAGAGGCCGAGCAGATTCCCGAGCAAGTGCCACAGCCCGACGTGGAGAAATTGAAAGGTGAGCAACTGCCAGACATACCCATGTTTCAAACCATCCGTGCTCAACCCGAGGTACTTGTATATCCAGCCCTCCCGTCCGAGATAAACCACCGCGATCTGCTGGAACGCGAAGCACACCGTCACCGCGATGATCAGAATGAGCCACGCGCTCCACCTCGAACGATGTGGATCGGCGCGCATGTAGGAACGATCTTCTAGCACAACGCGCACCGTAGTGGAGCACCTCCGCATCTTCAACGCGGTTTTTGAAAAGCGCGTGATGAATCGCGCGTCTGGCCGGCCGCGCCGCTTTCCCCGAGACCGCAGTCGTGCATGGCGACAACTGCAAGGCTCACGCTGTCACCGCCAGAGTTTTCTTTGCCATTCTCTCTCCCAAATTTGACGCCCTCACAAACAGGAGTAGGGTGCTTCAAGCCAATGAAATCAGGTCTCAAAACAACCTTGAATCCGTGTCAGGACGGAAGGCTGCAAGCGCCGGTCGGCGCCACTTCACAGTAGCGCACGCGCTTCGGCTCTCCGTCGCTCACGGCGGCGGACATGAAAGTTGAAGCTACAGTTCTTCGGGGCGGGTCGGAACGGGGCGGGTCCGAGATGGGACTTCTGATTCCAAATTCCCAAGCTGTCAGTTCTTCTCCCACACCGCGTGTCGGCCTGGCGCTTTCAGCCGGCGGCGCGAAGGGACTGGCCCACATCGGCGTCATTCAAGTCCTCGAAGAGAACGGCATCCCCATTCACGCCATCGCCGGCTCCAGCATGGGCGCCTACGTCGCCGCCGTCTGGGCGGCGGGCCATGACGGCGCGGCGATGGAACGCTTTGCGCGGGAGGTGGAAGGTCGCTGGGGTTTTGTGCGGCTCCTCGATCCTTTCCTCGTCCCGCGCTCAGGATTTTTGCGCGGGGACAAAACGCGTCGGCGTCTGCAACGCGCCATCGGCGATGTGTGTTTCCACGAACTCCCGCGCCCGCTCCGCGTCGTCGCCACGAACCTCCGCACGTTGGAACGCGTCGTCTTCACCGAAGGCGAAGTCGCGCTCGCGGTGCAGGCCAGCACCGCCATCCCCGGTGTGTGTGCGCCGGTGCGTGTGGGCGAGGGAATGTTCTTCGACGGCGGCGTGGTGGACCCCCTGCCTGTGGATGTCGCGCGGGAGATGGGCGTGGATGTGGTCATCGCGGTGAATGTGATTCCCACGCCGGCCTACCTGCGGTGCCGCATGGAGTTCGATCGCGAACAGGAGGCGGCGCGTTACGCGCAGTTCAGCCGCTTCGCGCGCCTTTTCCGCCGTACGCGCGAACGGATGGAGGCGCAAAACGTCTTCTCCATTCTGCACCGCACGATGCTCGGCGCGCAGATGCGCCTGGCCGAACACTCGGGCCGCCACGCCGATCTCATCTTGCGCCCGCTGTCCTTCGACGGTCGCTGGCATGACTTCCATCGCCCCGGCAAATACATCGCCCTCGGTCGCCGCACCGCCGAGGAGCATCTCGACGAAATCAAAGCCCTCATCAGGAGACACACGCATGAAAACAAACCTGCTCCCGACGCACTCGCCAACGCGGCCTGAACACGCGCTCCGCCAACGCCAAGCGGAAATGCTCCGGCGCTATCTGCGCGACGTGGTGCTCC
The DNA here is from genome assembly GCA_043758205.1 of Akkermansia sp. GTDB lineage: Bacteria > Verrucomicrobiota > Verrucomicrobiia > Limisphaerales > SIBH01 > JANNGC01. The sequence goes on from JAYVNY010000016.1 coordinate 6,737, forward strand.
CTTTCTCGCCTCACTATCGCGAACTGTTTCGTGAAAACGGCTTGAGCGCGGACTCCATCCGCTCGCTCGACGATCTGAACAAGCTTCCGTTCACATCGAAGGCGGACTTGATCAACACGCCGTCCAGTCCGCAGCGCGCCAAAGAATTTTTGATTACCCCGGACCAACACTTGCTCTCCCGAAGGCCGAGCACCGTCCTCCGCGCGCTGGTCCGCGGACGCTCTCGCGTGCAACAGGAACTGGAGTCCGAGTATCGCCCCCTGCTGCTGACGACCACGACCGGTCGTTCGGCAGATCCGATTCCCTTCCTGTTCACGCGACATGATTTGGCGAACCTCGCCATCACAGGCCGCCGCCTCTTCGAGGTCTGCGGCGCACGTCGCGAATGGAAGCTGCTCAACATGTTTCCCTACGCGCCGCATCTCGCTTTCTGGCAGACGCACTACGGGGCGGAGGCGTTTGGCGTGTTCATGGTCAGCACCGGTGGCGGCAAGGTGCTCGGCACCGAGGGCCAGATTCGCTTCATCCAAAAAATTCAGCCCGATGTGCTCATCGGGATGCCGACGTTCGTCTATCACGTTCTGCACGAAGCGGCGGAAACGGGCGTTCGCTGCGCGCCGTTGAAACGCATCGTGCTCGGTGGCGAGAAAGTTCCCGGCGGCATGAAACGCAAGCTGGTCGCGCTCGCCGGCGAACTCGGCGCGCACTCAGTCGATGTGGTGGCAACCTATGGATTCACCGAATGCAAAATGGCTTTCGCCGAATGCCCGCGCGCGCTCGTTGAGCCGTCGTGCGGCTACCATCTCTATCCAGATTTTGGACTGTTTGAAGTCATCGATCCGCTCACGGGTGAAGTGCAGCCGCCGGAGACGCCAGGCGAACTCGTCTTCACCCCGCTCGACGCGCGCGGCACGGTCGTGCTGCGCTACCGCACCGGCGACCTCATTGACGGCGGACTCACTTACGCGCGGTGCCCCGGTTGCGGTCGCACCGTGCCGCGTCTCGTCGGCCACATCTCGCGGCGCTCCGAGGTTCGCGAGATGCGCGTGGACAAACTCAAAGGCACGCTCGTTGATTTCAACGAGCTTGAACACATCCTCGACGACTGCGCGCAGGTGCAGGCCTGGCAAATCGAACTGCGCAAACGCCACGACGACCCGCTCGATCTCGACGAACTGATCCTCCACGTCTCCACGCCCGGAGGTGCGGCGCAGCCGGCCATCGCCCGCGAACTCGGCGAACTCTTCGCCGCGCGCGCCGAGATTCATCCGAACCGCCTCGAGTTTCACACGCTCGAGGAAATGCGCGCGCTCCAAGGCGTTGGTCGTGAGTTGAAGGAGTGCCGGCTGGTCGATCACCGACCGCAAGTTCGTGGGGCAGCCGTCCCGGCTGCCCCACTAGCACTACCCATGATGGAGAACGCCGCATGAAGCCACGCCTCGTCATCATTGATGGAATCCGCACTCCGTTCGGCAAGGCCGGCACCGACCTCGCGCAACTCGACGCGGTGGAGTTGGGCCGCATCGCCGTGACGAATCTTCTGCAACGCACCGGCTTGAATCCCGCGCTCGTGGACGAAGTGATCTTCGGCTGCGTCTCGCAGCCCGCCGACGCCGCGAACATCGCGCGCGTCATCGCGCTGCGCTCCGGCATCCCGGCGCACGTCCCCGCCATGACGGTTCACCGCAACTGCGCGAGCGGCCTCGAATCGCTCATCACAGCTTACGAGCGCATGTGTGCCGGGCGCGGCAGCATCTTTATCGTCGGCGGCACCGAGAGCATGTCGCAGATGCCGCTGTTGTTCAGTCAGCGCGCCGCGAACACGTTCGCAAAGCTGGCCCGCGCGAAATCTTTCACGCAAAAGCTCGGTGCGCTCGCCGCCTTTCGCCCGCGCGATTTCAAGCCGCGCATCGGATTGCAATTGGGACTCACCGATCCCGTGTGCGGTTTGAACATGGGCGACACCGCCGAACTGCTCGCGCGCGAGTTCCACATCAGCCGCGAGGAGCAAGACGCCTTCGCCCTGGAATCCCACCAACGCGCCCTCGCTGCGCGCGAGAAGTTGGCCGCAGAAATTTGCCCGGTGCTGGCGAACGCCGGCGCCCCAGACCCCAGACGCCATCCCCCATCCCCTATTACGATGGACAACGGCCCGCGCGAAAACCAATCGCTGGCTGCGCTCGCGAAGCTGCGACCCGTCTTCGACAAACAATTTGGCACCGTGACCGCCGGGAACTCCTCGCAGATCACCGACGGCGCGGTCGCACTCCTGGTCATGGAGGTGGAGCGCGCCAGGGGACTTGGGTTAGCTCCCATTGGCGCGCTCGTTGATTACGCGGTGACGGGCTGCGACCCCAGGCGCATGGGCCTCGGCCCGCTCTATGCGATGGAGCAATTGCGCGAGCGAACTGGACTGAGTGTGGATGACGCCGACCTCATTGAGATCAACGAGGCGTTCGCGGCGCAGACGCTCGCGGTGTTGAAAGGCGCGGAGTCTGGAAATTACGAACACGCGGACTCGGCGGTTCGCGCTCCGCTCGGCGTGATTCCCCGCGACCGGCTCAACGTGAACGGCGGAGCCATCGCGCTCGGCCACCCCGTCGGCGCGACCGGCGCGCGATTGATTTTATCCAGCTTGAAAGAACTGCAACGCCGCAACGCGCGCCGCGCGCTCATCTCATTGTGTGTGGGAGGCGGCCAAGGCGCGGCGTTGTGGTTGGAAAGGAACGTATGAAAACTGAAATGAGTCTGGAATGCGCCGTTGAACGTGCCCCCGGCGTCCCGCCGGGTGGAACCGTCCAAACTGGCGAGCGAGTTGTCGCGGCTGTGGATCACGACCCGGCGGGACGCCGGGGGCACACTCAAAATCTTCGCCGCGACGTGGACGCCGACGGCGTCTGCACACTCACCTTCGACCGCGCGAATTCCTCCGCGAACATCTTCGACCGCGACGCGATGTTGGAACTCGACTCGCATCTGGAGTGGCTGGAGCGCGAGCCGGGGCTGCGCGGCGTCATCCTCGCCAGCGCCAAACCGAACATCTTCATCGCCGGCGCGGACCTGCACGCGCTGGCCAAATGTGCCCCCGGCGTCTCGCCGGGTGGAGCCATCCGAACGGGAGAGCCAGTTGTGATGGCAGACGATCCCGACCCGGCGGGACGCCGGGGGCACGGCCTGGCCGACCTCATCGAACTCGGCCAACGCGTGTTCAACCGCCTCGCTGCGCTGCGCGTTCCGACCGTCGCCGCGATTCACGGCGCGTGTGTGGGCGGCGGTTATGAACTCGCTCTCGCGTGCAGCTACCGGCTCGCCACTGATGAACGCGTCACGAAGATTGGCCTGCCGGAAATTCTGCTCGGCATCCTGCCCGCGTGGGGCGGCAGCACGCGGCTGCCACGGCTGATTGGGATTCCCAAGGCGCTCGACGTGATCCTCGCGGGCAAAGTTCTCGTCGCCGATCGCGCGCTCAAGCTCGGCATGATTGATGACGTGGTGCCGCGCGAACGCCTGCTGGAAATTGCGCGAGAGAGAATCTTGAAGCCCGTCAAACCGCACCGTCCCAGCCATCGCGTCTCGAACAATCCCATTTCCGCCCTGCTCATTCACGCGCGCGTCCAGCGCGACCTGACCGCCCGGACGCGCGGCAATTATCCCGCGCCCGACGAGGCGCTCGACGTGGTGACGCAGGGCGTTTCCCTTTCGCTGGAAGATTCCCTGGCGCTGGAGCGCGCGGCGATTCTCCGCCTCGCCGAAACTCCCGAGTGCCGGAACTTGATGCGGTTGTTCCTGCTGAAAGAGCGTGCGAAAAAAGCAACGCCGCGCCGCGCCGTGGTGAGGGTAGTGGGACAGGCGCCCCCGCCTGTCGCCAGTCATGCAGGCGCCCCCGCCTGCAGTTTTCCCTCATCCCCTGCTGCAAGCGGGGGCGCTTGCAAGACTATGACTGGCGAGGGTGCCAGTCCCACTACGCCAATGACGCGCGCCGCCGTCATCGGTGCGGGCGTCATGGGCGCGGGCCTCGCGCAATGGCTCAGTGCGCGCGGCCTTTCGGTGATTCTCCGCGACGTGAGCCTCGACCAACTCGTGCGCGGCATGGCCACCGTCTCCTCGCTCTACGAAGACGCGGTGAAGCGCCACCACCTCACCGCGCTCGAAGCTCGCGACGGCAAGGACCGCATCTTCGCCGCCGCCACCGACCTGCCGATGCGCGACGTGGACATGGTGATCGAAGCGGCCACGGAAAAACTTCCGCTCAAGCAGGACATCTTCCGCTGCCTCGCCGCGCAGACCGGGCCGAACACCATTCTCGCCACCAACACCTCGGCGCTTTCGGTCACGGAAATAGCTGCGGCGACGCACGCGCCGGAGCGCGTGGTCGGTCTGCACTTTTTCAATCCCATCGCCCGCATGGAACTCGTCGAGGTCGTGGCGGGAGAAAAAACTTCGCCGGAGGTGGTCGCGCGCGTCGTTGCGTTCGCGCGCCGCGTCGGAAAGGTGCCCGTCGTGGTCCGCGACCGTCCCGGCTTCGTCGTCAACCGCATCCTCATGCCGTATCTCGTCGAGGCCGTGCGGTTGTTCGACGCCGGCGCGAGCGCGCACGACATTGATGAAGCCATGCTCGACTTCGGAATGCCGATGGGTCCCCTGCGCCTGCTCGATGAAGTGGGCCTGGATGTGGCGGCACACGTTGTGAACTCGCTCGCGAAACATTTCGGCGAACGAATCACCGCCCCGGCGCTGATCGAGAAGATGCTTGGCGCGGAAATACTCGGCAAAAAATCGGGCCGTGGCTTCTACGACTACGCGCACGACAAACCGAACCACGAACTCGATGTGCTGCGCAGCGTCCATCGCCACACGCGTTTCACACCCGACGAACTCACGCGACGCATGGTGCTGCTCATGGTCAACGAAGCAGCGCGTTGCGTTGAGGAAGGTGTCGCGGCAGCGGAGGACATCGATCTCGCGATGGTGCTCGGCACGGGTTTTGCACCGTTCACCGGCGGGCCGTTGCGCTATGCGGAGGCGTATCCCATCGCGGGCGTGGTATCCGCGCTGGAGGCGTTGGCCGTCACCGAACCGCGCTTCGCGCCGTGCGCGTGGCTTTGTAGCGGTGCCTCGGCAGAGCGCCGCACGATGGTTCCAAAACAGATGGCGGCGCTCTGCCGAGACGCCGCTACGACGAAAGGAGAATCCCTATGAACACCACTGCACACGAACCAGAAGCCGCCGCCATCGACACGTCGAAAATGTCCGCCGGTCAGCGCGCGGCCATTGAACTGACCGAAGCGGCGCGCGAGCAGACGCAGACTTCGAGCTTCGTCGCCGACCTGTTCATGGGGCGCGCGAACTTCGCGAAGCTCATGCCCTTCCCCGAGCAAACGCACGAGGACCGCGACCAGGGCGACGCGTTTCTGCAACGGTTGGAGAAGATTCTCCACGAGCAAGTGGACCCGGACGCCATTGATCGCGACGGCGAGATTCCTGACGAAGTGATTCGTTCCCTCGCGGGCATCGGCGCGTTCGCCATC
>JAYVNY010000017.1:0-13720 GCA_043758205.1 Akkermansia sp.
CCAGGTGAGATTTCAGGCGCGTGGAAATCCCAGACCTCCGCTTCTCCCGACCGCCGGCACCGCCGAGGCCTTTGGGCAACAGGCCCTTCGGATGCACCCCGGGTCAGTGGCCGGCCAGCGCCGACGAATCTACCGCACGATAACTTTCGCCCGTCACCGGCGTGATGCCCCGGCCCTCGGCCGTGAGGAATTTCACAGGAATGGTCTCGCGCCCATAACCGCCGCGCGCCTTGAAGACCGCGAAGTGCAGATGCGGCCCGCTGCTGAAACCGGTGTTGCCCGAGGACGCCAGCGCCGCGCCCGCCGCGACCTCCTCGCCCACGCGCACTTGCGCGCTGCGCGGCGCGAAGTGGCAGTAGTGCGCCATCGTGCCGTCCGCGTGCTGGATGATGACATGGTTGGCCAGGTCTTCGAACTTGCGGCGCGGGCCGCCCTTCTCCGAGTCGTCCTTCACCGCCACGATCACGCCGGCGCGCGCCGCCAGCACCGGCGTGCCTTCGGGCATTTTCCAATCAATCGCAAACTCATCCGCGCCCGTGTGGCTAAATCCGCCGTGATGTCCCTGCGTGACCTCAAAACTGCGGCCCGCCGTGTAGGGCAGCGCGTAAAGCTGCGTGTCGTCATGCACCGCGTCGCCGCGCCCCATCGTGTAGTGATTCGTGTAGCCAAACGACCAGTGGCCGCCGGCGTTCGTCACGCCGGTGAGCAGCAACACTTCCACAGTCGCGCCCGCCGGCACGATGACGGTGCGCGGCAGTTGGACATTGGGTTGCATGTTAATCGCACCGACATCGAGCGTCGCGGTCATGTCGGCGGTGTCGGAGTTGCGCAGGAAAAAGCGCGCCTGGTGGCCGGTCCATTCCGTGAGCACTTTCACGCGCGCTGCGGAACGGGCTTGAGTTGGGGCCGTGGCGCAGCCCGTGAAAAACAGCACGGCCAGCAAACCGATTACGGCGCAGGTCTGGGAAAAAATTCTCCCCCGATTGTTCTCACGAACCACCGGCGCGATGGAATGTCCATCCAGTTGGGATGATGACCAGCCTTCTTGTTTCACTGCCGCAGATCATCGGCGGCGTGGAGGGGGGGCTTGAATGGGTGCCCGAAGGAGACGACGTAAAGAGTCTCTGGTCTGTCTCATTCGTTCTGACCGGAGGCTCGTTATCTCGTCACCTACGCGGCCGCCAGCTTCCGCAATTCCGTCTTCAGGATTTTTCCCGTGGCGTTGCGCGGCAGCGCTGCGAGAACGGTGACGTGTTTCGGCACCTTGTAATCGGCGAGATGCTCGCGGACAAAATGCTGGAGGGCTTTCGCATCCAGCGTCACGCCGTCTTTGGCGGAGACGTACGCGACGGGTTGCTCGCCGCGTCGCGCATCCGGCACGCCGACGACCGCCGTCTCTTTCACGCCGGGGAACTGGTAAATGACTTCCTCGATCTCGCGCGGATAAACATTGATGCCGTTGACGAGCAGCATGTCCTTCTTGCGGTCCGTGATGAAGAAGTAGCCGTCCGCGTCGCTGTGGCCGAGGTCGCCGGTGAGCAGCCAGCCGCCGCGCAAGGCCTGGGCGGATTCGTCGGGCTGGTTCCAATAGCCTTGCATCACGTTCGCGCCGCGCACGCAAATTTCACCCGTCTCACCCACGCCGAGAATTTTCCCGTCGTCCCTTTGCACGGAGACTTCCACGCCCGTGATCGGCAGGCCGATGGAGCCGGCCTTGCCGGAACCATCAATGGGATTGAGCGTGACGACGGGGCTGGCTTCGCTGAGTCCGTAGCCTTCGATGAGCGGGACGGGCATCCGCTCTCTGAACTCCTTGAGAATTTCCGCCGGCAGGGGCGCGCCGCCGCTGATGCAGAGGCGGAGCGGAAAATCCGGCGGCGCTCCGCCGTGCGCCAGCGCGCGGAAGAACTGCGGCACCGCCGGGAGAATCGTCGCGCGCCGCGCAAGAATTTCCGCGATGACATTCTTCGGCGGACTCACGGACTTGATGAGCAGCATGGAGCCGCCGACGAGCAGCGGGAGCAACATGCCCACGGTCATCATGAAACTGTGGAACATCGGCAGCAGCACCACGAAGCGGTCGTGGTCCACGGCGGCGAGTTTCTCGCGGCAGCTTTCCACGTTCGCCAGCAGGTTGCCGTGCGAGAGCATCGCGCCTTTCGGATGGCCGGTCGTGCCGGACGTGTACACCAGCACGGCGAGATCGGCGGCCGTGCGGTGCGTGCCGGGGAAGGACGGCAGAGACGAGGGCGAGGTGAATTTCTCGGCGCGAAGCTGCCGCAACTCCAGCAGGAGCGTGGCGAGTTTCTCCGCGCCTTCGCGCAGGCTCTCGTCGTGGATCACCACGCGCACCGCCGCGTCGCTCAGGATGAAGGCGATCTCCTCCGGCTTTAGGAAATTATTCACCGGCACCACCACGCCGCCGGCGAGGAGGATGCCAAACCACGCCGGAATGAACTCGGGACAATTTTTCATCCACAAGGCCACGCGGTCGCCGGGCTGAATCTTCTCCCGTTCCACCAGCGACGTCGCCACGCCCGCCGCGCGCAGCAGCAGAGTGTGGTAGCTGATTTCCTCCGCGCCCCAGAAGACGGCGGTCTTAGCCCCATGCCGCGCGGCGGATTGCACGAAGGCGCGGGCAAGATTGGTTGGCATGGCGGCGATTGAACGGCGACGCGCGGAGCAGCGTCAAGCACGCGGCCCGACCGGAAAAAACTTTGCCGATGAACGAAAACGCGGGAGAACCTGTCCGTGCCTCTGACAAAATGAACTGCGAACCCGTGAAGCGCCGGTTGAAAACCGCCCGCCTGGGCGCCTGACCCTCACATGGCGCGGGCAAAAAAATTTCTTTCCGGCCTCGGCACGAGCTACCTGCTGATTTCCTTCAACACGCTCTGGACGCTGGTCTCGCTGCCGGTGGCGCTCCATTACCTGACCCAGTCGGATTACTCGCTCTGGCTGCTCGTGGCCACGGTCGCGGGTTACTTGAGCATGATCGATCTGGGAACGAGCGGCGCGGGCATCCGGCTGCTCGTGGATTACAAGGACGCGCCGGCCCAGGACGACTACGGCGGCATCATCAAATCCATGTGGGCGCTTTCGACGATGCAGGCCGCGCTCATCCTGATCGCGGGCCTGGCCGGAACAGGCGCGCTGGTCTCGTTTTTTGAGCTGGCCGGGGAGCAGGCCGCGGCCTTCCGGCGGCTCTGGGTGTGGCAGGTGGTTTTTCTGGCGCTGAATTTTGTTTTCCGGATCGGGAACCAGATTCTCCAGGCGCATCAGCGGATGGACTTCGCGAACTACGCACTGGCAGGATCGTTCCTGATCAATCTGGTGCTGCTGGTCGCGGGCCTGCACGCCGGCCTGGGGCTGGACAGTTTCATTCTCGGACAGGGCGTGTCCCTGGTCGTAATGCTGGCGGCGATGGGCGTGGCCTGCGCGCGGCTGGGGCTGCTGCCCGCGCGCGGGGCGTGGGGTGCGTTCTCGCGTGCGCAGGTGCGCCGCGTGTTCGGATTCGGCACGGAATTTTTCCTCATCACCATCGGCACGCTGCTGACCACGGGCAGCCAGATCCTGCTGTTGAAAAAAATGCTGCCCACAGAGGCCGCACTCGTGGCGGTGTTGGTCTGGTCGGTGATGACGAAGCTCTTCACGCTCGGCACGCAGCTCGCCTCCCGGCTGGTGATGACGGCAGGTCCGGCGTTGTCCGAGATGGTGGTGCGCGGAGAGATGGAACGGCTCTGGCGGCGGTACCGCACGATGGTGGAGCTGTCCCTGCTGGTCAGCGCGTATCTGGGTTTGCTGATCGCCCTGGGCAACAATGCTTTCGTGAAAATCTGGACGCGCCAGCCGATCACCTGGCCGGAGTGGAACAACGGGCTGCTGGCCCTGTGGTTTCTGCTGCTCATCCAGTCATCCTGTCACACCTCGCTGCTGTTCCATTTCAAACTGGTGGGCCGGCTGAAGGCGGTGTATCTCGCCGAGGGAGTTTTGTTTGTCCTGCTGGCCTGCGTGGTCATTCCGTGGGGCGGCATCACGGGGATGCTGGCCTGTTCCATCCTCAGCACCAGCCTGCTGTCCGTGCCGTACTTGAACCGGCGGATCGCAAAACTGGCGGGCCAGCCCGTGACGGTGGTGCTGCTGGAATGGTCGCGCCCGGCGGCGCGCTTCCTCGCGCTCGTGGCCCCCCCCGCCCTGGCCCTGGCCTGGTGGACACGCGACTCGGCGTGGCTGCGGCTGCTGGGCTGCGCGTTGCCCGCTGCATTGGCGGGCGCGTGGGTGATGCTGCGGTTTTGCCTGCCCGGCGAGTTGCGCTCGGAAATGCTGGCCCGCATCCCGGCGCGCTGGCCGTGGGCCGCCACCATTCTGGGGCACGGGCAAAAAAAATTCCGCCCGTCGTCGGCGCACGCACCAGACGGCCGTGGTGAATGAGTTGAAACTTGCCAGAGGAAAACCCTATTGAACCGGAAACGATTTAATCCATGACTGACCCCGCATCCAAACTCCGCTGTCTCCTCTGCTCCGGCCACGACCTGGCGGCGGCGGATGAACTGACCGGACGGGACATCGTGGCCTTGTGGCGCGCGGCCGGGCGGGAGTTCAGCCCGGCGGCCCTGGCCCCGATGGACGAGACCAGCCGCGTGACGCTCTGGAGGTGCCGCGCGTGCGGGTTCCGGTTCTATGACCCGCGGCTGGCTGGCGGCGGGAAATTTTACGAGGAGTTGATGGCCCGGGAATACTACGTCGCGCAACGGCCGGAATTTCCCTTCACCCTCCGCCTGGCCCGCGAGCAAGACGTGCGCAGCGTGCTGGATGTGGGCGGCGGCGACGGCGTCTTTTTGGATCAGGCACGGCAGCAAGGTCTCACCACCTGGGGCGTGGAACTGAACGAGGCCGCCGCCGAGCGCGCATCCGCGAAAGGCCACCGCATGATCCGCAAGCCGCTCGAACAAATCACCCCCGAGGAAGCCGGGGGCGGGGTGGACTTGCTCACGCTCTATCAAGTCGTGGAACACGTCCCCGACCCCGTGGGCTTCGTGCGCGAGGCCGCGCGGCTCGTCCGCCCGGGCGGACTCATCGTCATCGCCGTCCCGCACGAACATCGCATCTGCGGCCTCATTCCCTTGGACCCGGCGAACTGGCCGCCGCACCACCTCAGCCGCTGGCGCAAACGCGATCTGCGGGCCTTGGTGGAACTCCTCGGGCTGGAACTGGTCTCACTGCATGGCGACCGCCTGCATGGCTCGGACCTGGAGCTTTTCATCCCCATGCACAACCGCCTGGCCGCCGCCATTGGCCGGCGGACCCATCCCCTGGATGCAACCGGCGCGCGCTGGCTCAGTTTTTTCTACCGCAAACTGGGAGCCAAATTTTTCTTCCCCCGGCTCGGCCTCAGTCTCTGCCTCGTGGCCCGCAGGAAAAAAAGCGCGTGAAGAATTTCCGGCCGGGCGGCGGGCGGACGCTCACGGCTTGATCCAGTAAGCCGCCCCTTCGTCAATTTGCACCACCGGCGTCGTGATGCCGTGGGCCGCGCGATATTCGTCCGTCGCCTTGCGGCAGCCTTCCCAGCAAAAATAATCATCCAGCAACAGCACGCCGCCAGAAGCCAGCAGCGGATACAAATGTTTCAGGCAGATGGCCGTGGACTCGTACCAGTCGCCATCCAGCCGCAGCACCGCGATGGCCCCCAGGGAACCGGCCGCCACCGGCACCGTGTCCTGAAACCAGCCGCGATGAAACACGACCCCTTCCTCCGCCAGCCCGATTTGGCCCAGCAACGCCGCGCGCACTTCCTCCACGCCCGCCTCGCATTGATGAATGGACGAGAGCGCGCCGCCGGATTTGCCGTGGCTGTAGGAAATGGCCTGCGCGCCATCGCGCTCATCCGGCTCCGGCAGCCCCTCGAACGAATCGAACAGGTGCAACACCCGCCGCTCGCCTGCGTGCCGCGCAGCCAGCCCCATGATGGCGGCGGAACCGCCGCGCCACACGCCGCACTCCACCAGGCCACCGGGGACTTGCCGGGCGAAGACGTCGCCGCACAAATCCCACAGCTTCCGGCAGCGCCCCGGCATGGTCATGGTGTAACGCCGGACGGAGAAAAGCGCCTGGACGCAGGCCGGCGAGGGCAGCCCGTGCAAGGCCCACCGCCAGCGGCTTTCGAGAATTTTTTTGAGCAACGACATGGCAGGAAAGGTAAAGGGTCAGGGCGTGCGCAATTTTTTCAACCGCCCGATGACGGCGGGTCGTCCGACCCACTGTTGCAGCCCGGTGTAGCCCCCTTGGACGCCTTCATTCGCGAAAGGCCCGAACTCCCAGTCCGGCCCCAGAAATCCGAGGCGGCGCATCACGCGGCGATATGTCTCGCGCGCCCGCGTGCGGAAGCGCAGCGCGCAACGGATTTTTTGCAGGCGGCTCATCTCGGCGTTCATGCGCGAATGCTAAAGGGCGCGCGGAGATGGCGGCAAGAATTCTGCAAACCCGGTCCCGTGGTTCACAGCCACGGCTTCAACCAGCGCCGCAGGACGCGCGGCGCTCCGGCGTAGAGCCACGCGGGCGTCACGCCGCACGGCCGGGGTATCGCCACCGTCGTCGGCCAGTCCTGCGGCGGCGCGGCCAGCCCGTCCACCACACGGAGATATTTTTCCGCCATCAAATCCGCGCTGAAATGGGCGCGCACAAACTGCGCCGCGCGCGTGGCGCAGGCGTGAAGTTTTTCCCGGTCCCGATCCAGTTCCAGGATCGCCTCCACGGCGCGCGCCACGTCCCCGACCGGGACCCGGCGGCCGCGCGTGTCATCCACCACTTCCGCCAGGCCGCTCGGCAGATCGGAAACCACCGGCACCACGCCCGCGCCCATCGCCTCCAGCAGGCTCAGCGGCAGCCCCTCGAAATCCGAGAGCAGCACGAACACGTCGTAGTCCTGCAAGAGGCGCGGCACCTGATCGTAGGACACGGGGGCCACGAAGCGGACGCAGGCGCAGTCCTGCAACTCCGCGCGCAAGGTCTCCCGCTGCGGCCCCTCGCCCACGATGGAGAATTCCACCGGCGTGCCGCGCGCCTGCAACTGTCGCGCAAGTTGCGCCAGGCGGCTCACGCGCTTCTGTTCCTCGACGATGCGCCCCAGGTAAATCAACCGCAGCGGCGCGTCCGCCGCGCGGGGCGGACGCGGGACGGGCGCGGCAAAATCAATGCCGTACGGAATCACTTCCACGCGCGCGCGCCGCAGTTCGGGCCGCGCCTGCAAATTCAAACCGATCTGCCGCGACACCCCCACCGCCACGTCCGTCCACGCCGCATGCTGCGCCACGGCCGAGTACGGGCCGGGATCGTCCGACTGCACAATGCTCATGCGCAGCACGCCCTCCGGCACCACGCGGAGGATCTCGAAACTCTGCGGCGACAGACAACTGAGCACCGCGCGCGGGCGGTACTGCGCCGCCTGCCGGTAGGCCCAGAGCAGGCGGTCCTCGAAGATCATTTTTCCCGGCGGCAGGACATGGACGGGATTGCCGAGGGCCGCGAAGTCCGCCGCGTACGCGTTTTCCGTGTCGAGCACCACGACCGGCAGCACCTGCCCGCGCCGCCGCAGCGCCCGCGCGAAGTTGACGAGAAACGTCGAACTGCCGCCCAGCGGCAGGCAGCCCGTGACCGCGACCAGCGGCACCTCAGCAACGCCCGCGCTCATGCGACGCGTCGGAGCCAGAAGCTCTGCGGACGGGTGTGGCCGCGCGGGAAAAACTGTTGCAGCGTCTCGCGCTGATCCTGCCACAGGGCGTAGAGCGGCAGTTCCACGCGGAAACGGTCACCGCCGCTGAGCAGGCACTCCACCACGTACTGCTCGTTGCCGACAAAGCGCAGATGCTTGGTCAGCCAGTCCTCGGGATAATCGTACGGTGTGAAAATATCGTGAATGTGAACCCACACGCCGACGCGCAACGCGGGCACCATGTGAACCAGTTCATACTCCACGTCGCCTTGCAGTTTCAGCACATGGCTCGTGTCAATGAAGAGCACGTCGCCCGGTTCCAGTTCACGAAAGGTGTTCAGCGGCACGCTTTGAATCGGCAGCAGCAGCAGCTCGGCGAACTTCAGCTTCTCGCGCAAGTCCAGCCGCGGCTCGGGGTCAATGTAGGTCGCACGGCACGGATGCCTCTCGGCGATGTTTTTCTGCAAGGCCGCCGCGCTGACCAGCGAACTGAAGCCGCAGCCGACCTCGATGTACCGCCTGGGCTTCAGCTCGCGCAGCATCGTGTAAAGCACGGCGGAGTCGAAGTGCGTGAAGGAACCGTTGTCGAACCAGAACGGCGTGCCGGGCGTTTCATGCTCGGGGATCGCGTCGAGTTCCTGCGTGCGCGGGGCCAGCCGCGCCAGCGTTTCCGCCGCGCCGGGGAAATTCAAATCAACGCCGGGCAGCTCGCGTTTGGCGCGGATGCGCGCCATGTCAATCGTCTTCACATCCGGCACGGGCGTGTAAAAAGTCCGCTCGATCACGTTGTAGCCCGCGGCCTCCGCGATGGCGGGGCGCAGGTCGAAACTTTTGAAGAACGCGCGCAACAGCCAGACGGGAATCCAGCTTGTCACCCGCACGGCCAGCATTCGGAGTCGGTAGCGCATATCAAAGAAGGTCGCGGTCTTTCAGTTGGGCGATGAACTCACGCTCGAAATGTGCGAAGGAAAGAACCTCCGCATCAATCAATCTTTGCGGCGGCGCATTCGCGGCCAGCGCCCGGTCGCCCCATTCGAGGATCGCGTCCGCCGTCGCGCGCGCGTCGCGGATCGGCACCACCGAGCCGCTCACGCCGGGGCGCACGAAATCATTCGCGCCCGTGTTCGGCGTCAGCACCACGGGCAGTCCGCAGGCCATCGCCTCCAGCGCGGTGCGGACGAGACCTTCCTCCAACGAGGGCAGCACGAACACGTCCGCGCTTCGCAGGCGCGCGGCCAGTTCCGCGTGCGACAGGCCCGGTGCCCAGTCAATCGGCAGGTCGGCATACTGCGCCACGATGGGGGCCGCGCTGTCCGCGATCAGCCGTGACAACAGAAACCGCGCCGAAGGATGCCGCTGATGCACGAGCCGCAACGCTTCGAGCAAATACGGTGCGCCCTTCCGCAGCGACAGCCCGCCGGTGGACACGACGGTGAGCGGGCGGTTCTTCGGACGCGGCGTGGCGGCGGGCGCGAAGCGCGACAGGTCCACCGGATAAATGTTGCGCAGGATTTGCTCCGGCTTGAACCCGCGTTCGAGAAACGAGCGCGTGACAAACGAACTGGGCGAGAGCACGTAATCCACCTGCGGCATCATCTCCCGCGCGCGGCGGTTCCACTGCGGAGAGACGGGCGGCAGTGCGCAGTTCCATCGTTTGTGCTCCTCGCTCAACAATTCCCAGAAATGGGCCGGATGAGAATTGCCGCCATCGAGAAAAGTTTTTCCGCCGTGCGTGCGCGTCCATTCGAACGACTCGTTGGCGTAGCCAAAGCTGGAGAGGATGTGGTCGCCGGGCGTGAGTTGCTTTTTCACCCAGCGATCAAACGACGGCAGCATCGCGAAACGGAAGGACTCGGCGCGGAACTGCGAGCAACATTTCACCGCCGCGTAATTCAACAGACCGTAGATGGGGCGCAGGCGCGTCTGCTCCGGGGGCACGCCCGCCGTGCCGCGCCGCGTGCCGAGCGCGAGGAAACGCAGCGCGTCCGCGTGGTTCAGGGCGCGCGCGTTGTCATCGCACACCGAGCGGCTGGGCGTGGCGACGACAAATTTCGGGCGGGCGTTCATGCGCGCGTCAGCCCCGCTGCCACGCCTCGGTGTAGCCCGCCGTTCCGACGTGGCACAATCCCGCCGCCGTCAGAAGGCCCCGGCACTCTTGCACCGCCGGCTCGCCGATGGCCCACGGGTGCATCTCGACAATGACGAGCCGGGTGCGGGCCAGCACCTCGCGCGCGGTCGAAAAGGCGTCCAGTTCGCTCCCCTCCACGTCCATGATCAGCGCGGTGAACGGCCCGTAGCGCGCGTCCAGTTCGCGCACCGAGCGGCCGGGCAGGCGCACCGCAATTTCCGTGGGGCGCTGCGACGTGCCGCCCACGATGAAATGCGGATGCAGATAAAATGTCTCCTCGCTCCGGTTGCTCACCGCGCAGTGCTCGATGAGGAAGCCGGCCTTGTTCAACTCACGGTTGCGGTAGAGCGAGGGAATGACTTTCGGATTCGCCTCCACCACGACGTGCCGCGTCTTGTCGCGGAGCAGCGAGTTGGTGACGCAGGAGACGATGCCCAGGCACGCGCCGCATTCCAGCACCGTGTCGTCCGGCCGCAGGAAGCGTTTGATCAGCGCGCGCTCGTCGTCCTCGTAATCCGCATCCAGAAAACACGAGCGGTACGTGCGCGTGGTCAGGTGCTTCGGAATGTCGAACACGCAGCCGTCCGCGCGAAATTGTCCGCCCCGCAAATCGAAGAGCCAGCCTTGGAGGGGTCTGGCCACATGATGCTCCAGCGGGCCGAGCAGGTTCCCCAACTTCTTGCGGAACGGCTCGGGCAGATGCCGGCGGGCGAGCGAACGAAGGGCTTTTACCATGCGGTTGAAAAAATCATCGGGTGAGTAGCGCGCGGTAAAGCTCTTCGTGCCGCGCCACCATGCGCGGCGCGGTCATGCCCTTTTCCAAAACCGACGCGCGGGCCCGCGCGCGCAGACGGACCCGCAGGGCGTCGTCGCTCATCAGTTGTTTCAAGGCGTTGCTCATCTCTTCTACATTCGCGCGTTCGACGAGTATTCCGTTGTCACCCTCTTGAATCAAATCAGGAATTCCGCCAATGCGCGTCGCGAGGCAGGCGCAGCCGGAATACAGCGCCTCCTGCAACGACAGCCCCAGCCCCTCGTGCATCGAGGGCATGGCGAAAATTTCCGCGCCCGCCAGCCACTCGCGCAGTTCCGCGTCCGAACACGCGGACCGCCACTCGGCGTGATCGCGCAACGCGGGGCCGCGTAACAGCTCCTCCAGTTCCGCCGTGGTCTGCGCGTCGCCGGGGCGTCCGATGAAAACCAATTTCCACTCGGGAAACCCGGCGGCAATTTTCGCGAAAGCGCGGGCGAGATACGGCTGGCCCTTGCGCGGCCCGAGCGTGCCGGCGCAGAGGATTATTTTTTTGCGCGCACGCACTTGGCTAGTGGCACTGGCACCCCCGCCAGTCATAGTGGAGCAGGCGCCCTCGCCTGCTGGACTGCAAGCGGGGGCGCTTGCAGGACTGGAGACCGGCGGGGGCGCCTGTCCCACTACTTCGCCCGGCCCCGCCTCGTGCTCTTGAATCCGCGAGTGATAAATCTGGAGAAACTTTCCGCGCGCCGGCCAGTAGCGGCGGCGCAGCGTGCGCCAGTCGGCCTGCGACACGGCGATCTCGGCGCGGAGATGCGCGAGCATTTGCAGCTTGCTGGCCCACGCGGGCGGGAGCAGCGCGGCCTTCACGAACCACGGACGTTGCGCCCCGATATAGCCTTCCCACAAACCGAACACGCCGTGGTTCGTGGCGAGACACGGCGTGCCGAGGCGGTCGAGGTGAATGACGGGACAGACGTTGAACAGGCGGTTGCCCCACGCGTAGTTCCCGCCGAAA
Organism: Akkermansia sp.; assembly: GCA_043758205.1. Classification (GTDB taxonomy): domain Bacteria; phylum Verrucomicrobiota; class Verrucomicrobiia; order Limisphaerales; family SIBH01; genus JANNGC01. Next base: position 11,606 of record JAYVNY010000017.1, read on the forward strand.
TGAAAATGCGCGAGATCAAGCTTCTGCGCCTGCAACCACGCGGCCAGCGCACGCGCCTGCGTCGCGTCCGGGCGCGTCATGTCCCACGAATGATGCGCGACGATTTTTCCTGCCACCGAGGAGGTGCGCAAAGACTCCGCGCTGTCGCCCGACACGAGCACGATCTGATGCCGCGCCGCCAGCCCATGAATCAGCTCGCGCACCAGCACCTCCGTGCCGCCGGGTTGCTCGATGGGATACTCCAGGCAGAGCGCGAGTTTCATGGCCGTGGGTGCGGAGGCAAAATGGTGGTGGAATGGAACGCCTCTCTCCCCTCACCCCGGCCCGCTCCGGCGGGGAGAGGGAGGCAGTCATTCAGCGTTCGTCGAATCGAACGCACCCGCCCAGGTTGAGGCAGTGCGACGTTTTCCCGGAGATTTGGGGCGGACGGGGATTGAAATTCCCATCCCCGTCCGCCCCAAATCCCCAGGAAATCCGTTGGAAAGTTCAAGGGTTCAAAGCGCGAAATTATGTTTCGCGGAACTCTCTCCCCGAGGGAGAGGGGAACGCGGTGACAATTCAAACAGCAGCGCGAAGACTTCACTCGCCCCTCCCCAACGCCAGCGCCTCTTCGTAGGCCGCGAAGAAGCGCCGGTCCATTTCGCGCGGTGAAAGATAGTCGCGCATTTTCGCCAGCGTCTCCACATCCACCTCGCCGCGCGCGAACTGCGGGTGAGCGCAGGCGCGGCGCAACTGTGCCGTCAAACTCGGCAGATCATTCGGTGCGCAGAGCAGCCCGTTCTTTTCCGGCACCACGTAATCCACCACACCGCCGATGGCGCTGGACACGACCGGCACCCCGGCCACCACGGCTTCCTTCACCGCGTTCGGGCTGGTGTCGGCACGCGTCGGCAGCACGAGCAGGGTGGCGCGCGCCATTTCCTCCGCGACCTCGGGCGGCGACAAATTTTTTCGGAACACCATCCGGCGACGCAGCTCCGGAGAAACCTTCGCGCACTCGGCCTCGAAATACGCGCCGCTCACCGTGCCCACCATCGTCAGCTCAAAAGCGAACTCACCGACAAGTTTGTCCAAGGCTTGCAGCAACAAGTCCGTGCCCTTGCGAAAACCCGGTGTACCGACGGAAAGCAAACGCAGCGGCGTGGTCTGCGGCTGGCGCGTCACGCCGTGGAACCGCCAGTTCGACGCGTGCTCGGCCTGGTGAATCTTCAACCGCGGATACCGCGCGCGCAGAAAGTTCACGGCAAAGGTGGATTCCGTCGTGACCAGCCGCGCGCGCTTCAGGCTCGCGCGTTCGAGAAATGTGGCGAAGCGTTCGTAGCGCCCGAGCGGCACGAGCTGCTGATACCACGTTAGCAGACCTTGAATGGTGACGAGATACGGGTAGCCGAGCCGCGCGGCGATGAGTCCTGCGCCGCGTTCCGTGCCCCAGGCGTGAACAAGGTGCGGCCGGATTTTCCGTAGCTGGCGCCCGAGTAAAAAAGTATCCACCCAGAACACGGACGGCGCGCGCGAGGCGGGCGGCACTTTCAGAATGTGGAAGGTGGCGTTGCCGCGCGTGAAGGTGAAATCGCGTGGGATTTTTTTCCGCAGCACGAGGATGTGCAGTTGCAAGTCCGCGCGTTTTTGAAATTCCTCCAGCAGCACCATCGCCCACGTCGCCGGATGTTCGCGCGGGAGATGACGCAGTTCGTCCGGCAGGTCCGCCATCCACTCGATGGGGAAATCAGAAATCCACGCGACGACAAGCGGCGTCGGGTTCATGCGCAACGTGGTTCGGGCGAAAGCATCTTCATCACAACTACAAGCCGCGTGCCCCGCGCGTAAAGCAATTCATGGTGCCGGAGGGCAGCTAGGCAGCTCTTGCAGGGACCATCATGGGTTGCTGGAAACGACACGAGGCTGAAAGCCTCGCGACCTGCCGGCTGGAAAGCCGGCGTTACGTAACGCCGACATTCTTGTCGGCAGGTTCCGAGGCTTTCAGCCTCGTGGCCGCGGCACCTTCAAGGGCCTGTGGCCCAAATGGCCGGAGCGCGGACCGCCGAGTCCGCGTGTTCCAAGTGCTGTCGAAACGGCCAAGGTTTGCCGGGCTAGGATCGCGCGGACTCGGCGGTC
>JAYVNY010000018.1:0-4254 GCA_043758205.1 Akkermansia sp.
GGCTGGAAAGCCGGCGCTACGTAACGCCGGCTTTCCAGCCGGCAGGTTGGGAGACTTTCCAGTCTCCCGTCGGTAGCAGCGACACGATTCACGGACGCATGGCTGAAAAATCCATCATCATCATCGGAGCGGGGCTGGGCGGGCTGGCGACCGGCTGCTATGGCCGGATGAACGGCTATCGCACGCGCATTCTCGAACATCACAGCGAGCCGGGCGGCGTGGCGAAGGCATGGAAGAATCGCGGGCATTTGATTGATGGTGGCATTCATTACCTGATGGGCCACCGGCCCGGACTCGCGTGCCACGAGATTTATCGCGAGCTGGGGCTGATGCATGGGCGGCACTTTCCTGACCTCAAAACTTTCGTCCACTTCTCGGATGAAATTAACGGACATCAGGTCAGCTTCAGCGGCGACCTCGACAAGCTGGCGCGCGAGTTGAAAGCCATCGCGCCGGAAGACGCGCGCTTCATTGATCAATTTGTGCGCGGCGCGCGCGCGTTTCAGCGCACGGACATTTTCGGCACGCTGGAGAAACCGCCGGAGTTGCTCGGCGTGACCGGGCTGTTGAAACAGGCGTGGCATCTGCGCCGCGTGCTGCCGTATTTCGGCGGGCCGTTGAACGAGCCGACGGAAGTTTTCGTGCGCCGCCTGAAGAACGACAACCTGCGCCGGATGCTGGTAAATCTCTTTTTGCCCGAGGTGCCGGTGTGGTTCGTGATGCTCATCATGTCGCTGATGGCGAACCGGCAGATGGGCCTGCTCGCGGGCAGTTGCTCGGACTTCGTGGCGAGCATCGAGGAGCGCTACCGCGCGCTCGGCGGCGAGATCACGTTCAACGCCACGGTGGAGGAAATCATCGTCGAGCAAAACCGCGCCGTGGGCGTGCGGCTGGCCGACGGCACGGAGCAGCGCGCCGACGTGGTGGTCGCGGCGGGCGACGGCCACCGCACGTTGTTCAAATTGCTCGGCGACAAATTCACCAGCCCGAAGCTGCGCGACTGTTACGCGAACTGGAAACACCTCTGCCCCATCGTGACGATCAGCTTCGTGGTCGGGCGCGAGTTTCCGGGCGTCGAGCCGTTGCGTTTCCTGCTGCTGAAAAAGCCGATGACGATTGGCAACGTGACCATCCAGGGATTTCCCGTCCGCATTTTCAATTACAGCGAAAAATTTTCTCCGCCCGGCCAAACCATCGTGCAAGTGCTGCTGCACTCGGACTGGGAATTTTGGGAGGAGCTGCTGCAAGACCGTCCGCGCTACGAGGTGGAGAAGAAGCGCGTCATCGCCGAGGCCCTGGAGCGACTGGAGCCGCACTTTCCCGGACTCACGGCGCAAGTGGAACTCACCGACATGGCCACACCCTACACGACGTGGCGGTACACGCTGAATCACAAAGGCGCGTTCATGGGCTGGGTGCCGACGCCAAAGGCGCTCCGCACACTGCTGCCGAAGACGCTGCCGGGGCTGGAAAATTTCTACATGGCCGGCCAGTGGATCATGCCCGGCGGCGGCGTGCCGCCCGTGCTGTATTCGGGCCGGCATGTCGTGCAGATTTTGTGTAAGCGGGATGGAAAAAGTTTCGTGACGACCAAGCCGGAGGAACCATCAGCGAGTCCCAGGTAGCACGCCGGACGTTTCATTATCCGTCTGGAATTAAAACCGCTTCGTGCCCGACGACGCCTCGCGAAGAAATTTCTCGCTCAAATGGAGGTAGCTGTAGGCCAGGGGATTTTCCAGCCAGTTGACCTGGAGGGATTTTCTGAACCAGTCCGCCGCGCCCTCGTAATTTTCCTTCTGAAATTCATGCCAGCCCATCATGGCGCGGGCATGCCAGTGGTTCGGGTCCAGCTCCAGCGCGCGGGTGAAATGGGGCTGCGCTTCGGCGGGGCGACCCAGCCAGTCGAGGCACATGCCGGCACGGATGTGCGCCAGCTCATCCCAGCGATTGAGGGCGACGGTGCGTTGAAACCATTCGAGCGCCTGCCGGGCGCGCTCCTGGTTGTCGTCCTGGCCCAGCCAGGCGAGGGCGCGCAGTTGCTCGCCGAGGGCGAAAGCGGTGTCGGCATTTTGTGGCTGCAGGGCGAAGGCTTTTTTCAGCAGCGCGATTTTCTCCGGCGATCCGTCGGCCAGCAGCGCGGCGCGGCGCAAGGCCAGGGCTTCGTTCGTGCGGATCAGCGTTTGCGGCCCGAGCCAGCCGAGCGCGGCCAGCAGCGCGACCGTGCCGAGAATTTTCTGCGGCCAGCGCGCGGTGCACCAATGACGCTCGGTGGCAAAGCGCGCGTGTGTCATGACCACGGCGAGCAGCGTGGCGAAGAGGAGGGCGTTGGACGGAATGTGCAGGTTGAAATCGAGGAACGAATGGACGAGCAAGCCCAGCAGGCCCGCCGACGCGCCGAGGACGATGGCGGAGCGGTTGCTTTTCTTCTCGCCGAACTCCGAGCCGGCCCGCTGCACATGGGGCCAGCAGCGCAGGACCGTCCAGGCGGCAAACCCGAGCGGCAACAACGCGAGCGCCAGGCCAACGGCGCCATAGTCGGCCAGCGTGTTGAGGTAGTCATTGTGCGTGCGCCCAGGACGGCCCTGGGCGGTGTTGGTGGCGTCGCGATACTGACGGTAGCGCAGGTCGAAGTGATCGGGTCCCACGCCCGCCCACGGATGATCCCGCCACATGCGCCACGCGGCGTCCCAGAGGCGGAGGCGGGTGTCCTTGTTGTTGCCGGTGTATTGGCCCAACTCGATGCGTTGCTCGACCGCGCGCGGGTAAAACCACCAACCGATCCCCGCAATCACGACCAGCAAAAGCAACGCCGCCCAGCGGCTCCCGCGCGTGCGCAGGAGGCACCACACCAACAGGAGCAATGCGCACGCCCCGGCGATCCAGCCGCCGCGAGACTGGGTGACCGCCAGGCCGATGAGCAGCACGAGCGAGGCGTAGCCCGCGCAGACGCGCGCGGTCGGAGTCATGCGCCCGATGACGGTCATGGCCAAGGCGAGCGGCAGCAGCATTTCCAAGAACCCGGCCAGATGGTTCGGGCAGATGAAACTGCCGGAAGCGCGCTCGAGATACGCTTCCGGCCGGGGCAGTCCCCAGACCGTTTCCGAATGACGGAGCCATTGAAAAATTCCGTACATGGCGACGAGCGTGCCGAGGGAAATGAGGAACAGGGTGAGGACGCGCACGGATTCCTGGCTGTAAAGATTGTTGACCACCAGCAGGAAGAGCAGCGCGACCAGCAGGACAATCAGGAACTCCTGCCGGGCGGGAAATGCCACATCCGCCGTGCGCCAGCGCCAGAGCGCGAAAGCCGGGAAGGCCAGCACCGCCCAACACACCGGTGGCCAGAGGAAACGAAACTTCGGCGCCAGCCACAGGCGCACCAGCCAGAGGCCGAGCGCACCGAGCACCAGCCAGGCCAGCACCGCACCGTCCAGCGGGCGCACGCCGCCAAAGGCCAGCGTGCCGAAGGTGATCAGAATGAGGACCAGGCCGAGCACGGCCCGCTCCAAAAAAGTGTCAATGGTTTCGCGATTCATCCGACGCGGTGGGGCGGCCCCTGTCCTGGGTTCCGCCTTTCAGAACAGGCTGTAGATGAACGGCGCGAGCGCCGAACCCTTGGCAAAAACCAGCACCGCCCCCAGCACCACAAGGAACAGCACAATGGGGGTGATCCACCATTTCTTCCGCACTTTCAGGAAGCTCCAGAACTCCTGGATGATGCCAAACTTGCTCATGGTTTCAGAAGCGGACTCACCACTTCAAAGAGGCGATGACCAATGATTTCGTTGCCTGCGGCGTTAAAGTGGACAGGGTCATCCGGCAAGTAAAGTGGTTTTGCCTGCGCGGCCATTTCCGCCGTGGGATCGAGCAGCGGCACGGCCAGTTCACGCGCGACCGCCCGCTTGACCTCCAGAATCATGGCGTAACGGTTGTTCGTGCTGTGCAGCGCCTCCTCGGGCGGAAGATACAGGAGCACGGGCTGAATCTGGTTACTCTGCGCGACCCGGCAAAAGGTCGCGAGAGATTCGTGAAAAAAAACTGCGGGATCCTGCTGCTGCTGCGCGCGGAACGAGCCGTCCTGCGCCGGGTCCACGGGAATGAACTTCGTGCGATACGATTCGTAGAACGACCGCAACTGCGTCTCGACCACGAAGTGATACAGCGCAAACCGGCGCAAAAGGTTTTTCAGCCGCACGCGCCAGGCAAATTTCCGCGCGAAGGCCGGATCATTCTTCTCGGAAAATTGCGTCCACA
>JAYVNY010000019.1:0-26252 GCA_043758205.1 Akkermansia sp.
GTCGCTCCGCGCGCGCCGGGCCTGGCCGCGGAGAAGCCGTGCGGAACTTGCGGAAGCCCCACCCCGGCGCGCGCGGAGCGACGCCGCCCTACCCAGAACAGTGTTCGGACGCACTCAGGCGCGGACGGGCGGAGCCATGACCCGGTGGGGTTCCGTGTCAGTGGCGCGTGGTTTTCTCGGCCAGGGCGGCGTCAATTTCCGCCAGGGGCGGCGCGTGCCAGAGTTTCACCGGGCGCCCCCGAGAGAGTGTCGGACCCACGGCGAGCGTGGTGTCATCCGGGGAGAGCGCGAGTTCGTGGAGTTCCTCGGCGTCGCGGAGCGCGAGCAGTTCCTGGCCGGTGGCCACGTTCCACAAGCGCAGCGTGCGATCCGTGCTGGTGCTGAAGAGCGTGTGGTCATCCTGGGAGAAAAGAATTTCGCCGACGCCGTTGCGATGGCCCTTGAGCTGGTGCCGCAGCCGTCCGGTGTCGGCGTCCCAGATGGAAATCAGCCCGTCCATGCTGGAGGCGGCGAACAGTCCGGAACGGTGGGAGAAGGTCACCACCTTGATCGCCCCGGTGAGTCCGGAGAACACCCGCGCGCGCCGGGTGTCGAGCTGCCACACCACCGGCTGATTCGAGGAATTCCAGCCGCCGAGTTGACGTCCGTCCGGGGAGAAAACGGCCATGGTGAGATCAGGGCAAGTCGTGATCCGCTCCAAGGTGCCGAGGTCGAAAACCTCGGTGGCGAGCGCGACACGCCCGGCGTTGGTGCGTTCGGTGATGATGGCGACGAGGGTGGAATCCGGGGAGCAGTCCCAAGGCCAGGCGCGTTGCAGGCGGGTGCGATTCAGTTTCAAAATGTCGCGCTGCTGGCCGCTTCGGGGATCGAGCAGGCGGATGATGTTGCCCTCCGTTTGCGCGAGGACGGTCCGTCCGTCCGGAGTGATGTGTGTGAACTGTTGGGTGAACGCGGCGTTCGTGGGCATGACGTGAACGAGTTCTCGCGTGCCGGCGTCCCAGAATTGCACCGTCGGGTTTTCTCCACGGGCGAGGGTCAGGACGCGCCGGCTGTCGGGTGTGAAACCGAGCGGCAGGATCGAGTCCGGCAGCGCGGGGTCGAGCGGATGCTGACGGGGATCCCACACTTTCACCTGCCCGTCTTTGCCGGCGGAGACGAGCCGCCCGCCGTCGTGGGTGAAGGCGAGCGCCCAGATTTCATTGTCGTGGCCTTTCAAGGTGGCGCAGGCCTGCCAGTTGCTGGTGGCGTAGAGGCGGATCAATTGATCACTGCCCGCCAGCGCGAGCTGCCGGCCATCAGGGGAAAAGGTTGTGGCAAAGACCGGCCCCTGCTGGCCCGTGTCCCAATGCACGGTCGGGTGCGTGCCGCCGACGCGTTCCAGGACGGGCAGGGACCACACGCTCATCATGCCACCCCGGTCGCCCAGCGCGAGCCAGCCGCCGTCGGCGAGGGCGAGAGATTCGATCTGATCCATGCCGGTGTCATGTTCCAGCACGCGCTGACCGCGCGTGAGATCCCAGGCGTGGAGGTGGCTGCGCGTGGCCAGCGCGAACCAACTTCCGTCCGGTGAAATTTCGATCTGGCGGCACTCCTCCGGGAAGACCACGGGCGGGGCGGTTTCCTCGCCCGACCACACGTCCCAGGCCTTCAAGCCCGTGCTGCTCGAGGCCAGCACGCGTCCGCCGTCCGGGGTGAAGGCCACGTTGAAAATGTTGCCCGGCTCGCGCGCGGTCAGCGCGCGCACCTCCCGCAGTCCGGGCCGCGCCAGCCGCACGCACGTCCCGTCGGCCAGCGCCAGCCAGCCGCCGTCGGGCGAAGCGGCCACGGACTTGCGGGAGTTTTGGCGCGGGGTGGTGGGGAAATTTGTCATGAACTGAGCGCGCAGAAAATCCAGCATCTGCACCTGCCCGTCGCGTCGCGCCACCACGGCCAGGGTGCCGTCGGCGGAAAGGGCGAGCGCGGTCACTGGCTGGCCCACGTCGAAGGACCGCAGCTCCTCCGGAGCGCAGCGCTCCCACAAGTACCGCCATTCCCAGCCGCGCAGATCGGGCCAGCCGCGCTGCGGCAGGTGGGCGTGTAATTTTTCCCGCGCGTAGGCAAAGTTGTTTTGCCGCACCGCCTCCTGCGCCAGATTCATGTCCGCCACGTAGAGGCTCAACCGCGCGGCCTGCGCCTCGCGGCCGGCGCGATCCGCCTGCCAGATCGAAACGCCGAAACCGCCGAGGAAACACAGCACGCCGAAGCTGATGGCCAGGGCCTCGGTGGGATTGCGCCGCGACCAGCGCATCAGTTTTTCGAGGCGGCTGAGCGGACGGGCGAGAATGGGTTGGCCTTGTGCGAAGCGCGCCAGTTCCTGCTCCACCTCGAGCGCCGTCGCGTAACGCCGCGCCGGTTCCTTCTCCAGGCACTTGATGCAGATCGTTTCCAGATCCCGCGGGATTTGTGGGTTCAACAGGCGCGGGGCCACCGGCTCCGTGTGCAGCACCTGATGCAGAACTTCCTCGAGTTTTTCGCCTCGAAACGGCGCGCGGCCCGTGAGGCACTCGTATAAAATCGCCCCCAGCCCATACACGTCGCTGCGCCGGTTCACCGCCCCGCGTTCCGGTGCGACCTGTTCCGGCGGGACGTAACTCGGCGAGCCGACCATCTGCCCTGTGACCGTGATCATCGAGCCGCCGTCCAGCCGCCGCGCCAGCCCGAAGTCCGACACGCGCGGCTCGCCCGCGTCGAGGAGCACGTTCGAGGGCTTCAAATCGCGGTGCAGCACGTTCCGCTCGTGCGCGAAGTGAATGGCCCCGGCGACTTTCCTCACGCACTCCGCCGCCTCGCGGAACACCATCGGCTCCGCGCGCAAACGTGCCGCCAGGGTCGGCCCGTCCACGAAATCCATGACGATGAAATGCTGCCCTTCGTGCAGCCCGACCTCGTGAATCGGCACGATATGCGGATGATGCAGTCCGCCCGCCAGCACGGCCTCGCTTTGAAAACGCCGGATGGAATCCACGCTCGAGTGCGCGCCGAAGATGAGCATCTTGATCGCGACCAGCCGCCGCAGGCTTTCTTGCCGCGCCAGATACACCACGCCCATGCCGCCCCGGGAAATTTCCCGGAGCAATTCATAATTCCCAAACGCGCGCGGAAACTCCTTCCCGTCCCCGCCCGGGTCCGCCCACGGTGCGCTGGCTGGATGCAGCCACGGCGTGTCCGACATCACGCAGCGCGGACACAAGGCGGGCGGGATGCCGGGCGGCAGCTCGCCCCCGCATTGCTCACAGCGTTGAATGGATGAATCGCTCATCGTGTCCCGGACGGTCCCGTCCATAAGTTAAAGGGGAATGGCCCGGCAAAAATGCCACTAAATTTCTCTCGCGACAGGCCGGCGGCCATCCCGCTCCGCGATTTTTTCGCCCTACCGCGCAAATGCCTCCACCAGTTGCCGCAATTCCGCCTGCACCTCCTGCGGGTCCAGCACCGTCTGCGCGACCTCGCGCCGCAGATGGTTCGCGTAGCGTTGCCGGAACCGCTGCACCGCCGTGTTCAGCGTCGCCACGTTCAGCCCCAACCCGGCGGCGATCTCCGCGTGACTGCGCAGCCCGTGCTCGCCCGGCTGCAATTCCCGGAGTTGCTCGAACAGCGCCAACTGCCCCTGCTTCACATACCACGCGCGCAACTGTTCCAGCGCCCGCGCCATCACCGTCTGCGCCCAGCGCCGGTCGAACATCTGCTCCGGCGTCAGCTCCGCCGCCGCCAGCGCCTCGCTCTCCCAGGCCTCGCACTCCTCGAAATTCACCCACCGCGCGCCGCCCCCGCGTTTCCACGCGCCGTTCCGCCGCCGTTCGTCCTCCAGAAAATGTTTCAGGAACGTGAGCAGGAACGAGCGGAACCGTCCGCGCTGATCCTGCAACCGCTCCAGCCATTCCTTCTGCACGAACTGGCTGAGAAAATCCTGGGTGAGATCCTGCGCGTCCTCGCGCCCGTGGCCCACCCGCCGCAAGTAGGCGTAAAGCGCCGGCGAATAGGTGCGGCACAACTGCTCCAGCGCCTCCTCGGACTGCGGCCCGCTGCCTTCGCGCGCCGTCAACACCACGCTCCAGTGCGTGGTGTGAAACACGCCTGCGGGCGTGGGCATCGGGCCGAGATGGTTTGGCATAATCGAAAGGTGAACGGCGACGCGATTCAGCCAGAACCGCCCGCCCGGCGCAATCCCCCGCGCCGACTTGGGTGCGATGCAAATTTGCGGGCCGGAGCGCGGGCGTCCCGCCCGCCTGAATGGAACGGCGATCCGTTCCGCCCCGACCGTGTGTGCAGGCCGTCACCATTCGCGAGATTCGGCGGGCGAGACGCTGGCGCTCCGCCGGTCACCGCACCGTCACAAACTCGTTATGATTGAACAGCACCGCCACCAGTGCCTCGCGCGCGCGGACGGCGGAGGAATTTTTTTTGCGCGCGCCGAGAAACTCGCGGCAAAGCTTCAACTCCTCCGCCGAGGGATGCCGCGCGAGCACCGCCTCGTATGCGCGCCGCACGAACGCCCCGTCGTCCCGCTGCGCGGAAAGTTTCGTCACCAGCGCGCGCGCCTCGTTCTGCGTCAACTCGCTGTTCGCCAGCGCCAGCGCCTGCTGCGGCACCACCGTCGGACGCCGCGTGTAGCATTCCGTCACCGCCGGGCCGTCGAAAATTTTCAGGAACTCCACCTCCTTCTCCGCCGCCTGTCTCAAGTAGAGGCTCCGCCGTTTCGATTTGAGTCCCAGCAGGTGATCGATCTCCGCGCCGCCCCGCGCGAGATCGAGGCTGCCGCTCACATAGAGCAAATTGTCCCGCACCGCTTCCGCCTCCATCCGCCGCGAGTTCATGCGCCAGAGAAATCTGTTATCGGGATCGATCCGAGCATTCGCCTCATCCGGCGTGGACGCCCTCCGATACGCGCTGCTCGTCACGATGAGGCGGTGGAGATGTTTCATGCGCCACGGAGGAAATGACGAAGGACGAAGGTCTAATGTCGAAGCATCGGTCGCCGACTCTGTCGGGGCTTGGGCCTTTCTTTCGTCATTCGCCATTCGGAATTCGTCATTCATCAATTCCGCCGCCAACCAATCCAGCAACTGCGGGTGGCTCGGCGGCTGGCTGGCCCGCCCGAAATCCTGCGGCGTCGGGACGATGGCCTGCCCGAAATGACGCAGCCAAATCTGGTTCGCGGCCACGCGCGCCGTGAGCGGGTTGTTCGTGCTCGCCAGCCAACGGGCAAAGGCGAGCCGCCGGCCCGTGCTGGTGTTCGGAAATTTCGCGGTGGTGCGCGGCTTGAAATTCGTATCAGCGACCGCGCTCCATTTCGTCTCCGCTTCGAGCAACAATTTTTCAGCTTCCGACGATTTCTTCTTCGCCTCAGCCAAGGCCGAAACGGTCTTGTCCTCGGCGGGTTTCTTGGCCGCAGTGGATTGAACTTCATTCGTCGCCTGCGCGAGTTTCGCGGCGGCGGCCCCGGCCCGATTTTGCGCGTCCGCTTCGGCAGTTTTCGCCTGATGCACTTTCAACCGCGCTTCGGCCACCACGATTTCGCGCTGGCGCACTGAAGCGTTCGTCGCCGCGATCCTCCACGCTTCCGTCCCCTTCTTCGCCGCGTCCTCCAGCTTCTCCACCTCGATCACGGCGGCGAGCGCCGTGCGCCGCGCTTCGGCGATGGTCACGGACAATTCCTGCTCGGTGAGCTTGGCGGAATTGGTCTGGTTCGTCCGCGCCGCCGTGAGTTTCATGCGCGCGTCCATCAGGAAATAATCCGCCGCCGCCAGCACGTCACGATAGGCAAAGTCGCGCTTGTCCGGACGGCTCGCGCTCAAGGGCAAGGACACGAGTTGGACATCCAGCCGCCCGCCCAGCGCGCGCGGCACGTCGGGCGGGAGCACGCGATTGGTGTCCGCCTTGCGTTCATCTCCTCGGTTCAGGAAATACGTCGGCGGATTCGTGTCCGTGTCGAACACGCGCACCAGACCGGCGTTCAACGTGTTCGTGTCGCCCGGCACCGAATCCGTGCGCACCCAGTGCGGCTCGAAGATGGCGCGCATCGAGTAATACTCCGCCTGCGAAATCGGATCGGTCATGTGGTCGTGGCACTTCGCGCAGCCCACCGTGACCCCGAGGAACGCCAGCGACGTGTGCTTCACCGTGTCCTCCAGCCATTGCTCGCGACTGAGCATCTTGTAGTTCCGCACGAGGAAGCCCGTGGCGCGAAGCGCGTTCGTGTCCTCCGGCGCGAGTTCATCGGCTGCAAGCATCTCGACGAGCATCCGGTCGTAACCCTTGTCGCTGTTCAACGATTCCACAATCCAGTCGCGCCATTTCCAGATGTGCGGCTGGCTGTCGCGAATCTGATTGCCGCCGCTCCAGCCCGCCCAGTCGCTGTAACGCCATACATCCATCCAGTGCCGCGCCCAACGCTCGCCGTGACGCGGATCGGCGAGCAGCCGGTCCACGACTTTTTCGTAGGCCCCGGGCGACGCGTCCTTCTCAAACTCCACCAATTCCTCCGGCGTCGGCGACAAGCCGATGAGATCGAAATAAACGCGGCGCAGGAGAATTTCCTTCGTCGCTTCCGGCCTCGGCTTCAGCCCGCGCGTCTGATGTTCGGCAGCGATGAAGGCGTCAATGGGATTGCGAATGGGGAAAGTAATCAGTGAGTCAGTGTTCAGTGAATCAGTCCGAGCCACGTCGCCTGACTGACTTACTGACTTACTGATTACTGACTTACTGATCCCCGGCACCGCCGGCCGCACCACCGGCTCAAACGGCTGCCAACGATACGACGCCAGAAACGCGGCGAACTCCGCGCGTTTCGCCACCCCGTCGGCCAGTTCTTCGTAGCTCGGCACGTCCTTCGCATCGCCGGGATTATGTCCGAGCAATAACTCGGTTTCGTTCTCCACGCCGTCGCCATCACTGTCCTCGTGCGCGACGAGTTTCAACCGCGTGGAAATGCCCTTCTTCAATTCGTCTGCCCCCATTCGTTTGCCAGCCTCTCTCAGCCGCGCGCCGAAAGGATTGTGCGGAAACTCGTCGAGGCTCTCGGGATTCTTGTTCTCGCTGGGCAGATGGCACGTCGTGCAGCGCGCCAGATTCTTCGCGAGAAACTTTTCATAATGCTTCTCCAGCGCGGCGCGGTTCGCGGGCGTGCCTTGGAGAGCCAGGGGAAAAATAATCAGCGCGCCGACGAGGGCGAAGACACGGCAACGTTTCTGATGGCGCGCGGTCACAAGCGGAGACTAACACCACGCCGCGACGTTTGGGAACTGCGATGAGCGAGCTTGTTCCGCCCATTTCAGGAGCGCGGACCGCCGAGTCCGCGTGATCGCGCTGCCGAAGTTAGTGCTCTATCGCCCGAACCAGGAACTCGCGGACTCTACGGCCCGCGCGCGCGAATCTTGGCGTGACCGCTGTTGGATGGTGAGAACAACACGAAGCTGAAAGCCTCGGAACCTGCCGGCTGGAAAGCCGGCGTTACGGCGTAGCGCCGACATTCCTGTCGGCAGGTTGGGAGACTTTCCAGTCTCCCGTTCCAGAGAGAGGTTCAAGATGCGCTCAATTGAGCAGTACTTCGGTATGGTCGGGCGTCGCGGTCCCAAGCGCGCCGGGTCACGAATCGGAGGGGAGTTCCAGAAAATCTCACGCCTCACCCGGGCGCGCTGAGGACAGTGGCGCCCGGCCCGCACCTGACTTTACAAGACGTCACCTACCTCACCGCTTTATCCCACGAACCGCCCGGATCAGCGCCTCAGACTCGGCGTCCGTGCCAATCGTGATGCGGAGATACGCGCTGACCTCCGGCTGCTTGAACCAGCGCACGAGTATTTTCTTCGCACGCAATTTTTCCAGCCATTCGGACGCGGGAAATTTCGGCGGCTTGGTCAGGATGAAATTCGTGGAACTGGGCAGCACCTTGAAGCCGAGTTCGCGCAACGCGGCACTGAGCCGCTCGCGGGTGGCGATGATGCGCCGGAAATTGCGTCGGTAGTGCGGCAGTTCCTCCAGCGTCGCGAGCGCGGCGATCTGACCGAGGCCATTGACGTTGTAGCTGTCGCGAATCTTGTCCAGCGCCCCGATGAGCGCGGGATGCGCCACGAAGTAGCCGACGCGCTGGAAGCAGAGCGAATAGGCCTTCGAAAAGGTGCGCGCGACGATGACGTGCGGATGCTTCAGCGCGAGCGCCAGCGCGTTCTCCGGCGCGAAGTCCACGTAGGCTTCATCGAGCACGAGCACGCCGCGCTGGGCGCGGCAGAGTTGGTCCAACTCCGTCGTGCTGTAGCCGCGACCGCTCGGCGCGTTCGGCGTGGTCACGAAAGAGAGCGCGGCCTGGAAATCCCACGCACTCTTCTTCAGGGACGAAAGGGACGGAAGCGTGAAGTCGGCGTTCAAAGGAACCGCATTCGTCACCGCCCCGTGCGTGGCCGCCAGCACCGGATAAAGCGAATAACTCGGCGTGAAATACTGCACGAGCGTCTCTGACCTTGGACCTTGGACCTCGGACCTTGGACTTGGTTCTACGAACGCCCGCACCGCCAGCGCCAGCAGTTCATCCGACCCGTTGCCCACGATGATGTTTTCCGCAGCGCAGCCGTGGAGCCTGGCCAGCTTTTCGCGCAACGAGGACGCGGTGGGATTCGGATAGAGCCGCAGCCGACCGTCCACCGCCGCCTGCACCGCGCGCAATACTCTCGGCGCGGGCGGATACGGATTCTCGTTGGTGTTGAGTTTGATCAGCCCGCGAATTTTCGGCTGCTCGCCGGGGACGTAAGGATGCAGCGCGCGGACGAGCGGACGGACGAGGCGCTCGGGTTTCATGCGTCGGGGAAAGGATTGCGGCGGCGGTTCTCCTGTCCGGGAACGCCGTGGGCGAAGCTCACCATCTTGTCCTGCGAATTGAATTCCAAAATCAGCACATGCCGCTTCATCGAAGCGCCGTAGGTCCAGGTCAGATTTTTTTTGTCCGTCGCCCAGCGGCTGATACGCGGCTGGCCGAGCACGGCGACGATCTCGGCGGTGGTCATGCCCACGCGCATTTTATCGAGTTGATCCCGGCTCACGGCGGGACTGAAGGCGCACCAGCGCGCGAAGAGGCCAAAGCCGCCCACCACGCCGATCGTGACGAGCAACGCCACCAGCCAGAACTCGATGGAGTGAAGGTTCATCTATTTGCTGCGGATGCTGGCCGAACGCCCGTGCGCGTCCAGTCCCTCGGCTCCGGCGAAAACTTCCACGGCCCACAACGACTTCTTCAACGCGCCGCGCGAATACTCGACGACACTGGTGCGGCGCTGAAATTGATCCACGGTCAGGCCCGCGAAGGCCGCGCCCGCGCCGCCCGTGGGCAGCGTGTGGCTGGGGCCGGCCACGTAATCGCCGAGCACGGTGGGGGAATAATTGCCAAGGAAGATTGCGCCCGCCGTCACCACGCCCTCGGCCACTTTCGCGGACTGGCGGGTCATGATTTCGCAATGCTCCGGCGCGAGCCGGTTCGTCAGCGCCACGCCGTCGGCGATGGATTTGACGTGGATCAACCAGCCGTTGTTTTTCAGCGCGCGTTCGATGAGGGCGCGGCGTTTGAGCTTCGGCAACTGGGCTTTGATTTCCTTCTGCACCGCCAGCAGCAGCTTCGCGGACGTGGTGATCAACCACACGCGCTCGTGGCCCGAGCCGTGTTCCGCCTGCGCCAGCAAATCAGCGGCGGCGAAGCGCGGGTTCGCCGAGTCATCCGCCAGCACCAGCACCTCGCTCGGGCCGGGCAGCAGATCAATCGCTACGTGGCCGAACAACAAACGCTTGGCCGCGACGACGTAGGCATTGCCGGGGCCGAAAACTTTTTGCACATGACGAATGGTCGCCGTGCCGTAGGCCATTGCGGCGATGGCTTGCGCGCCGCCCGCGCGGTAAATCTCCGTCGCGCCCGCCGCGCGGGCCGCGTAGAGCAGCGCGGGGTTGATCTCACCCGCCGCGTTGCACGGCGTGCAGACCACGATCTCGGGACAGCCCGCGACCTTCGCCAGCGTCACGGTCATCAGCGCCGTGGACATGAGCGGCGCGGTGCCGCCGGGGATGTAAATGCCGACGCGTTGAAAGGGATCAAACTTTTCGCCCACGCGTCCGCCCTGCGCGTTTGTCGCCGACCAGCCGCGCCGCAACGCGCGACGGCTGAAGGTCTCGATGTTTTTGCGCGCCGTCTCCACGGCGTCGCGCAGCGTGTCGTCGGCCTTGAGTGACGCGGCCATCAGTTCCGCCGCCGTGACGGCGAGCTGTTCGGGGGTCACCTTCGCGCCATCAAAACGCTCGGTGAGTTCCAGCACCGCCGCGTCGCCGCGCGCATAGACGGATTCCACAATGGCGCGCGTGCGTTCTTCGACCGCGCGGTCGAACAGCTCGGACGCGCCCGTGACGCGGCGCAACTGTGCGGCGAAATCCCGGTCGGTGTGGCGAAGGACGTTCATCAGGGGCTGGACAGTAGCAAGAAGACGGGCGGGATTGGAAATTCCAAAATCCGAAATTCAGATAAATTCCAGATCCGCAAACTTGTAACCGAGATCGAGCGGCTTCGAGGCTGAAGCTTGGCGCCGCTGGCCTGGCCCGCCGTTGGGGCTTGGAGGAACACAAGGCTGAAAGCCTCGCAACCTGCCGACAAGAATGTCGGCGCTACGTAACGCCGGCTTTCGAGCCGGCAAGTTGCGGGGCTTTCAGCCTCGTGTGCGCGCTGCCTTCGACATGTCGGCGTGGAGTTGGTTTGGTTTTTGGGATTTGGAATTTCCTCTTTCTCCCCGCGACCGCATTCTCCGCGCCTGATGTTGTCATGGATTCCCCATGCGCCGGGCGAGCCGGTGCTCGCGCTCGCGCCGATGCAGGACGTGACCGATCTTCCTTTTTGGAAGCTCATGGCGCGGCACGGCGGGGCGGATGTTTATTACACGGAGTTTTTCCGCGTCCATGCCACGTCGCATCTGGAGAAACATATTCTTCAATCCGTGCTGGAGAATCCGACCGGCCAGCCCGTGGTCGCGCAAATGATCGGGAACGACATCGGGGCGCTGGTGCGGACGGCGAAGGAACTCCAGCAACTGCCCATCGCAGCCGTGGACCTGAACCTCGGCTGCCCTGCGCCCATCGTGTACAAAAAATGCGCGGGCGGCGGCCTGTTGCGGGAGCCAAAGCGCGTGGACGCCATCCTCGGCGCGCTGCGCGAGGCGATTCAACCACCGTGCCGTTTCACGGTGAAGACGCGCCTCGGCTTCGACACGATGGACGGCTTCGATGAACTGCTGAAAATTTTCGCGCGGCACTCGCTCGACTTGCTCACCGTCCACGGCCGCACGGTGCTGGAGATGTATCGCACCGAGGTGCATTACGATTTCATCGCGCGCGCGGTCGAGGTCATGCCGTGTCCCGTGCTGGCGAACGGCAACGTGCATTCGCCCGCGCGCGCGGAGGAAGTCTTGCGGCTCACCGGCGCGACAGGACTGATGATCGGGCGCGCAGCGATTCGTAATCCGTGGGTCTTTCAGCAAATCCGCCAGCATCGCCGCGGCGAAACTTTGTTCCAGCCGCGCGGGCACGACGTGCTGGAATACATCCGTGAACTCTACGAAGCCGTCTGTTCGCCGGAGGTGAAGGAGGTCTCACAAGTTCAGAAGATGAAAAAGTACTTGAACTACATCGCGGCGGGCGTCGAGCCGGAGGGCAAGTTCCTGCACGACATCCGGCGCGTGGAGACGAAGGCGGAATTCTTCCGCGTCTGCGCGGCGTTTTTAGAACATGGTGAGCCGATGCCGGTGGAGCCGTTTCGGCGCGCGGCCACGCCCTCGGAGGTGTGAGCTTTGGGACGGGCGGCTCATCCACTTGGCACCGCCCGCATTTCCACTTTCGTCCACGGGCGGAAAGTTTATGATGTCGCGCATTCTGAAAGCCTTGATGAAAACTCATTTCTCGCGACGGCTGTTCCTGCTGTGCAGTCTGTTTTTCCTGCTCGCTTCCGCGTCACGCGCCGCGGTGTGGAACGTCAGCATGTTCGACTTCTATTTCACGCCCACCAACCTGACCATCGCGGCGGGCGATATGGTGGTGTGGAGCAACAAGGTCACACGGGCGCACGACGCAACGCATTTCGATCCGGCGAACCCAGACTTCCTGCTCTTCGCCTCGCCGCTGCTCGCGCGGAATGAATCGTACGCCTTCACCTTCACCAACGCGGGCTTCTATCCCTACATCTGCGCGGTGCATTACTTCGCGCGCCCGCAACAAACCGGCACGGTCACGGTGATCAGACCGAACGAGCCGCCGACCATCACGCTCACGAATCCCACGGACGGCGCGGTGCTGTTCGCGCCCGCCAGTTTCACGCTCGCCGCCCACGCCGCCGACGCGGACGGCGCGGTGACGCAGGTGCAATTTTTTGTGAACGGTGCCGCCGCCGGTGTCTCGACCGGCCCGCGGTTCAGCACGGAATTGAACAACTTGTCCATCGGCAACTACATCCTCACGGCCATCGCCACGGACAACTCGGGCGCGACGAATACTGCGCCGCCGGTGAACATCACGGTGCAGGAAAAACCGCCCGACACCTTCACGCTCACGCTCGGCGCAAATCCGCCCGGCACCGGCGTGATTCAAACTTCACCCGCGCCAAACGGGCCGGAGGGCCGCTACGTGGATGGCACCGTCGTGACGCTCACCGCCCTTGCGGGCGGGGGCTTCGTCTTCACAAACTGGTCGCCCGGATTCATCACGAACAACCCGCTCCTCATCCTCGTGAAGTCGAACACGGTGCTGACGGCGGAATTCGTCCCCTACATTCCACCGCGTCACATGCTGACGGTGGTGGTGAATCCGACCAATGCCGGCGCGGTTTCCATCACGCCGGGGCCGGACGAGGGTGGCGCGTATGCCGACCACTCGCCCGTCGCGCTCGCCGCGGCGGCCAACCCGGGATTTCGTTTTGCGAACTGGAGCGGCGCGACCAACACCACCAACAACCCGCTGCTCCTCGTGCTCGATGGTGACAAAACCGTGACCGCAAATTTCGCCGCCCTCCCGCCGCTGGACTTCGCCATCGTGCGCGGCGACTTCGCCGGGCTCCTGCTCGACTCCGGTGAAATCAATTTCACGACCAGCGGTTTTCTTTCGCTCCGCATTTCCAGGACAGGATCGTATCGCGGCCGGGCGGTGATCGGTGGAATTCGTCAGGCGGTGCGCGGCCAGTTCGACCGTTTCGGCTACGCGCCGCTGGTGCTGCGCGGCGGCACGCTGAGCGGTTCACTGCAATTGAGCGATGACAACGCGCGGCTCACCGGCACGATCACAGACGGCGAAAAATCCCCCGCGCTGCTCCTGCATCGCGAGCCGGTCGCAGGTCCCCCGCCCGCGCCGACGGGCGGCTACACTTTCATGATCGCGAACACGCCACCGGTGCGCGCGGCGGGCTTGTTCAAACTGAGCGTGGCCGCCGACGGCGCGGTGCGGGTGCGCGGAACGCTGGGCGATGGCGCGAAAGTTTCCGCGCGCGGCTTCGTGGCGGCGGACGGGCAACTGGCGTTGTTTGATCCGCTCTACGCGGGACGCGGCGCGCTGCTGGGCTGGGTGAACCTCACCCCCGGCGGACTCGTGCAAGGCACGGCGCGCTGGTTCCGTCCGGCGGATTCGCGCCGTCAGACTTACCCCGCCGGCTTCGCCATCGAGGCCCCGGTGAACGGCATCTCCGACCGCGTGCAGGCGAAGCGCGGAAAGAAATTCGGCTTCATTCAAAACGACGCGCTCTGCGCGCCGTAGGACACGGCTTCCAACCTGTCCCGCCCTCTGAAACAAAGGTCGGAATGCCTCACGCCAAGAACGCGAAGGATGCAAAGTTCGGAAACGTTTTTCTTCTTCGCGTCCTTGGCGTTCTTGGCGTGAGGCAATTTCCAACCGGAAGTATTTTGCAGGGACAGGCTGGAAGCCGCGCTCAGCACCCCACACTCTCGCCCCCATGACGACGCTCATCATCGCCACGCGCAACACCCACAAGGTGGAGGAAATTCGCGGCATCCTCGGCGCGGGCTTTCACTTTCTCACGCTGCGCGATTTCCCAAACGCGCCGGCCGTGGTGGAAGATGCCAACACCTTCGCCGGCAACTCGACGAAGAAAGCCGTCGAACTCGCCCGCTGGCTTTCCGTTCAAAGTTCCGAGTTCAAAGTTCCGAGTTCAACGTTCGTTCTGGCCGACGACTCCGGCCTCGAAGTGGACGCGCTGCACGGCGCTCCTGGCGTTCACTCCGCGCGCTTCGCCGCGCTCGACACCGGTGCGGATGGAAATTCCGCCGACGCGGACAACAACGCCAAGCTCGTGCGCCTGCTGCGCGATGTGCCGGAAGCGAAACGCGCCGCGCGCTTCCGCTGCGTCATCGCACTGACGCCGCTCGTGCCGCCCGCGCCCGCGAGTGCCTCGCCCGTCTGCGCGGCGGATGAGCGTGAACTGCGGACAGAGCTGTTCGATGGCGCGTGCGAGGGACGCATCACGCTCGTGCCCGGGGGCGCAAAGGGTTTCGGCTACGACCCGCATTTCATTCCCGATGGATTCAACCAATCCTTTGCCGAACTCGGCGAGGAGGTGAAGAACCGCATCAGTCATCGCGCGCAGGCCTTGGAAAAACTGCGGGCTTGGTTCCGGTAGGACCGGCTGGAAGATTTCCTAGCCGGGTGCGGTCACGGCGCGAATGGCTTTCAGTCGCAGGAACGGCTCCTCCGCCGCGCGCGACGCCGCCACCTCCACGACGAACTCCGCCATCCAGTCGTTGTGTTCCTCGGGATCGACGAGCACCTGCTCGATCTTCCACGTCAGGTTGTCTTCGGCGGGAACGACGTAAGTGTGCCGCGCGTTGCGGGCTTCAGGATCGAGACAGAGGTATTCGTGCTCGGCGTAGTAGAGTTTGAATTGCTGCCCCAGTTCGCTCGCCGTCCACGGTGTGCCGTCCGGTTTGTCCGGTGAACTGAGATTCGCCAGCGCCGCTTCGAGATCGTCATTCGCCACGGCGCGCAGGAAGTTGAACACGCGCGTGCGAATCGCCGCCGTGAACGCCTTCACGTCGCGCGTCACGTCTCGCGCGGCTTCTTCCGCGCCGGGCGGGCGCGCTTCCTTCTGCTCGGAACGCGGGACGTAATTTGGATCACGCATCCGCTCCCATTCCTCCAGGAGGCTGGAATCCGTCTGGCGAATCATCACGCGCAGGTATTCCTCCATCTCGCGCAGTGTGTCGTTCTTCGCGGCGTTGGGGACGGTTTTCGTCAGCACCTTGAAGACGTTGTTGATGTGGCGGAGCAACACGCCTTCGGCACGGTGCAACTCGTAGTCGTTGATGTAATCCCCGAACGACCGGAACTGCTCGAACATCTCGCGCACGATGGACTTGGGCCGGATGTTCTCCTGCCCGACCCACGGATGTTTGTTCGCGAACGCGTTGAAGGTGGAATAGATGAACTCGCGGCAGGGTTTCGGATGCTCGCACTTCTCCAACTCGTCCATGCGCTCCTGATACTCGACGCCCTCCGCTTTCATCTCCGCCATCTTCCGGTCTTTGACGCGGTCCAGTTGTTTGCGCAGCACGAAGTCCGGGTCTTCGAGAATGGACTCGACGAGCGTGAGGAGATCGAGCGCGTAGTCGGGCGACTCGGGGTTGAGCAACGGAATCGTTTCGAGCAGATAGAGCGACAAGGTCTGATCCATCGAGAAGTTCTCGGGGAGAGCGATGTTGATGCGGAGCTTTTGTAGCGGCGTCTCGTGAGAGCGCCGCACTTCTTCGCCCGAAGCAGGAAGTTGGCGGCGCTCTGACGAGACGCCGCTACAGGATTGGGTGAACTCCACGATCCCCCTCTCCACCAGCGCCCGGAACAACTGCCACCCGCGCGTCCGGTGCGCCTGCTTCTGCTTCGGCGACTCGTGCGAATCGGCGATGAGCTTTTGCATCGCGCGGCAACCGTCGCCGTCGCGGCTCAGGACGTTGAGCAACATGCCGTGCGAGATGGCGAAGCGGGACTGCAACCTTTCCGGCGGGGCCGCGATGAGCCGCGCGAACGTCTGCTTGTCCCAATTCACGAAATTTTTCTCGGGCGGCTGGCGCTTCACGGTCTTCTTGCCGTCGCGCTTGGACTTCTCCTCCAGCTTCAAATTCTCCACCACATGTTCGGGCGCTTGCGCCACAACCCAGCCGACATCATCGAAACCTTTGCGCCCCGCGCGTCCGCCGATCTGGTGAAAGTCCCGCGCGGTCAGGATGCCGGTCTTCTGCCCGTCGAACTTGCAGAGCCGCGTGAAGAGCACGGTGCGAATCGGGACATTGATGCCCACGCCCAGCGTGTCCGTGCCGCAAATCACTTTCAGCAAACCCCGCTGCGCGAGCTGCTCGATGAGCACGCGATACTTCGGCAGCAGGCCCGCGTGATGCACGCCGATGCCATGCCGCAGCCAGCGTTTAATCTCCGGGCCGTAGGGGCTGCTGAACTTGAAGCCCTCGATGGCCTGCGCGATGGCCGCCTTCTCGTCCTTCGTGCAGACATTGATGCTGGTGAAATCCTGCGCGCTCTGCGCCGCTTCGAGCTGGGTGAAGTGGACGACATAGACAGGAATTTTTTTCTCCGCGACCAGCGTTTTCAGCGTCGTCGCGAGCGGGAGATCGGAGTAGCGATGTTCGAGCGGCACCGGACGTTCCGTGGAAGAAACCGTGGTCGTCTTCAGGCCGTTCAGCTTCGTCAGCGCTTCCTCAAAAAAAGTAATTTCTCCGAGTGTCGCCGACATGAGCAGGAAACGCGTCTTCGTCAAAGTAAGCAGCGGGACCTGCCACGCGCCGCCGCGCTCGCGGTCGGAGTAGTAATGAAACTCGTCTATCACCACGTCATCCACGTCCGCGTCCGCGCCGTCGCGGAGCGCCATGTTCGCGAGAATTTCCGCCGTGCAGCAGAGAATGGGCGCATCGCGATTGACCGTTGCATCGCCGGTGCTGAGTCCCACGTTGTCGGGGCCGAACTCGCGGCACAGCGCCATCCACTTCTCGTTCACCAGCGCCTTGATCGGACAGGTGTAGATGGAGCGCCGCCCCTCCGCGAGCGACTGAAAGTGCAGCGCCGAGGCCACGAGCGATTTGCCTGAGCCGGTGGGGGTGTTGAGGATGACGTTGCGATTCTCGAACAGTTCGAGGATGGCCGTCTCCTGCGCGGGATAAAGCTGGAGCTGGCGCGCCTCGACGTAGGCGAGGAACCCGCCGAGCAACGTGTCGCTGGTCACGTTGCCCGCAGGAGGCAGCAAATTAAAAAGTGCGGCTGACAAAGCGCGCGGACTCTACGCAGCGAAGGGGGAAAGAGGAAGCAATGCAGTTTGCCTAGGGCGAATCATGACTCGCGGGCCAGGCGCTCCAGCTTTTCCAGTGAGAACACATCGCCGCCACGCAGGAAGAAGCGCGTGATTTGCTCACGCAGTTGGCGGTAGAGCGCGGGGTCGGTCTGGGCGAGCGACACCGGGGCGTCGCGCCGGGCGAAGCGGACGAGCGCGGCCAGTTCCGCCCAACGCTTTTGATGCAGGCATACGTCGATTTGCGCTTGGTCCGCGAGCAGGCGGCGCGCCGTCAGTTCTTCTTCACGAGCATTCATGTTCACGGTGCAAAAACTTTGAAATAGATCAGGTTTTCCGTCGCGCTCTCGCGGGCAGGCGGGGTGAAGCTCATTAAGATGCGGCGCACTTGGGCCAAATCTGGACGGTGGTGGCTGATGAGAAAACGGATGTCGCTCAAATCTTTCGGCTCGGCGCGAATGAGCTTGGCCGCAATCAAATTCTCGATGGGCGGACGAAACAACTGCAACCGGCCCAAGCGTTCGATGAGCACCGGCTCGAACTGACCGAGTTGCGTCAGGCCCGGCTCGACCAGTTGCAGATAGGGCCGCTCCGGGTCGAGGGTCTGCTTGGGATCAAAGAGCAGTCCGGCCTTCTCCGTCGCCGTTTTCAGTTCCAGGCGGTCGTAGTCGCTGGCGGGTTTCCAGATGTCGAGGTCGGCGGAGGTGCGGCCGTCCATGCCGCCGAAGAGGCACGCCGCTGAACCGATCAGGCAGAGGCGGAGCGGCGGGCCATCCTTGCCCAGAGCCTGGGCCAGTTCGCCAAGAACCAGCCACCAAGCTTCGCCGTTTAGTTCAAGTTTCAGGGACATCGCGAACGCGGCCGACCTTAGCGAGCTGACGGCACTCAGGCAATTTCCGAAATCCAAGAGCCCTTGACGGGGTGCTTGACCGCCGTCCGGCCAGGTTCACACTCCCGCCATGCGTCACCCGATTATTTTGTTGCTCGCCCTGTTGTCGTTGAGCGTGGCCACCCACGCCGCCCAGTCTCCTCTGCGCCGCTACCTCTACGTGGGTTCCCCCGACGCGGCGCAGCCGGACACGAATGCCGCGCGTGGCATCCTGGTCTTCGACATTGATCACGGCCACAAGTTCGTGCGGCGGATCGACGTGCCGTTCAAGGAGGGGCTGCGCGGGTTTTGCGGGAGCGTGAAGAAGCACGCCGTTTACTACACGACCACGAACCGTCGCCTGGGGGCCTTCGATCTCGAGTCGGAGAAAATTCTCTGGGAACAGCAATACGACACCGGCTGCGACCGCGCGAGCATCACGCTCGACGGCTCAAAGCTCTACGTGCCCACCGGCTGGTGGCTCAAGGCGACGAACAGCGGGTTCCTCGTGGTCAATGCGGACGACGGGAAACTCATCAAGCGTCTGCCCGCTGGCGTCGGCGCGCACAACAGCCTCGTGAGCCTGGACGGCCGTTTCGCCTATCTCGGAACCGAGACCAACCTCTGGGTCTTCAACACGAAGAATGACCAGCTCGTGTTGAACGTGAAGGATTGCGGCGAGCGCGGCGTGTTCCCCTTCACGGTGGACAGCAAAAACCGCTACGCCTACGTCAGCCTCGGCCAGCACGTCGGCTTCGATGTTGTGGATTTGAAGACGGGCGAGGTGCCGCATCGTGTCTGGGCGCACGACGTGGAGACGCGCAGTAAACTCATTTCCCACCGGACGCACGGCGTGGGGTTGACGCCGGATGAGAAGGAAGTCTGGGCCAGCGATCAGGACGGGAAGAAACTCTTTATCTTCGACAACACACAGATGCCGCCGCGCGAAGTGGCGCATCTAAACCTGAGCGCCGGCGGCCACGGCTGGATCACGTTCAGCCTCGACGGCCAATTCGCGTGGTGCCACACGCCGGATGTGTTCGACGTGAAGACGCGCCAACTCGTGGCGACGTTGAAGGATGAATCCGGCCGGCCGGTGAGCGGTTCGAAGTTCATCGAGATCCATTTCCGCGACGGCAAGGTCGTGGCGATGGGCGACCAGTTCGGACTGGGCCGCGCGCGTTGAGGGCAGGATGAAAATGTGGCGTCAGCCATCCTGGCTGACGGTGAGCCGTGGCTTCCAGCCCGGTGGGACAAGGCTTGGAAATGAGAAGCGTGTCGTTATTTCAAAGTGTCTCCACCACGGCAGCGTTTGTCCGGGCGGCTGGAAGCCGCGCCTCACTGGCAGGCAGGATGCCTGCCGCCACCGTTTCCGACCGTCGCTGAGAACGCGCTCGTTGACTACTTCGCTTCCGTCGGCTTCAAGTAACCCTTGTCCAACTTACCGCAGGACCAGAGCAGCCCGCGCGTGAGGAAGTCGAGATAGCGCGGGTCGCTCACCGTGGCGTTGTTGTGGCCGATGGTGGTGCTGAACACGCGGGCCTTGCCGAAGTCATTGGCCCAAGCCACGACGCTTTCCACGGACTGCTCGGTGACTTTCTCGGTGCCGTCCGGGTTCTTGGTCTTCTTTTTAATGATCTGCTTGCCGCGCACGAGCGGGGTGGTGGTGGGGAAAATCTGCACGTTGTTGTAAAGCTCCTCCTTGATCGTGGTCCAGTTGGTGAACCCAGCGGTCGTGGGATGTTTGGCAATCGTGAAGTTCAGTTCAATCGGCTCCTGCGGGCCGTGACCGCTGGATTGAAGACCGAGGTAATCAAACCACGCCGAGCGTTCCTCGCCGGCCTTGGCCTTCGTGCCCGGATTGCCCACGCGATAGGAGTGCATGGCGCAATGGAGGTTCACGCCGGGCAGGCCCGCGCGATGCGGCGCGAGCACGGCGGCGATGATCGCCGGGTCGCTCACGTCGGCGGCGCACTCGTCGTGGATGACCACGTCGTAGCCCTTGGCGTAATCGGCGTTGCCGAGGATGGCCAACGGCGGCTTCGTGGATTTGTCGTCCGTATGCACGAGATCCACGGTGACGTAGGCGCGTTCTTCGAGACCCTTTTTGAGAATGTCCTTCTGCTTCGCGTAGTCGTGACAGCAACCGCCGGTAATGAGCAGGGCGCGCAAGGGTTTCGGCGCGTCCGCAGCGGCGACGGTGAGAGCGGCGAGCAACGAGCCAACGAGAACAGTCGAAGTGAAACGCATAATTTTATTGTGAGTAACAGACGTGACAAAAGCCCGATGCTTCAAACCTTCGCCGGCACGATGAACGGCGCACGGTAATTGCGCGTGAGCATTGCATTGGCCTTGGCGTTGCCGATGAACTTCTCGGTCTTGCCGTTCATTTTCAGCGGAACGCCGAGGGTGATCTTGTCCTGCGTGATGTCCACGTCGTTCTTCGCGAGATGCTCGGCCATGCGCCCGAAACTCTCGGCCATGCCCTTGTCAGTCTTGAGGGCTTCCTTGATCTCATCCGGACTTTTCTTCGCGCCGAGACGATAGGAGATGTTGCCGGTGTGACAGAGCGCGCTGGAGAGATGGCCTTCGAGAATGTCCGCGTTCAAATCTTTCTGACTCCGGCTCTTCACGGCTTTGATGAAGTTGGCAAAATGGTTTTCCGTGCCGGTGAATTCCTTGAGCACATTGCCTTCCTTATCGCGGGCGGTGGTCTTCGAGTAGCTGCTGGGCACCGTCACGTAACCGCCCTCACATTCGATGACGACGCCGACGCCCTCGCCCTTGTATTTGTCCATGTTCTTGGCGTCGGTTTTCTCCGGCAGGCCGCGTACTTCAAAGATGAGCGGAGCCTTTTCGTAACCCTGATAAATAATCTGCGTGTTGGCCGTCTCGCCGTCATCCACGTAACCAAGCCGCCCGCCCGCACTGATGACGAAAGGCGCGAGTTCCATCTCGCCCAGGAACCAGCGCGCGATGTCCATCTGGTGGATGCCCTGGTTGCCGAGATCGCCGCTGCCGTAGGCCCAAATCCAGTGCCAGTCGTAATGAAATTTCTGGCGCATGATGGGCAGCATTTCCGCCGGGCCGGACCACAAATCATAATTCACATCGGCGGGCGGCGTCTGCGGCCCGGCGACTTTGCCGATGCTCGGGCGCGGCTTGTAGCAAAGGCCCCGCGCGATCAGAATTTTCCCGAGGTTGCCTTCATTGACCCACTTCACGGCCTGACCGATGGCCCCGAGCGAGGACCGAGCTTGCGTGCCGGTCTGGACAATCTTCTTGTACTTGCGCGCCGCTTCCACGAACTTCCGGCCCTCGAAAACATTGTGCGACACGGGCTTCTCCACATACACGTCCTTGCCCGCCTGAATCGCCCAGATGCCCGCGAGCGAGTGCCAGTGGTTCGGCGTGGCGATGGACACCACGTCCACATTTTTGTCTTCCAACACCTTGCGGATATCGCTGGCCTGCGTGACCGGTTGGCCGGCCTTTCCGAACTTGTCCACCTCCTTGCGGAGAACCGTGCTGTCCACATCGCACAAGCTCGTGATGCGCACCCCGGACATTTTGCTGAACTCGCTGAGGTGCGACTGGCCACGTCCGCCGAAGCCGACGACGGAGATGCGCACGTCACTGTTCGAGCCGGCGACCTGCGACCACGAGCGCGCCGTCCAACTGACGGCGGCGGTGGCCAGGGCGGTGCGGGTGAGAAAACTGCGGCGGTTGAGTGCTTTCATAAATGGGGGTGTGGGTTGGGTGATTCAGTTTTGTGAAAATTTACGGACAAGGCGGGCATGGGGTCCAAGGTCGGACGACGTGCGGGAAGTCGTGGCGGTTTTGATTGGCTCGCGTTCTCCCTCACCCCGGCCCTCTCCCGCTGGGAGAGGGAGCGTGGCATCCAGCATCACTGCTCTCCATCGCGCCCGACTCGACGAGCGCTGCATGACTTTCTCCCTCTCCCAGCGGGAGAGGGCCGGGGTGAGGGAGAACGTGTTCGACTCACACCAAAGATTTACTCCTCCCATCAATTCATGCGACCAAGGACGAGCGTTGTCGCTACCTTGGCCTTTGGACCTTGGACCTTGAACCGAAGAAATCATTTGGTCGCGGTGTATTCCTTGAACCGCTCGGCGACCTTCGACTGCTTCTCGTCGCCTTCGTGGATGTAGAAACGATACTTGAAGGTCACACTCTTGCCGGCGGGGATGTTCAAGTTGCCCGCGCCCGGCTCCTTCTTCTCAAAGTCGTGAATGCCGAACGGATTGGCCGCGAACAGCCCGTAGTCTCGCACATGCCAGTAGGTCGGATGCACCGGGTTCGACGGATGATCAAAAATCGCGATGCCCACGTGCTTGCCGCCGACCGGGCCGTTGTAATCGCACCACTCGCCGCGCTTGCCCCACGTCTGCGCGTCCAGCACGCCGCTGCTCAGGACGATGTGGCCCTTGCCGGGTTTGTTTTTCCCGTGGACGACGCGCATCTCCTCGTTCACGCGCACGGCCATCGTGCCTTCTTTGGTGTCGCCGAAGAGAACATCGCGATCCGCCGGGGCTTGAATGGTGATCTCGAAGTCGAACAGCCGCTCCTTCGCCGGACGGTTGTACACGCGGAACACCCGCTCGTCGGTGCAGACCGTCTTACCATCCGGCCCGACCCATTTGTTCGTGGATTTCATCAGGCCGAAGTCCTTGCCCGAAGTCACTTCGCTGAAACCGGCGTGCTGAATCTTCCCGGCCTTCGGCGTCTCGGCCCAGAAGTCCACGCCGTTCACCGCACCGTGCGCAAACCACAGCGAGCGATGATGAGGATGATCTTTCTCCTCGCCTTCCGCGTCCGGAACCATCGGCCAACTGCGCGTCATGTTCACGCCGCCCGGTCCCATGAGCGGATAAAAGTAGGTGTGCTTCGTTGCGTTCGTGGTCGTCACGCCGCTCTTGTCCGTCATCAACGCCGGGTGCTGCTTCATGCGGAAGAAGTAGTCGGTGAAAAACTCGCCGTTAATTTCGACACGCACGCGGTCGTTCGTCTGGATCATTTTCACGCCTTCCTCGGCGGCACGCAGGGTCAGCGAACAGGCGACAAGGGCGCAGCAAAGCGCGGCGCGGAGCAGGGCGGGTGATGACATGACGCGAACGTATCGGCGCGAAAATATCGGAGCAATCAGAGATTTCATGAACGCGGATTGTGACGCGCGGCGAGGCGGCAAGGTTCGCGCGGGATGCTGTTAGTTGTAGCAGTGACGGCTGGAGCGCCGAGCATGGCCCGGCATGACTGACACTACGGGGCGCACCTTGCAGTTACCGCGCTGGGGGTTGGGAGGGACACGAGGCTGAAAGCCTCGGAACCTGCCGGCTGGAAAGCCGGCGTTACGTAGCGCCGACATTCCTGTCGGCAGGTGGCGAGGCTTTCAGCCTCGTGGCCCCAGGTCGTTCAACATGCACCCGGCACCCCGTCGCCCTAGGCCGAACAATGCTCGGCGCTCCGTTTCAGTCCCGGCCCGCGAGCAAGGTCATCAGATACGGCATTGGGCACTGCATCAGTTGCACGTTCTCGATGTGATGCGCCTGACAGAACTCGCGCGCCTCGCCGGGGTCGTTGAAGGTGATGGCCTCATCGAGCCGCGGCACCCACACGCCGGAGCGTTTGAGGTAACGACCGTTCAACTGGCTGCGCAGCACGTATTTCATAAGCGGGTCTCCGTGGAGGTGTGCAGGGAAATTTCTTGAAGGGAAAAAGTCTCGTCATCATTCGCCGTCACGGATTCCGCGCGGAGGAATTCCTCCAGGTCTGGCCGGCCCGAAAAAAGAAACCGCTCGACGGACGGCGCGTCGTGTCCGTGCAGGCCGGGTCGGCGGTGGAAAATTTTCTTGGGCGATTTCAATTGTCTCCCAGGCGCCCGGTCTGGCTGCCGTACCATTCGCCGGCGCGCGATTGCAGCCAGCCCTCCCACTGGGACGCGCGGGCGCCGTGCAGGAGCGGCATGAGATACGGCGCGAGCCGGAGCACGGGCTGGGTTTCGTTGATGTGATGCTGGCGTTGATACTGTTGCGCGGACTCCAGCGCGTCGAACGACAGCGCATTGTCCGCGCGCCGGACCCAGCGGCCCGGCGACCGGTAATAACGCCCGGTAGTTTTGTGACGAAGCACGATTTTCATAGAAGCAGGGACAGGCTACCGCGTCACAATCAGGAAAAAAATCAGGGGCAGGACGGCGGACGCCTAGGAGGAATTACCTAGGCTCAGGGCCGGGAAGGCGCGGCGTGCCCTCCGCGAACCGCCCGGCGCGGGTGCGCGTTCCATTGGGTGGAAGCGCGCGGGTGCCCCTTGGTCCACTCACCGCGCGAACAGTCGCTCGAACTGGAAAATCAGTTCCAGCCCGGTCACGAACAGGAAGGCGAAGACTACGCGCATGAAGTTCTTCTCCGAGATGCGTTTATTCATCCACACCCCGAGCCAGACGCCGAGCGGCACGAGCGGGAAAAAAATCGCGCTGATGATCAGCGTCTCACGGGTGATGAGCGCGCGCGAGGCGAAGACGGGCAGGGGGATCTGCGACTGGTCAATGCAGAAGAAGGGCATCTTGAGCCAGTTCACGAAGGTGAAAATGAGGACGTTGGTCGCGACGAAGGTTTCTTTCGGCAGCCGCTGCGGGATGAGGAACATGCTCATGATCGGTCCCGCTCCGTGCGCGAAGGTAGAGGTGATGCCGGTGGCGAGGCCGATGGGGACGCCGACTTTGTGGTTGGGTGAGAAGGCCCCTTCCGCGCGGAAGATTTTATCCTTCACCAGTTGAAAGAGCACGAAGGTCACGGCAATGCAGCCGATGGCGATGTTCAGTTCACGCGCGGAAAAGCGGCCGATGAGTTGCACACCGATGACGATGCCGACGATGACTCCGGGCAGGACAAACTTGAGATTCTCCGCGCGCCATTTGCCCCAGTAGTTCCAGAGCGAGAAGGCGTCGCCCGCGCAGAGCAGGGGCAGGATGATGCCGATGGCGTCCTTCGGGCCGAAGGTGAGCACGGCCAGGGGCGTGGTGAGCAGGCCGAGTCCGCCGCCGAAGCCGGCCTTCGAGATGCCGATGAAGAGCACGGCGATGATGGCGAAGAAAAGTTTCGGAGTCAGTTCCGGCACGGGCGCGGACTAAACACCAAAGCTTCGGGGGCAGACATCAAAAAGTGAGTGGGTGAGCGAGTCAGTGGGTGTGTGAGAAAGTACCCGGGTAATATCCAACGCTTTTCCTCCCACTGACTGACTGACTCACCCACTCACTCACCTGCTTTCCCCGCCGCTCACTCGACCATTTACAACCGCCCCGCGAGCGCGGAGATTTCTGCCATGACGAATGTGACTTCTCTCGAACTCAGCCGCGATTGCGACGCGGTGCAGATTCCCCACGGCTCGCCCATTTCGCTGCCCAAGGGCACGCCGGTGGACATCACGCAGACGCTCGGCGGCACCTTCACCGTCCACGCGCACGGCGGGCTTTACCGCATCGCCGGCAAGGACGCGGACGCGCTCGGCTTGGAAATTCCCGTCGAGGAAAAGAAGGCCGTCATCGCCGCCGACGTGGACGAAAAGCAAATCTGGGAAATGCTCCGCTCCTGCTACGACCCGGAAATTCCCGTGAACATCGTGGACCTCGGCCTCGTGTATGACCTCGTGGTGGAGAAGCTTCCTTCCGGCACGAACAAGGTGAGCGTGAAGATGACGCTGACCGCGCCCGGCTGCGGCATGGGCGGCGTGATCGCCGGCGACGCGCAGCAAAAAATCCTGACCCTCGACGGCGTGGAAGAGGCGGACGTGTCCGTGGTCTGGGATCCGCCGTGGCACCAGTCTATGATTTCGGAGCAGGGACGGAGGATTTTGGGGTTGGAGTGAGGGTGTGTCGGTAAGCAGACTATTAGCCGCTTCACACATTATGAAACTCACCGTTGGTCTCTGGCCTTGCCCCGATTTGGTGGACAGGTGTTGGGTGAGTGCATCGAGACGTGGGCTTTCTAGTTGAGTTGTTTTTCGAAGTCCACAGGGGAGTTGTAA
>JAYVNY010000020.1:0-3072 GCA_043758205.1 Akkermansia sp.
GGAGGAAATGGACGGAATCATTTCCGGCCGTCCCTGTCTCGCGAAGCCAGCGAGCCTCGAAGAGATCGTGACGATGATCGAGAAGCACACGACGGGGGCTTAGTCACAGGCGGGCGGGGCAGGAGAAGGAGAGACTAAATTTCAAAACCCAAAGCCCAACATCCAAACATATTCCAAGCCGCTAAACTCCACATCGGACCAAGGTGGTCAGCAGTGGGGTGGCCAGTGGCGGCCCGGCCCGGCCGGTAGCGCCGCAGGCTTTGGGACTGCGGCGAGCATCGCCGCTCTGGAGGCAGCGGAGCGTCAGTCTCCGGGGACTCGCCTCCGGCGGGGATCCAGAGCGGTAATTCTTACCGCAGTCCCAAAGCCTGCGGCGCCACAGGCCCAGCACAACCGGCCCGCCTTGCCCGCCACTTCCGATTCCACCCCGCGTGGGGCCACGAATTGACTTTCCCCCATTCACCCAGCACTTTTCCGAATCAATTTTTCCGCCGACAGCAAAACTTTTTCCGCCCCACATGAGTGGCTCATTCACTTGAGCCGGTGCGCCTGCGTCGTGGTCCTGATGGGCCTGGCTTTTCCCGCGTCCGCCCGGAACGCGGTGTCGCGGGAGTCGCTCACGAACTTCGATCTGCGGGTCACGGCCCCGGTCGCTTCCCCCGCCAAGGCCGCGTCCCTGGCCGGACAGCAGGCTGCGCGTGCCGAACTGAAATCCCGCGCCCCGGACGTCGTGGTGGATTTTGACACCGTCCTCGGCTCGCCCAAGTGGGTGCGTTCGTCCGCGGGAAAATTATCGGGCGCGATCCCGGCGGCCACGGCGAAACGCTTCGCCAAAGACGAGCCGGTGAAGGCGTTTCTGGAGGAGCACCGCGCGCTGTTCCGGCATGGGCCGGAAGTTCTCTCCACGGCACGGGCGACGCGCAATCACACGAATGAACTCGGCCAGCGCACCGTGGCGTGGGAGCAGCGGGTGGACGGCATCCCGGTTTTTGATTCCGTGTTCGTGGCGCACAGCAGCGCGGAGGGAGAATTGATTTCGCTCTCCAGCCAGTTCGTGCCGGAGCCGGAGCGCGCGGCGGATCGCGGTACGGCGAGCCGCCAGGCCAAGGCGCTCGCGCCGCCGGTCAGCGCGGAGGGCGCGCTGCGGATCGCGGCGGAGAATCTCGGCGAGATTATTTCCGCGTCGAAACCTCTCGCCGCGCCGGCGGCGCAGACGTTGCAACAGAAATTTGATCTGCGCCCGCTGCCCGGCCAAGCCCGCGCGAGCCTCGTGTGGCTGCCGCTGGACGGCGACACGTTGCGGTTGTGCTGGGACGTGGAATTGAACCGGAGGGAATTCAGCGAACGCTTCCGTCTGGCCATTGATGCTGAGACCGGCGCGATTCTGGTGCGCCGCAAACTCACGGTGGAAGTCGGCGAGGCTCAGTACCGCGTCTATACCAGCGACAGCCCCGCGCCGATGTCGCCCGGTCTGGCCACGCCGGCCAATACGCAGGCGCCGTATGTTCCGCGCTCGTTGGTGACCCTCAGCAACATGAACGCGACGGCTTCGCCGATTGGCTGGCTCGGCGAGGGACTGATGGATCCGCGCGGCAACAACGTGGACGCACATCTCGACCGCGACGGCGACGACCGCGCGGACGTGCCGCGCATTCAGGCGACGGTGAACGGCGCCGGCCAGCGTGTGTTTGATTTCCCGATTGATTTCGCGACCAGCCCCACGAACTACTCGGCCGCCGCCGTGGTGCAGCTTTTCTACTGGTGCAACTTCATGCACGACCGGCTCTATGAACTGGGCTTCACCGAGAGCGCGGGGAATTTCCAAAAGGACAACTTCGGACGCGGCGGCGCGGATAATGACGCGGTGTTTGCTGACGCGCAGGATGGCTCGGGAGTCAACAACGCGAACTACACGCCCACTCGTGACGGCACCCCGCCGAGGATTCAGATGTTTCTGTTCAACAGTTCGACACCGTCGCGCGACGGGGACTTTGATGCCGACGTGGTGCTGCACGAATACACGCACGGGCTGACCGACCGGACGATTGGCGGCGGCGTGGGCATCAACCAATTGCAGACCTACGGCATGGGAGAGGGCTGGTCGGATTTTTACGCGCTGGCGCTGCTGGCCCAGCACGAGGATGACTTGGGCGGGAATTATCCGCTCGGCGGCTACATCACTTTCCAGTTCGCCGGCCTCCAGCAAAATTATTACTACGGCATCCGGCGCTATCCGTACTCCACGAATCTCAACGTCAATCCGCTGACCTTTCGCGACATTGATGTAAGCACCGCCTCCACGCATCCGGGCGTGCCCGTCAGCCCCATCATCACCAGCTCGGGCAACGCGGTCCATCGGCAGGGCGAGATTTGGTGCAGCCTGTTGTGGGACTTGCGCGCCGGACTGCTGCGGAAATATGCGCCGACGAATTCGCTGGAATACACGAACGTCCACCGCCGCATCCTCGGCTACGTGACGCGCGGGTTGCAGCTCTCGCCGCCGAATCCGAGTTTTCTCCAGGCGCGCGACGCCATCCTGCTGGCCATTCAGAACACGCCGGGCTTCTCCGGCGACACGAATCAGGCATGGACGGCCTTCGCGCGGCGCGGTCTGGGCCTGGGCGCGATCTGCCCGGACAGCTCGATCACCACCGGAGTGGTGGAGTCGTACGCCACGCCGTTGCAACCGGAGTTCAACGTGAGTGTGACGGGCACGTCCTTCGCCGGGCCGGCGGGCGGGCCGTTCGCTCCGGCGGCCTTGGAACACCTCCTCGGTAACGCGGGCGGCACCGGCGTGACCTGGACGGCGTCAGTGAATGTGAACTGGCTGCAACTCTCCACCAATCGCGGCACAGTCTCGCCCGGTGGGAAGTTCACCAATTTCGTCACGCTGACGGCGGCGGCTGACACATTGGCGGCGGGCACGTACGGCGGAACTGTTTTCTACACCAATGTCACGCGTGGGCTGGTCACACCGATTGGTGTGTTCGTGGAAGTGAATGCGCTGCAATCCGGCTCGCTGCTCGTTTCGCCCACGTCCGAGTTTCAAAGTCAGGGCGCGGCGGGCGGGCC
>JAYVNY010000021.1:0-35529 GCA_043758205.1 Akkermansia sp.
TGCGGTTGGTGAAGGCCCATCCTACGGAAGATCGGATCCCGACCGATCCCCTTCTGTTCAAACTATTTTTGGGCAAGTGATTTGGGCAACAGGCCCTCAGGATGCACCCGGCGAGGCGCGGACAGCGTCGGCTTGATTCATCCTTAATTCCCCACGTTGTAAAACCTCGCCCTCGCTCACGAATTTTGATTCGACGCCCGCGTCAGATAACGCGCAACGTCCCGGTTCGCCGATTCAGGAAAAGTGGCGGCGGCTCGACAGACCAGAAATCAAGCTTGTGAAAAACTCAGGGAACACGACACCGGCCTTGGTCCGGCAAAACGGATGGTGGATCGCCGCGTGCGTGCTGGCGCTCGGCTGTCTGCTTTGGACCACGCCGGTTTTTGGGGGACAGACCAACCGCCCGCCGGAGAGCGGCCCCGGGATCACTTACATGCACGACGAGGTGCCCGAGGTGCCTTGGTCCATCCACATCGTGAAGGTGGCGCGCTATCGGAAAGATTTCCGTCTCGAGACCGCCCTTGGTCAGAGCAACAGCCTCGGCATGTCGCTCCTCACCGAGCAGGTCATGTGGCTCCAAAAGGACGGCGCGCGCCCGCTCGCCGCGATCAACGGCGACTTCTACAAGAGCGCGAACAAATATCCCGGCGACCCGGAAGGCTTGCAGATTTCCCAGGGCGAACTGGTCAGCGGCCCTTCCCGGACCCGCTCCTGCTTCTGGCTCGACGCGACCGGCGCACCGCATCACACGAATGTGCAGTCCGCCTTCACGGCGCGGCTGGGCGACGGCACGGCGCTGCCCTTCGGATTAAACGAGGAGCGGGCCCGAGATGAACTCGTGCTGTTCACCAGCGCGAACGGCACCTCCACCCACACCAGCGGCGGTCTGGAACTCGTGCTGGCTCGCGGCGCGGCCGATCGCTGGCTGCCTCTTCGCGCAGGCGAAACCTACACGGCCACGGTGCAGGAAGTGCGCGAAGGCGGCGACGCATCCATCACCGGCAAGACGATGATTCTCTCCGCCGGGCCCGATCTGGCCGCGCGGTTCAGTGCCGTGAAAGCGGGCGACACCCTCACGCTCACCACCGCCACCGTCCCCAGCGTGAAAGGCTCGCCCGTGGCCCTCGGCGGCGGCCCGGCCCTCGTGCGCGAGGGCAAGCCGATGAGTTTTGGCGGGCTGCAACCGCGCCATCCGCGCGTAGCTCTCGGTTGGAACAAGGCGTATTTCTTCCTCGTGGAGGTGGACGGACGGCAGAAAATTTCCGCCGGCATGACCTTCCCCGAACTCGCGGCTTACCTGGTCAAGATCGGTTGCGACGAGGCCATCAACCTCGACGGCGGCGGCTCGGCCACGATCTGGGTCTATGGCAACGTGATGAACAATCCCTCCGAAGGCCGCCCGCGTCCCGCCGCGAATGCGCTCGTGGTGTTGCGTCAGGAAAAGGTGGATTAAGAAACGGCGGCGCGGGCGGACTTATTTCTGCGCCACCACGGCCTCGTGGAATGACTTCAGGGCGGTCGCGAATTCAGCAGAGCGAAAATCGGGACGCGACTGCACGGCTTTGAACAACTCATCAAGTGTGGGGCTGAACGCGGCGTGCTTGTTCCACTTGAGCGCGACCAGCAGCCGCTCCAAACCGAGCACCGTGCGCTCGGCGCGCTGCGCGATTTCCAGAGACGATTTGGCGTCGGCAAACGCGGTGTGCGTGGCGGAAAGTTTTTCCAAGCGCGCGCGAATCTCTGAATCACTCCAGTTCTGCCCGGCGACTTCGCGCGCCAGATTGTCCACCGCGAGCGGCTCAGGCGCGATGCTCAACAAAGCGGACAGCGCGGCGGCGCGTGCGCGCACTTCATCACTCGCTTTCGCGTCCGCCGCTTGCGCCGCCGCCTCGCGCGCCGCCACGGCCTGGCCGACGAACCACGCCTGTGCGCCGCGCAATCGGTTCGTCTCCGGCCAGTGACGCGGCATGGTCACGCACTGGCCGTCGAGTTCAAAGGTAAGTTCAGGATGTCCCGCCGCGCGCAGTTCGGGATCAAGATTCTGATGGCACGCGACGCAAGTGTTCGCGCGCACATAGAGATTTTTCAGATCCCGCATCCCCGCTGCGACCTTTTGTTCGTGCTTCAAGTCCGGGCGCGTGTGGGTGAGCAGCCAGTTCTCCGCCGCGGTGTGGCAGCTCTCGCACGACACGCCTTCGAGCTTTCCGACGAGCGGGCCTTTGCGCTCGTCCGGCACGGCCTGAAAAGGATTATGGCACTCCGTGCAACGCGCGCTGGTCGTCGCGTCGGAAATTTTCAACGTCTCCGCGATGCGCGCGCTCCGCGACATCGAGAGCGTGGCGGGCGCGCGCGTGTGGAAATCCTTCTTCGACCAGGTGACGAACTGATCGCGCTTGTCCCCGGCTCCGCCGTGGCACATGGAGTTGGCGCAGCTTTGGGAGCCGAGGAATTTGGGAGCGGAGATTTCGGCGGCGCTCAGGGTCAGAGCGTGCAAAAGAACCGGAACAAAGGCCAGGCGGCGGAGAAATCCCAAATCCCAAAATCCAAATCCCAAACAAATTCCCAATTCCAAACTCCAAAACTGGGGAGCGAGATGCGGCCCGGCGGGAAGCCGAAGCTCCCAAGCGCACGCTGTAGAGTTTGGAATTTGAAGTTTGGAATTTGTTTGGGATTTGGATTTTGGGATTTGGTTTTTGAAAATCCCCTTTCGCACAAACTGTTCTTTGCCGCGCACGCACGCTGTGTTAGTTCTTCGCCCTCTTCAATGCAACCCAGTACCAGCACTGACAAACTCGAGCGGGGCGAACCACTCAGCACCGAGAAGCTGCTCGAGTACTTGCCCTGGCTCAAAGAAATCCCCGCGCCGCAGTTGAAGTGGGCCGAAGGCGCGGCGGTGCTCCGGCGTTTTAAACGCGGCGAACTGGTCTGCGAGGAGGGTGAGTGCGGCTCCACGGCCTTCTACATCGTCTCCGGTCGCGTCAACATTTTCATCCAGAACAAAATCGCCCACGTCAAAACCCGGCGCGGCCTCGGCGGCTTCGTGGCGCGCATGAAAAGTTTCCTCGTCTCGGACAAGACCGAGCACCGCGACGAGAACACCAAGCACTTCATCCCGATCGATGCCTCGGTGGATTTGTCCATCAACAGCCCCATCGCCGCGCTGGACCCCGGCGAATTGTTTGGCGAGATGACCTGCCGCACCTTCCAGCCGCGCTCCGCCACGGTGCAGGCCAGTGAGGAATGCGTGATGGTCGAGTTCCTGCGCGTCGTGCTCGATATGCTGATGGGTTCGCGCGAGGTGGACGCGGTCACGAAGGCGAACACGAAAGTGAAAGTCGGCACCTTCAAAGGCACGACCTTCAAAGTCGAACTCGACAAAAAATATCGCGAGCGTTCGCTGAACAACCATCTCCGCAGCGTGCCGTTGTTCTCCTCGGTGGATGAAACTTTTCTCGCGCTGCTGAATCCGCGCGTGGAGTTGGTGACGTTCGGCAAGGGCCAGGTCATCTGCAAACAGGGCGACGCGGCCGACGCCTTTTATCTCATTCGCTCCGGCATGGTGAAGGTTTCGAACGCCATGCCCGGCGGCGAAATGGTTCGCACGTATCTCGGGCGCGGCGATTACTTCGGCGAGATTGGTCTGCTCTTCAACCAGCCGCGCGGCGCGACCTGCACCGCGCTCGACACCGTATCGCTGGTGAAGATCGGCAAGGAGGATTTCGAGCAGATGCTCACGAGCTTCCCGTTGGTCAAGGCGATGCTCACCCAAGTCGCTGACACGCGCATCAAAGCCGGCCAAAAGAAGCAACTGCCGCGCGGCCTGAACCTCGACGAGTTTCTCAACCAAGGTTTGTTCGAGGCGCAGAACCTTCTCATCATCGATCTCGACCGCTGCACGCGCTGCGACTTGTGCGTGCGCGCCTGCGCCGAGGCGCACGATGGCGTCACGCGATTGCTGCGCGACGGCTTGCGTTACGACAAGTATCTCGTCGCCACCACCTGCCGCACCTGCCGCGATCCGCTTTGCATGACGCAGTGTCCGGTTGGCTCCATCCGCCGGAAGGACAACCTCGAAATCATCATCGAGGACTGGTGCATCGGGTGCAGCAAGTGCGCGGAGCTGTGTCCATTCGGCAACATCAACATGCACCCCGTCGAGTTCATGGAGGAAGTGAAGGCGCTCGCCGCCGCGCCCGCCGACGGCACCGCGCCCGCGCCCAAGCCGGCGGTGAAGAAAAGTTCCAAGGCCGCAACGTGCGACCTCTGCACCGACCTTTCGATGCCCAGTTGCGTCTATGCCTGTCCGCATGACGCCGCGCGCCGCGTGGATCCGACGACGTATTTCGCCGGGCATTACGTCTCGAAGACCGGCGGCGATCCGAAGAAGTTCGACCCCCGCACCACGCACGACGCGAACACCCAGTTCATCACGCGCAAAAAGTGATCATCAACCGGCAACATTTCGGATGGGCCATCTTCACGGCGGTGGCGACGGTGGCGGCGGCGCTGCTCTACGTCAGTGAATTTCATCCCGGCACGCTGCCGTTCAAATTGTCCATGCCCGCCGGCCTGCACCGCGAAGTGCGGGACACGGGCCGCAGCGTGGGCGGCACGCCGCTCGGTTTAATTTACGGCAGCGTGTCCGCCGCGATATTTGTTTTTGCCGCGCTGCTCGGACTGCGCCGCAAGCGCCCGACACTC
This sequence comes from Akkermansia sp., assembly GCA_043758205.1. GTDB lineage: Bacteria > Verrucomicrobiota > Verrucomicrobiia > Limisphaerales > SIBH01 > JANNGC01. Next base: position 4,702 of record JAYVNY010000021.1, read on the forward strand.
AAAGTCGGTCGCCTGCAAACGTGGTTGAAGGGTCACATCTGGCTGACCGTGCTGACCATTCCGCTCGTGCTGCTGCACTGCGGCTTCTCGACCGGCTCGCCGATGACGACGTGGTTCCTCATCATCTACGCCATCGTGATGGTCAGCGGGTTCTACGGACTGGCGCTGCAACAGTTCGTGCCGCGCCTGATGAAAGAACAGGTGCCGCTCGAAACCATCTTCGAGCAGATCCCGCACCTGCGTCAGCAGATGCACGAGAGCGCGCAGGAAATGCGGAAAGCGCTCGACACGCCGCCGCCGGCTCCTGCTCCCGCGCCTGCACCAGTGGCCACCGACGCGCCCGCCCTGTCGCTCGCGGATTTGGCCGCGCCCTCCGAGTCGGTCGTGGTCGTCGAACCTGAACCCGATCCCGGCCTGCAAATCTACAAACAGTTCCTGGATGAATCCGCCCTGCCGTATCTCGCCGCCCAGCGTGGCGACAAGCTGTTGCTCGGCGCGCAACGCGTCTCGGATGATCAATTCCGCTTCCTGAAAATCAGCGTGCCACAGGACTTGAAAGACAAGGTGGAGCAGTTGCAGGGCTGGTGCGACGAACGCCGTCAGTTGGATTTGCAAACCAAGCTCCAGCACTGGCTGCACGGCTGGCTGCTCGTCCACATCCCGTTCTCCGTGCTACTCCTCATCTTCACCGCGTGGCACGCCCTCGCCGCGCTGTTCTTCTACTGAAGCGGACGCTGGCCCCATCGCGCGGCGAACTGGAGACCACTGGAATTGCGACTCGGCCGATTTTTTTCTACGGAACAGGCCCCAATCGGCGGAGACGGAACAGTTCCGTGCTCATGGCAACCATATTCGTGACCACGAACTCACTGCCGATCAACACGGGCCTTTCCTCCACGTCATACCAGGCCGGCGCGTCCAGTTCCGTGCTCGATTGCAGCGCGAATCCGCTCAGGGTCGCAGGCCAGGAAATCCGCATCACCTGCGGCGAGACACATTGAATCTTCAGACGCGGCGTGAGGGAGTCCGCCGTGACGGCGGCGAAATTCAAGCCCACGCGCAAATCATCCACCGTGAACTTTCCGATGCTGGCACTTTGCCGGAAGCAGAACGCGCTGAGCGGCACGGGCGCGGCGACGTCGGTGGCGTTCGTGCCGGGACTGATTTCGCTCAAAGGATTCACCCAGAGCGTGCTCATCGCCGTGCGCGGGTCGTAGCGCAGCACGACGAGGTAGCTGAGATTCGTGACGAGGTCCACCGGCCACGTTTGCGCGAGCGCGACGTTGGCGTTGGCGATAGCCAGGCGGAATTTTCCCGGGGCGGCGGTGAGGGTGTTGGCGATCAAACGGCAACGCGCGCCACTAGGATTGAAGTGCGCGATGTAATCTCCGCTGCTCCCGGGCAACTCGGAGAAATTGATCCGCAAGCTCGTATAGAAAGTCAGCCTGCTCTCCGGCACGAACGGCCCGAAGGGGAGCAGCGCGTTCACGTCCTCGGTGAACGGCTCGCCCATCGAGATCTGGCCGTTGACGACCTGAATTTCTCCCGTACCGCCGCCGTGATGCACCCACGTGGGAGCAGCATTGGAAATGAGCGGGCCTCCCGCGTAATTAAAATCATCCGCCAGCAGCAGCGCCGGCAGGGCCGAGAGGAGAAAGGAACTGCGATTCGTCGAGAACCCATCCGTCACGCCGATCGTGATCAGGGTTTCGTCGATGAATTCCGGGGCCGCGGTGATCGAGAGCGTGCCGTTGGAACCGCTCGCCCAGACGCTGAGATTGGTCCCGAGCACGGTGTTCGTGGCGTAAGCCCAAACTTGAAGTCCCTCCGCCACCGTATCCGCATCGCCGAACACGAAAGGAACGTGCGTGGTGCCGCCGACCACGATCTGCTGCGGCGGCACGGTGGAAATGAACGGAGTGGCATTGCCGACCAGCGCCTCGGTGAAACAAGTGGTCACGAACAAATCATCCACGATCATCTGGCCGAGGTCGTCGTCCTGCCGCCAGGAGAATGCACTGATCGGCGTGGCGATCCCCACATCCACGCCGGTGATGGACGCGCTGAATTCAGAAACGGGATCAATCCAGAGCGTGCTCACGGCGTTGCTGACGACGTAGCGCGTGATGACGGTGTAAGTTTGGTTCGGAAATAAATTCGTCAGACACACGGCGGACGGACTGTTGGTGGCGTTCGCGATGCCGAGCCGGAACCGGCCCGCGCCCGCGCCCCCGGTGGTGAGGAAAATTCTCCCGCGCTGACTGGACGATCCGTTGAGATGCGCGAAGAACGTCGCCTTGGAACTGACCGGCAGCTCCGTGAGCACGAAGGTGAAGCGCGAGTAAATGACGCCCCCGCTGGCGGGCACGACGGACGCGGCGAGCGCCGCGTTCACGTCCTCCGTCTCCAGGCGGCTCAAGAGTACGCTGCCGCCCGCGACGTTCAGCTCGCCCGGCGTGCCGCTGTGCGTGCGCCATTTCATCGCGGAAACATTCGTGAGCGCGCCGTCGGCGTACGCGAAGTCATCGCGCAGCAAAATCGCCGCGTGGCCCGTCACGGCGGCGACGCCGAGAATGACCAAGATGATCAAGGATCCCAGATGCTTCATGCGAGCATGGTGTGAAACCACCGTCCCGGGCGCAATGACGAGGAGATGGGTAAGGGGCATGGAAACGTAATAAGGGAAAGTACGCGCGCGATCCTTCCTGCGGGGCATGAATGATTCTAAAGGCTCGCCAACCAGCCTGGAGACACGGTGCGGAAAGAAGATGGTGGTAGGTGATGGATTCGAACCATCGAAGGCGTAAGCCAGCAGATTTACAGTCTGCCCCCGTTGGCCACTTGGGTAACCTACCGCACCGTCCGCCTTAGCGGGCGCGCAATATGCAAAAGCGAATTTGCGTTGTCAACGAATGGACGGGGCGCCGTTGTGAAGGGGCCCTGAAAGTTTGACACCGGTCCGGCAGACAGAAATTTTTTTCGTGTTTGGTTTTTCCACCCCCTTCACCTAGAAATTTCGGCAATTCAAGCGCGTGCGGAAATTCTTACATCAAGTCGCCGACCAGCTGAAAGGCACCGCCGCCCCCGCGCCGCCCGCTGACGAATCCGTGCGACTCGCCGCGCTCCGCCGCTACAACGTTCTCGACTCACTCCCCGAGGCCGCCTTCGACGATCTCACCAAGCTCGCCGCAAACATTTGCGAGACACCCGTCGCGCTGGTCACGCTCGTGGATGAGCGTCGCCTCTGGTTCAAGAGCCGCATCGGTTTGGCCCACTCGGAGGTGCCGCGGGACGCGCTGCCCTGCACCTACGCGATCCTGGGCGACGACTTGTTGGTCGTGGAAAACGCGGAGCGCGAGGCGGGCTGGAAGGATTCTCCGCTCGTCACCGGCGAGCCGCGCCTGCGCTTCTACGCGGGGATGCCGCTGCGCACGAAGGATGGTTTCAAGATTGGCGTGCTGGCCGTGGGGGACACGCGCAAACGCCGCCTCTCCGAGCAGCAATGCGAGGCGCTGCGCATTCTCGCGCACGAAGTCATGGTGCAATGCGAGCTGCGCCGGCATCTCGTGGAACTGGAACGCAGTCTCTTCGAGCAGCGGCGCACGCAAGAGGCGTTGAAGAACACCGAGATGTTCTACCAGGCGCTCGTCGAGTCCCTGCCGCAGTTCATTCTCCGCAAGGACACGCAGGGCCGGTTCACCTTCGCCAACCAGAAATTCTGCGCCTCGCTCGGCAAGACGCTGGATGAAGTGCTGGGCAAAAATGACTGGGACTTTTTTCCGCCGCACCTCGCGCAGAAATATCACGCGGACGATCTGCGCGTGATGGAAACGCGTCAGCCCGTGGACACCATCGAGGCGAACCAGACGCCGGCGGGCGACCGTATCCACGTCCACGTCATCAAGACGCCGCTCTACGACGCCGCGGGCCAGGTCGTGGGCATCCAGGGAATTTTTTGGGATGAGACCGACCGGAAGAAAACCGAGGAGGCGCTGGCCTACGAGCGCGATTTGCTCCGCGCCCTGTTGGATAACATTCCTGACCGGATTTATTTCAAGGACGTGAAGTCGCGCTTCCTCCGCATCAGCACCTCGATGGCGCGACGGCTGGGCGTGAATGAACCGTCCGAGGTTTTTGGGAAGACCGATTTTGATTTTTACCCGCAAACGCTGGCGCAGGAATTTTTCAAAGACGAGCAACGCATCATCGCCACCGGGCAACCGCTCATCAACAAGCTGGAACGCCTCACCGACCGCGACGGGCGCATGAGCTGGGCGTCCGTCACAAAAGTCCCGCTCTACAACCGGTCCGCGACCGTGGTGGGCATCATCGGCATCTCGCGCGACGTTTCGAAACTCAAGGAGGCCGAGACCGCGCTGGAGCACGCGCGCGATGCCGCGCTGGAACACGCGCGGGTGAAGTCCGAATTTCTCGCGAACATGAGCCACGAAATCCGCACGCCGATGAATGCCATCACCGGCATGACGGATTTGCTGCTGGACACGGAACTGGACGAAGAACAGCGCGAGTTTGCGGAGACGGTGCGCAGCAGCACGGACACGCTGCTCGGCATCATCAACGACATTCTCGACTTCTCGAAGATCGAGGCCGGCAAGCTCTCCGTGGAGACGATTGACTTCGAGCTGCGCGAGACGATTGAGGAAACAATGGAGATGCTGGCGCAGCGCGCGCAGGCCAAGGACGTGGAGCTGATTTACTCCATTGATGACGACGTGATGACGGCGTTACGCGGCGACGCCCGCCGCATCCGGCAGGTGCTGACTAATCTGGTGACCAACGCGGTGAAGTTTACCGAACGCGGCGAGGTCGTAGTGCGGGTCGCGCGCCAGAGTGAAACGGATTCCGAAGTCCATCTCCGCTTCACCGTCACGGACACCGGCATCGGCATGGCGGAAAAAACGTTACCGCTGATCTTCCGCTCTTTCACGCAGGCCGACGGCTCGACCACGCGCAAGTACGGCGGCACCGGGCTGGGGCTGGCGATTTCCAAACAGCTTGTGGAGATGATGCGCGGGACGATTGGCGTCGAGAGCAGGCTCGGCACCGGCTCGACGTTCTGGTTCGAGTTGCCTTTCGAGAAGCAGGCGGTGAGCGCGACGCCCGAACCGATTCCCGATTTCCAAAACCTCCGCGTGCTGGTGGTGGACGACAACGCGGCGCATCGCCGCGTGTTACAGCATCAGTTGGAGCGCTGGCGTTTCCGCAGCGACGTCGCGGCGGACGCGACCGAGGCGTTGCGGCAACTGCGCGCCGGAGCCGAGGCCCAAGACCCGTTCGCCATCGCGCTCATTGATATGCAACTGGCCGGCATGGACGGACTCACGCTCGCCACCGCGATCAAGAACGAGCCTTCGCTCGCCGGCACGCGCACGGTGATTCTTGCGCCCTTCGGCCAGCGATTGGATCACGAACTGATGGATGAATCCGGCGTGAGCCAGTGCGTGATCAAGCCGGCGAAACGTTCGCGCCTGCTCGACGCGCTCCTCACCAGCACGCACACCGAGATGCTGCACGCGCCGCATTCCACCGCGCGCGGCACGGCCCGCGTCACGCGCGCGCACCCCGCCGTGGCGTTGAAAATTTTGCTCGCCGAGGACAACGCGGTGAACCAGAAACTCGCCCTGCGACAGTTGCAAAAGCTTGGCTACACCGCCCACGCCGTGGGCAACGGCGCGGAGGTGTTGCAGGAATTCGAGCGCGTGCCCTACGACGTGATTCTCATGGACTGCCAGATGCCGGAGTTGGACGGGTACGAGGTCACGCGCCGCATCCGGGATCGCGAGAAGCGCGGTGCGGGTGGCCAGCGCCCATCGGTGTACATCATCGCCATCACCGCCCACGCCATGGACGGCGACCGCGAGCACTGCCTGAGCGCGGGCATGAATGACTACCTCACCAAGCCATTGCACATCGCGCACCTCGAAGTGGCGCTGGCGCGGGCCATCCGCCGCCGTCCCGAGGTGAAAACCGATGCGCCTGCGCTCGACCCCGTGAGTATCGCGAGCCTGAAAGAGTTGCGCGAACCCGGGCAGCCTGATCCGCTCGCCGAACTGGCCGAACTGTTCAACCGGGAGTCCGCCGCGTGCGTGCAACGTCTCGAACAGGGTCTGGCCGAAAAAGATTCCGCGCTCGCCTCGCGCGCCGCGCATTCGCTTAAAGGCAGTTCCAGCAATCTCGGCGCGCACCGACTCGCCAGCCTCTGCGCGACGCTGGAGCAGGCCGCGAAAAATTCGGAGTGGGACGCCCTCCCCGCCCCCTTCGCCGAGGCGAAAGCAGAACTGGACCGCGTGCGCGCCGCGTTGGCGGCGGAAGTGCAGGCGGGATGAAGCGAATCGCGTGACGGGAGTGCCGTTCTACCTCATCGAGTCCTCACCCGGCAGGTTGCCGGGGCACGTTTCTGTAGCCGCGCGAGAACCTCGGCCCCGTTTGGAAAAACCTGTTGCAAACATTTTGGAACAAGGCACTTTCTGCCCCGCTTTGGTTCGGGGCGTAGCGTAGCCTGGTAGCGCGCTTGTTTCGGGTACAAGAGGTCGTGAGTTCGAATCTCACCGCCCCGACCATTCCTCCCTTGGCACTTCAGGTTTGGCGAAGTCTGCCTGCCGGCCTGACCACTCCGGCACTTCTAACTTTTTTCGCCGCCTGCCTCTAATCCGGAGGCAAAATGAAATTGGTTTCGGTCGGTTTATTTCAGCAGAGGAGTGGACAGGTGGCGGAAAAGCCGGAAGCCCAGAAACCGGAAAAAGCAAAAGGCAATCCCGTCCTCATCCGGAGCAGAATCAAATTCTTTAGCACCGTTTGAGCGGCAAGAGGCACTCGAGAGAAGCACGGGGGGGTGATTCGAAGTTGCGGTCAAACCGAGTCGATCGTGCTGGCCGCCCGGTCCCACCGGGACGGGATTGATTAAAAGGGCGTCAGGTGCGACGCCTGACGCCACGCTTTTGACCGCCACTTCTATTGAGGCTCGCGCCATACGGTGACGGAGCGCGGCCTTTAGGCCGCTTGACTGTTCACCATCGCGAGAGCTTGAAACAAGCTGGCCCGCCGGGCTTTTTCACAGTGAAGCGGGCTAAAGCCCGCGCTCCATTCCGCTTTCTGCCGTGTCACCCAATTGACCGAGGCTCAATAATTACACCCAAGCACGGGGCGTGGCGCTTAAACTGCCCGGGAGGAACCAGCGGTTCCGAACGCCACGCCAAATATGTAGCGCGGAGCGAAGGGGCCGAACGGCGCATCCTCAATGCGAACTGCCACACTGCCATCGCCCGCTGGCTCGCAGCGGCCAAGGCAGAGAAGAGATGGGCAGAAGGCGGCTAGGCGCGTTTGGAGTAGGGCAGTTTCCAGGGCTTCCGGTATTTCACACCCACCAGTTTGTCCGCGTGCGGATCGTTCACGATCTTTTCGTGGGTCGCATCCCACACGATTTTGCTGCCGGTGCGCAAGGCGATGTTGCCCAGGTGCGCGACGGTCGAGACGTGGTGGCCAAGCTCCAGGTTGAGCGCGGGCGGTTTGCGGGAATTCACGCAGTCGAGAAAGTTGCGAACGTGGGCCGGGCGCGGATCACCGCTGCTCTTTTGCTTCTTGGGTTCAAGGTTTCCCTTGCGATGCTCGACGACGAGCTGCCAGCCCTCGTCGTTGAGGAAGATCGTGCCTTCGGTGCCGCTCCACGACACGCCCCAGGAACGGTTGTTCAAACCCACGCCCATCCCGCTCTTGTGTTCCCACTCCAGCAGGAAGTCGGGAAATTCATAGAGCGCAATCTGCGAGTCGGGCGTTTCGCGCATGTCGTTTTGCACAAACGTTCCGCCGCTGGAGCAAACTGTCCGGGGCGCGGCGACCGGCACGCCCATCAACGCCATGTTGATGAGATGCACGCCCCAGTCCGTCATCAGGCCACCGGCGTAATCCCAGAACCAGCGGAAGTTGTAATGGAAACGATTGGGATTGAAGGCGCGCTGGGGCGCGGGGCCGAGCCACATGTCGTAGTCCACGCCGGGCGGCGGATTGCCGTCCGCAGGCCGGCCAATCTCCGGCTGCCAGTCCAGCCAGGCCCACGCGCGCACCATGCTCACCTTGCCGAGTTGGCCCGACTTCACGAACTCCGCCGCCTCGATGATGTGCGCGCAGCTCCTCCACTGCGAACCCATCTGCACGATGCGGCTGTGCTTCTGCGAGGCCGTGAGCATGGCGCGGCCTTCGTCAATGGTCGTGGCCAGCGGCTTCTCCACATAAACGTCCTTCCCCGCCTGGCAGGCCATCACCGTGGGGATGGCGTGCCAGTGATCGGGCGTGGCGATGACCACCACGTCCACATCCTTGCGGTCGAGCACCCGGCGGAAATCCTTGACGGTGTCGGGCTTGGGGCGCTGGTGCTTGGCGCACAGTTCCAGGCCCTTGGCCAGATGCGAGTCATCAACATCGGCGATAACGGCGCAGTCCACTTCGGGGTTGCGGAAGAAACATTCGAGGTCGCCGCGGCCCATGCCGCCACAGCCGATCAGGCCGAGGCGCACCTTGGAATTGGCCCCCGGCTCCCCGGCGCGAGCGGTGCGGATGAGCGGTCCGGCCATCGCCAACGCCCCGGCCGTGAGGGCGGAGGTCCGGACAAATTCCCGACGCGAAAGGAAATGGGGACGGGACTGGATTGTGGCTTTCATGGGCCAAACGATTGGGCCATGGAGCTGAAAAGAGAAGTTCAAAAGATACAGCCGGGATAAAGCAGCACCCGAAGCGGAAGGTTATGTTTCCAACGAGTCACTCTCCAAGCGGAGGACCGACGCCGGCAGGCCGGTGCTGAAACGTTGAACACCACATGACGGAGCGAAAATGTGCTCAAGGTTTTCAACGCGGAGAAAGGATAAGTCTTCCCGGCATCCGTGGCCTTCGGATAAACCGTGGTCAAAGAAATTTCGCATGACCAAACCTCTCGTCGTCATTCTCTGCCCGAAGGAATTCCCGTTCACCGACGCGCAGGCGACCGTCGAGAAACCGTTTCTCGCCGATGTGGCCGAGGTGCGGACGGTGTGGCTCGATTTCAACGCCCCCTTTCCCTCCGAAGTGTTCGAGGCCACCGCGATCATCCTCTGGCACGGCCCGCGGGTGGATGCCGCCGTCGTCGCCCGCCTGAAAAACTGCCGCGCCATCATCCGCAATGGTGTCGGTTTCGACAGCGTGGACACGATCGCCGCCGCCGCGCGCGGCATCCCCGTCTGCAACGTGCCCGACTACGGCACTGAAGAGGTCGCCGATCACGCGATGGCTCTCACGCTCGCCCTCGTGCGCCAACTTTTTCCGCTGGATGCAGAGGCCAAACGACTCGGTTGGAAAATCGAGGTCGCCGCGAAAATGCGCCGGCTGCGCTCGCTGACGTTTGGCCTCATCGGTCTCGGCCGCATTGGCACGGCCACGGCGCTGCGCGCCAAGGCCTTTGGATTTCGCACGATGTTCTTCGATCCCTACGCGCCCGTCGGCACACACAAAGCCGTGGGCGTGGAACGCGCCGGCTCGCTCGACGAACTGCTCGGCACCGCCGATGTCGTGTCCGTTCATTGCCCGCTGAACGATGAGACGCGCGGGATGATCGGCGGGCCAGAAATCGCCCGGATGAAACCCGGTTCGTTCCTGGTCAACACCGCGCGCGGCGACCTCGTGCAAAAGGCCCCGGTCTTTGCCGCACTGCGCTCGGGTCATCTCGCGGGCGCGGGGCTGGATGTCGTGGAGTCCGAGCCGTTGCGCACCGCCGAGGAAGCGGCGACGCCGAATCTCATCGTGACGTGCCACGCGGCGTTTTGCAGTCCCGAGGGCCTCATCGAAATGCGCAGCACCTCGGCTCAAATCGCGCGGGCCGCCGTCCTCGGCCAGCCGGTGTGGAACCGGGTGAATTCCTGTTAGCGATCTACTTTCGGGCGCGGCGAACCAACGAAAGCAAACAGCCGTCCGCTGCGACAGCCGGAGGCGCACCGACAGTGAAAGGCGCAACGGACGAAGCATCTGATGCGGAACCATCCCACCTCCCTCAATACCAGTTCCGCAAGCGCACTTCGATGCCCAGATCCGTCCCCAGGTTTTGTTGGAACAGCACCGCATTCGTCAACGTGCCGCCCGAGTCGCGGTAGTGGTAGGGATAGACAATTTTTGGACGCATCTGCCGGATGATATTCGTCGCGCCGAGCCAGTTCATCGTGAACGGCAGGTTCATGGAGAGAAACGCCACATCAATCCCCGTGAGCGCGCGAAGCTCCGGCACATCGCCGGTGTCGCCGCTGAGGAAGATTTTCTTCCCGCCGAGCGTGAGCACGTAGCAGTTGTTGTTTGTGAAGAGGTGGTTCGCATTGTAGCCCGGCACGGCCTGCACGGTCAGGCCATGCACGTTCGTAGCCTGTCCGTACTGGAGCGCGATGGCGTTGGGCCGGTAGCTGGCGAAGTCCGTGCGCAAATAAACTTTCCACGGCACGATGATCACTCCGCCCGCCTTGCGCAACGCGGTCAACTTCGCCGGACTGTAATGATCGCCGTGCTCGTGCGTGATCAAGATAACTTCGCCTTGGGGCAGGCCCGCATAGCGCGACTCGTACGCCGCGTCGTCATCCGGATCGCTGTAAATGATTTTGTCGTTCCAGCTCATCACGAGCGAGGCGTGGTAGAGCGGCTGCATCACCACCTCGCCATTCGTGGTGAAGAGCGTGTCGCCGCGCAGGACGTTCGTGCTGGCCCGGTAGAAACGCGCGCGGGCGGCGGGCGCGTCGGTGAACTGGTTCAGGCCGAGGCTCTGCGTGCTGACGAGCGCCGTCCAGCGCGTGTCGCTCGGCAGGTTCAGATTCGTCGCGGCATCGAGACGGTACTGGGTTCCAGCCGGCGCGTGAAATTTCAGCACGACCTGGCCGTTCGATTCGCGGGTGATGTTGGTGAACTGGATGCCCTGCCCCTGCGCGCCCGCGACAAAGCCGGCCACCATCCCGAGAAACACGAGCGCGCGCAAAAAGTTCATGCTGCGTGGCCAGACGCGAAGGCCGCGCCGGAGATTTCATCTTTGAGATTTGCCGTTTCCCATTTCAAATGGCGGCGTGGAAGCACAGCACACTGTCGGCGCCGCAAGGCCGGCCATCATTGTTCGCCCGCCGTCCTATGTCGAACGGCTGGACGTGGCGGGCTTGTTCCCCAAGCCGCAGCCGCTCGAAGTGGAACTCGGCGCGGGCGACGGTTCGTTCTTCGCGCAATGGGCGGCGCTGAATTCCGGGGTGAACTTTCTCGGCGTGGAACGGCTGCTGGGCCGACTGCGCAAGATTGAACGCAAGTCGCGCCGGCTCGGTCTGGCCAACGCCCGCGTCGTGCGGTTGGAGGCGGGCTACTTCGCGGAATATCTCCTGCCGCGTGAATCGGTCTCGGCATTTCACATTTATTTCCCGGACCCCTGGCCGAAGCGCAAGCATCGCGCCAACCGCCTCGTCAATGCGCGCTTCACCGAATTGATCCGCGCGGCGTTGTTGGTGGACGGCCTCGTCTATCTGCGGACCGATGATGCGGATTATTTCGCGCAGATGACCGACGTGTTCCACGCGAATCCCCACTTCGTTCCCGTGCCGACGCCGGAACGGCTCGCCGCTGTGCTCACCGATTTCGAGCGTGGCTTCAACGCCGAGGGCATTCCAACCCAGCGCGCAGCGTATCGCCGCGTGGGATGACCCCGCCGCCACCTCGGGTCAACCGCGAGGAAAACCGCGCGCATCTTGCAGTTGCCGCCCTTGGGGCGCGCGCCGTTCCACCTTTTGAGGCGTCGGCGTCGGCGCAACCATCCGGCTCATTGACGCGTCAAAATCGCGCCGATACATTTTCGCGACGCAGACTAAAACGCCATGCTTGACGTAATCGAAAAACTTCTCGTGCTCCAGGATCGCGACCGCAAAATCATTCAGGCCAAGGAGGAGCTGGCGCATGTCGGGCCGGAACGGCAGGAGTTGCTGTCGCGCGCCAGCGGCACGCAGGCCCGGCTGGACGCCGCCAAGCTGCGCGGCAAGCAGCTCGAATCCGACCGCAAAAAACTGGAACTCGACGCCGAGGCCAAGCAGCAGCAAATCGACAAATGGGCCACCCAGCAGCTCCAGACCAAGAAGAACGAGGAATACAAGGCGCTCCAGCACGAGATTGACCACGGCAAGCAGGTCATCAGCGCCATCGAGGATCAGGAACTCGAACTCATGGAGAAAGCCGACGCGGCGCAGCGGGACGTGGTCGAGGCGCAGAAGCTCGCCGCCGAGGCGAAGAAAGTCGTGGACGCCAAAGTCTCCGACCTCGACGCGCGGGAGAAAAATTTGCAGGCCGAACTGGGCAAGCTGGAATCCAACCGCGCCGAACTGGCCGCCGTCGTGGACGAGGACGCCCGCACGAAATACGAGCGCCTGCTGCGGAGCAAGGGCAGCAACGTCGTCGTCGGCATCAGCCATCACTCGTGCGGCGGCTGCCACATGAAGCTGGATCGCGGCACGGTGGTGCAATGCCAGGCCAACCAGGAGATCATCTCCTGCAACAACTGCGGACGCATCCTCTACTTCACCCGCGACATGGACCTGGCCGTGGTGGATTAGGTTCCAGACCGCAAAACGTCCTGGTTTGGAAGCGGGACGCTCGTTCCACTCCCGAGGGGTTATGGCGCGACCCGATTCCCTGCCCCGGCCTTCCCAAGCTCTGGCTCAATCCACCGTGCGGATGCGGAAGAAGCGTTGCGGCAGATTGGTTGCGACATTCGTAAAGCTCAACGAGTCGCCAAGCGCGGTGTTCGTCCAGAGCGGCGTCCACGGCACGGTGTTCAAGTCGTTTTTGTAATCCACCGCATATTTTTTCCCGGCGCGCGTGCGCCAGGTCAGTTCCACATTGTCGCCATTGCGAAGGCTCCTGGTGAAGCCCGGCGCGGCGAGAACTTCCACGGTGATCGTCTCGCTGGCGTCGAGTGCGGGCGAGCCGTCGTCCGTGACGCGCACGGTGATCGAATTCGTGCCCACCGCGGCGGGCATCCAGGTGAACGCGCCCGCGCCGGTGATGCTTGCGCCGGCGGGCACCCCAGGATCGAGCGAGAACGTGAGCGTCTGCGCCGGTGTGTCGGAGTCAGTCGCCGTGGCGGTGAAAGCCAGGGTCTGGCCGAGGAACAGAATTTTGCTCCCGATGAAATCGAGCACGGGCGCGGCGTTCGGCGGCGCGGCAAGCTGGTTCGCCGCGCGCGGCGTCGCGGTGCCGGGCATGAAGTAAAACTGCGCCGCGCCATCGGGATAACGCCCGAGCGTCACGTCGTTCATCTGGCCGAAGAAGGTCACTTGATCAATGGCCGTGCCGTCCCGCGCGAAGAGGCCGATTTGCTCGCCGCCCGCGGCCAGCGAAAAATTCACATGCAGGTCGGCGCGCGGCACGCCGAGCGAAGTATTCTGGCCGGTCTCGTTGTCGGCCCACACGAGCAAATAGCCGCGGGGCGGAATCACGTGCGCCATGTTCGTGGTGATCTCGAACTTGAATTTGTTCGTGAGCGCGTCGGTCAGGAAATAGCCCGCGAGGTCCACGGCGTTCGTGCCGGGATTGTAGAGTTCAAACCAGTCCTCGAAGTGTCCGTCCGCCGGATCGGCGACAATGCTGCTGTTCTGCGCCATCAGCTCGTTGATGAAGACGGTGATGGGCGGGAATCGTCCGTCATTCGTGCCGCCGGGTGTGACGTAGAAAAATTCCTGCCGCTCGAAGGACTGCCCGTCCGGGAACGAGCCGAAGCTGCGCCCGGCATGGACCCCCGCGTAGTTCAGATAATCAATGACCTGCGGCACGCCGCCGTACAGGCGCGAGAGCGCCAGTCCGCCGGACGCGGGCGGCAGTGTGAAGCTGGTGTGGTATTCAGAGTTGGTCGTCTCGCCCGGTTCGCCGTCGCAAAAGACGATGAGGAACTGCGTCGGCCCGAGGCTGCTGCCGGGCGGGAAGGCCCAGTTGGTCAGGTTCGTGTAGGTGCTGGTGAGGAACAGGCCATCGAGCGAAAGGGTGTTCGTGCTGCGGTTGTAAATTTCCACCCACGCCTCGCGCTCGCCACGGCTGTCCAAGATGCCCACCGTGTTTTCCGGCTGCACCTCGTTGAGCCAGAGCGACGGGAAGGCGGGCAAGGTCGCGAGTCCTTCATTCGTGCGGCCCGGCGTGAGCGAGTTCGTCGCGGCGGTGAGGATTTGTGCGGGCACGTAGTTCGACGGGGTGATGAAGATGTTGATGTTGGTGAAGCCGCTGTTGGTGGAGGTCTGGAGGAAGGCGCTGTTGCGGACGCGCGCATAAAGATTCGTGGCCGAGTTGGTGGCCCAGTACCAGAAGCTTAACGTGTTCGTCGTATTGATCGGGGGGGCGGGCGAGAGGAACTGATACATCGAACGGCTGTAGGTCGGGTTGTTGGCCGCGCCGGGCGATGCGCCCACGATCTTGAACGCGCCCGCGCCCGCGTGGACGAGGTCGCCGACGATGGTGGTGTTCGTGTAGTTCGTGCCGAAGACCCAACTGTTCGTCAGGCCGAAGACGAGCGCGGATTCGAAGTCGCCGTTGGAGACGTAGTTGGGACCGACGCCGGCATTGGTGCCGGGGACGATGAAGAGGTCGTCAATCCACGCCGTGCCCGCCTCGCCCAGATAGAGGAGGAAACGCATCGGGCCGCTGCCGTTCTCGCCCGTGCCACTGCTGCCGCTGGCGCTGAAAAACCGCCAGCCGTCCCGCAGCACGGCGGGGGTGGAGACGGCGGGAACAGTCACCGCCGGCACGTAGCCGGAAAACCAGTCGCCCACTCGGCTGTTGTCCTGGTTGGGATCGATCACTTGCAACGACGAGCCGGTGCCGTTCGCGTTGGTGCTCCACGGCGCGACGCTGTCGTAACGAACTTTGTCCACGACAATCATCGGGTCGTTGGTCATGGATCCAGGCTTGAGCAGCGTGAGCGTCTCGCCGCCGTTCTGCAGCACGCCGCTGAACTCGCCGAGGGGCGCGCCGGCCGCGAAGCCATAAGCGCCCGCGTAGGAGGCCGCGTTCGCGGCCACCACCACGAACTGGCGGTTGGTGATGAAGCTCCCCGCCGGAAACGTGAAATCGATCCCGTTGATCTTCCAGCCGCTCAAATCAAAACTCGCGTTCAAGGAGGTGTTAAACAGCTCCACGTAAGCCGAGTCCGGCAGGTACGGGTTATACATGATTTCATTGAAGACAACCGTGCCGACCGGATTGGGCGCGGCATTGGTGTAGAAGACCGTGCGCGTGGCGCTGTTCGTGACCGTGTCGTTCAGATCGAGGGCGACCACCTCCAGGTTGTTCGAGGCCGCGCTGACCGGCAGCGTGATGGACCAGCCGGAAAGCGAAGTCCAGGTGATCGGATACGTCGCGCCGTTGATGGTGATGGTCTTGACCCAGACCGGCGCGGTGCCGGTGAGCGTGATGAGTCCGGAGCCGTTCGTGATCACGCTGGCGGTCGCGACGTTGAAGGCATTGGTGCCGCCCGCGTTGCCAATCGTCGTCTTCGCGAAATCGCCGCGTGCCTGGACGTAAGCCACATCGGCGGAATAATTCTGCCCGGCCAGCGCGCCGTAATGGCTGATCCAGTAGGTCAAGTAAGTCGTGTTGAACGTCGTGCTGACGTGGTCCAGGACGTGCGCGTAAAAGCAGCGCAGGTTGGGCGTGAGGTTGACGATGTTGGCCAGGTTCTGGTTGCCGACCAGCGCGGAGCTGGTCCCGTTGTTGAACGAGAAATCCATGTCCCACGGCAGATAGACCGACTTCTGATCGCTGGCCCGGATGTGGGTCATGAAGTTGTGGTTGTTGCCGAAGGTGTACATGTCGCCCACGCCGCACAGGGTGATGGCCCCGTAGGCGCTCATCCATTCGTTGATGTCCATGGTCTGCGCCGTCTCCAGTTGCAACTGCGCGCCGGTCAGGCTGAACATCTTCGCGAAGGTGATGAACGGCGAGTAGTCGTCCGTGTCGCGATGGTTCTTTTTGATGAAGTTGTAGCGGTAGAGCTCCTTGTCGCCGCCGAGATTTTGATAATCAAGAGTCGCGATGCCGTCCGGGTTTGGAATCTTATACCCGCCGGCGTCCACCGTGGTCGGATAGTAAATCAGTTCCAGTTCATAGAACGATCCCTTGCCGCCGTTCGCGAATTGCGCCCCGGCAAATTCATCCTCGAAACGCGGCGCGAAGATGGCGGTGCCGTATTCCGCGACCTGGGGGGAGAGCACGCGGATGAGGTCAGGGTTCACGGCGGGCACGCCCGCGTGGAGCATGATGTGGCGCAGGATGATTTCCTCGTTGGCCGGGCGGCTGCCGCCGTTGGAGCGATCCACGAGCATGACCGGATGCACGCCGCGAAACAGATCGTCGGGCTGGAACTCCAGATGGAAGCCGACGCGCCCGCTGACGGCGCGCCCGCGCTCGCTGCTCTTGAGCCGCACGCCCATGTCGTAATACGCCTTGCGCTCGTCATAAATCACCGTGCAGGGCAGCACCTCGTTGCTCATCACGTTCGTGGTCGCGTGCAGCAGCGCCACGTTCGCGGGCGAGAGCAGGATGCGGATGTTGTGCAGCGCGGCGAGATTGGCCGCCCCGTCGAAGACGCGGTAGAACGCCGCCGAGTTAGTACCGTTGGCCGGGAAAGTGGACACCGCGCCGAGACCGTCCGTGCCGCGCACGTAGAACTGCACCAACGCGCTCGCCACCTGGCCGGGAATCGTCCCGGAGTAAATTCCATTCTGCAAACTCATGGCCGCGTTCGACCACGCGCCGCCGTTGACCGACCAGAACACCGAGCACGACGCGACGCCCTGCGGGTCTTGCGCCTGCACCGTGACCGTGACCGACTGCCCGGCGGCGGGCGCGACCGGCGTGTGCGCAAACGACGCGTAGGTCGGCCCGACGTTCGTCGCGTAGCGCGAATTGCGCGCGCCCGGCGTGCCGTTCAACTGCGGATAGCTGATCGGCGTGGTGCGCGCGATGCGGTTGAAGTAGCCGCGCGTGTTCAGCAAATTGTTCCCCGCGATCCACTTGGCGCGGAACGACACCTGGTAGGTGTTGCCGTTGACAATGGTGTTCCCACCTGCCCAGGTCGCTTCGATGTGGTTGTGCATGTGCTCCTGCGGGCCGTTGGCGATGAGGTGCAGCGCGTGGTTGGCGGGGTTTTCCGGATCAATATCGACGCGGCTCAGACGGTGATTGCCGATGACGCGCCAGCCGGTGATGCCGCTCTCGAAATTGCCGTTGCTGATCAGTTGAATCTGCCCGCTTCCCGGCGACTGCAAGACGCTGATGTCATCCACGTAGCACTCGCCGTCGGCGAGCAGGCCCATGATGAAGTCGCGCCACTGGTTATCCGGCGTGGGCGTGGGGCTGCTGGCGATGGCGACGAAACGATAGGTGTAAGTCTGCCAGCCGGATTTGCCGGACTCGTCGCTCGCAGCCCAGGCCTCGGCCTTCGAGTTGTCGGCGAGTGGATCGCGCAACTCCAACGACGAGCCTCCGCCGCCCGCGTAGCCCGGCCAGCGTCCGCTGCTGTAGTAATGGACTTCGTTCGCCGGATTGCCGACCGGGTCTTCGAGCACGATGCGGTCGTCGTTGCCGGAAAGTTTGCCGCCGAGATTGCCCACCGCATCCACGGCGGGATACGTCGCATGAAACGTCGTGAGGTCATCCGCGATGACGAGATACGCGCCCGCCGCGAGGGTGCGGCCCGCCGCGAACTTGTAGCTCACGCCGCCGGACAATTTCCAGCCGCTCAGGTCCACCGTGTTCGAGCGGCGATTGTAGAGTTCAATCCACGCCTCGGGATTGTCCTTGGGCGGAATGTTCGTGGTCACCGCCGGGAAGGACTTGTGCGAATACATGATCTCGTTGATCACGATCCGGTTGTCGAAGGCGAAGCTGTTCGCCGCGCCGGGCGTGGGCGCGCCCGGAATGAGCCACGTCCCCGTGCCGTCGGGATAGCGCGCGCGCGCGCCTTTCTTCACCACCACGGCGTCGTGGACTGCGACGCGGTTGGACGAGTAGAGGAAAAGCCGTTCGCCAGACGAAGGCAGGAAGCCGAGCGTGCCATTGGTCAGCGCGAGGAACGCGCCGCCGTTGAGCGTCACACCGGAGGGAATCACGTACTCATGGTTCGTCGCGGCTTCGTGGTGAATGACCAACCCGTCGAGCGCGAGGGCATTGGTCCCATAGTTCATCAGTTCGAGCCAGAACGCGCCGTTGGTCGAAGCGGACAATTCGTTGAAGGCCAGCGCCACCGAGGGCACTGGCACCGGCACATACGACAAGTCCACGTCCACCAGCGGGCCATCCGGGCTGCCTGCCGCCTGGTGCACCTCCACGGCGAGCACGTTCGTACCCACGACGAGGCTGCCCGCCGGAATCGTGATCGGCCCGCTGTAATTCACCGCGCTCACGTCGGAGAGCGCCGGCGTCGCGTAGCTGATCGCGCCCGCCGGCAGGTTCTGCCGATGAACCTCGACGCCGTTCAGGTAAAACACCGCGCCGTCGGCCACGATGGGATTGATGCTCAGGGTCGTGTATTGCGGGTTGCCGGCGAAAGTGAAGCCCTTGCGAAAATAGTAAGTGCTCGGCCCGGCGGGCAGAGGCGAATTCGTGTTCGCCGTGTAGGCCGTGGCACTCACCGTCGCCCGGAAAGCGCCAGGCCCGGCCCCCTGGTTCTCGGTGCCAAATTCCAGGGTGTTCGTTCCGCTGACAAAGCCGCTGCTCAAAGTGAACGGTGAACTGAAGGACGCGAAGCCGGCGAACGCGGAGCCGGCCGCGACGCCGTTGAGGAAGACGTTCGTCAAGGCGTTGTCAATGGCCACCGAGAAATTGAGTTGCGCGGTGCTCGGCACGAAGCCGGCCAAAGAGAAGGTGGTCTTGTAGCCGTAGCCGCCGCCGTTGATCGAGGTCGTGCCGGGATTGACCACGCTGATCCATTTCGACGCCGAGTCGTTCGCCAGCCACGCCGGATGATTCAGAGTCACAATCGCCGCCATGCCCGGTGTCCCTTGCGCCCCATAGCTGAGGAGGTAGTGCGCATCGTTGCCTCCATCCGCAACGGGCGCTCCAGCCGCATCCAGGCCCGTGTTGAACAGGCCGGGAACAGCGCGGTTGGTCAGGTTGAAGCGCGACGGCCACGCGGTGTCATCGAAATTCGCCGCGCTCCATCCGGTGCCGAGATCGGTGCCGGACGCTTCGTACTTCCACATTGTCCCGATGGAAATCAAACCGATGCTGGAACTGCTCGCGCCGGGAAAATTATCGGTGCCCGGCGTGCCGCCCACCTGTGCGCTCGCCGCCCAGTTCGCCGCCGCCGCGCTGCCCGTGTCGCGATTGCGCTTGGCCAGCGACACGCCGGAACGATCCGGCGCGCCCGGCCATTCGCCCTCCGTGCCGTAATTGATTTCGTCCATGAGGCGCCCGGCGTTGTTGCGCAGGCGCAAGGTGCCGCCGCTGTTGGACAGCCGGTTGGTGAACGGCCCGGTGATGTTCGTCTGCCCGCTCGACGCGAGAATGGTCGCCGGGCTTGCCGCGATGACGATGAAGCCCCGCCCCGCGAGGCGCGAGTTGGCCGGGAAGGTGTAGCCGATGTCGCCCGAGATGGTCCACCCCGACACGTCCACATCCACGGACATCTGGTTATAGAACTCGACCCACTCGTGCATGGCCTCGTTGGTCGCATCCGTGTTCGGCGGGTGATACATGATCTCATTGAAGACCAGGGTGGTGTCTGCGCGAGCGGAGGCGAGCAGCAAAAAAGAAAACGCGCACGACGCGACGGCAAGGCAAAGACGTTTCATAGCTTGGGCGGTTTGGATGTCGCGAACGTAACGAGGAAACATTCCGGTGACAATGCTTGTTAATGCGCCGGCCAGGATGCCGACGCGCGCAGACCCGCTGGTTCAGAAATTTCCGCCACCTGCCGACACCAGACCTCATGGCTCACATTTGCCAATGCTGCGGTCTGGCCCACGACGGGCTGCCGCTCGACGTCGGGTTCGCGAAACCCGGTGCGTACCTCAATCTCAAAACGCGCCGCCAGAAGGCCCAGTGCGAGATGTCCGCCGATGTGTGCGTCATCGCGAAGAAACGTTTTTTCATCCGCGGCTGCCTGCCGATTCCACTGCGCGACACCGGCAGCGTCTTCGTGTGGGGCGTGTGGGCGGAGGTCTCGGAGCACGTCTTCGGGCGTTACCAGCAGCGGCGCGACGCCGACCGCCAGCGCGAACTGCCCTCGCCCGCCGCGCTTTCCGTCGAGTCCGAGCCCGCACTGCGCGGCATGGACCGATTGCCGATTCTGATTCACTTCGGCAACGCCGACCAGCGCCCGACCTTCAAGCTGGAGCCGACCAACCACTGGCTCGGCCGCGATCAACAGAACGGCATCACTCTGCACCGCCTGCACGAAGTTTTGCACGCGCTGTTCCCCCGGCATTTCTGAGCGGAGGGCGGACCGCCGAGTCCGCGTGTTCGATTTCAGAAGATTGAAACAAATTTTTAACGCCAAGACGCCAAGGCGCAAAGGCGCGGAGAAAAACTGAAACGCGGCAGAACACAACCTCCCCCCGCTCTCTTCTTTGCGTCTCCGCGCCTTGGCGTCTTGGCGTTAAAACAAAAAGGCTCCCATCCTCAGAGCGTTTGGCGTCATCAGAAACACGCGGACTGGGCGGTCCGCGCTCCTTCAATCAAGTTGCTTCCGCCACCGCGCCAGTTGCTTCTTCACTTCGCGCGTGCCGGGTGCGCCGGTGAGATTGCGCCGCTCCATCGCCTTCCCGAGATCGAAGGTCTCCAGCACGTCCGCCGCAAAGTGTTTGTCCACGGCTTGAAGTTCTTTGAGCGAAAGCTGGTTCAACGCCTGCCCGGACTTCTCTGACAACGCCACCACCGCGCCCACGACGTGATGCGCCTGACGGAAGGCCAGGCCCTTCCGCACGAGATAGTCCGCGAGATCCGTGGCCAGCAGCGTCGGGTCGCTGGCGGCGGCGCGGCACACGTCGGCTTTCACGGACGTGTTTTCCAACATCGCAGCCATCAGGCGAGAGCAGGCGCGCACGGTGGCCGCGCTGTCGAAGAGCCGCTCCTTGTCCTCCTGCAAGTCGCGGTTGTAGGTCATGGGCAAACCCTTCAACAGCGTGAGCAGCGACACGAGATTGCCGATGACGCGCGCGGACTTGCCGCGCGTGAGTTCCGCCACGTCGGGATTTTTCTTCTGCGGCATCAACGACGAGCCGGTGGTGTAGGCGTCGGCGATCTTGATGAAGTTGAACTCTGAACTCGCCCAGAGAATCACGTCCTCAGACAGCCGGGAGAGATGCACCGCGAGCAAGGCCGCGCCCGCGCAAAATTCCACGGCGAAATCGCGGTCGCTGATGCCGTCCATCGAGTTCTGCGTCACGCGTGCTTTGCCGTCGCCGTCCACGAAGCCCAGAATCTCCGCGACCATTTCCCGGTCAATCGGCAGCGTGGAACCGGCAATCGCGCCGTTCCCCAGCGGACACACGTTCACGCGGTGGAAACAATCAATGAACCGTTGCCGGTCGCGCTCGATCATCTCGACGTAGGCCAGCAGATGATGCGCAAAATAGACCGGCTGCGCCCGTTGCAGATGCGTGTAGCCGGGAATGATCACCTCGGAATTTTTCTCCCCCATGCGGACGAGCGCGCTTTGCAGCGTGCGCAGTTCGCCGTCGAGTTCCGCGAGTTCGTCGCGCAGCCACATGCGGATATCGAGCGCGATCTGGTCGTTGCGCGAGCGCGCGGTGTGCAGCTTCGCGCCCGCCGCGACGCGCCGCGTCAGCTCGGCCTCGATGTTCATGTGGACGTCTTCGAGTTCCGGCTTCCACTTGAATTTGCCGTCCGCGATCTCCTGGCCGATGTCCTCCAGCCCGCGCACGATGGACTCGCGCTCGCGCTTGGTGAGCACGCCGATTTTTTCCAGCATGGCGGCGTGCGCCATCGAGCCGATGAGGTCCTGACGCCACAGCCGGTGGTCGAAAGAAATGGATTCGGAAAACGCCGCGACATCTGCCGACGGCCCGGCGGCAAAACGTCCGCTTCGAGAAACAGGTTTTTTCATGAACAGCGCGGGGAATTTGGGAAAACGTGCGCGCGATGTCACGCGGCAATCCGAATTCCCCCTTGCGCCGACCTTTCGCACTTTTATAGTTCGCGCGCTGGCGTCGCGCGGAAATCAACCTCACGCGGCGCGGCAACCGAACTCGAACACAAAGGAAGATTATGGCTTACCAATACGTCAACAAGCAGGAGGCTTTGCTCGCCAAGGTGAAGGGCAAGACCGGCAAGATTTCCGACAAGACCCACGAAGAGCACCTCAAGCTCTACACGGGCTACATCAACAAGACGAACGCGATTCTCAAGGAACTCGAGACGCTGGCTGTCACGCTCGACCCGGCGAACCCCGCGCACGCCAACCAGATTTATTCCGAGATCCGCTCCCGCAAAGTGGACTTCACCTTCGCGCTCGGCGGCATCATCAACCACGAGCTGTTCTTCGAGAATCTCGGCGGCGCGGGCGGCCCGGCCACCGGCAAGATTGCCGATCTCATCACCAAGAGCTTCGGCTCGTTCGAAGCCTACAAGAAAGACCTCAAGGCCACCGGCATCGCCGCACGCGGCTGGGTCTGGACCGGCTACGATCCGCAGACCGGCCTGCTCTTCAACTACATCGGCGACGCGCAGAACACGTTCCCCGTCTGGAACGTGAAGCCGCTCCTCGCGCTGGACGTGTATGAGCACGCCTACTACGCGGACTTCTTCACGGCGCGCGCCGGCTACATTGATGAGTTCATGAACTTCGTGGACTGGGACGTGGTGAACGCGCGCCTCTGAGCGCACAACTCACACGGTTAAACAGCCAGAACGCGGCGGGCGAAAGTCCGCCGCGTTTTTTATTTGTAGCGGTCTCGTCAGAGCGCCGCATTCTGTTTTGAAATGGCGGCGCTCTCACGAGACGCCGCAAACCACACGTAACCACTTCCCCGTTCCGCCCGTCGTTAGCACCTGTGAAAAAGCGCATTTACCTCTGGAGTTCCGTGCTGGCGGTGCTCGCCCTCTTCTGGCTTGGGGTCAAGGCCTGGCAGGCGCACAAAAACCTTGTCACCCTCGATGTGCGCGACGCCGACGTGCGCGACGTGCTGAAGAAAATCGAGTGGCAGACGTGGGAAACCATCGTCGTCCACAAGGACGTGAAAGGGAAAGTCACCTTCAACGTCGTCAAGTCTCCGCTCGAGGAAGTCCTCCGCATCATCTCGGACCAAACCTCCCTCCGCATCTCCGCCGTCTATCCCATCTACTCGAAGAGCAGCGCCTACGTGAACCTCCGCAAGATCGCGCGCGGCGACCTCTACAAAAACACGGCGGGCTGGACGAACTTCAATATGGTCGGCAACGGCGGCGGGCGCGGCGGTTTCGGTGGCGGCGGCTTCGGCGGCTTCGGCAATGACGGCCTCTTCCCGCAGCAAAGTCCAGTGACGCTGAATCTCGCGGCGAAAGATTTGGGCTTCGCCACCCTCGCGCTCTCCCGCCGCTCGGGAGCGCAAGTCATCACCGAGGACGGTGCGAAGGCCGGACTCATCTCGTTGAAGCTGGAAGAAACCCCCTTCCTCACGGCGGTGGGGAAAGTCGCCAAGGCGGCGGGCCTGAAAGCCGAAGTGTTCTACTCCGTGCAGGCCGACCCGGAACGCTTCACGGGCTTCGGCGACGAGGGCGGTGGCCGGCGCGGCACGAATGATTTTGGCGGACGCTTCGGCCGGGGCGACACCAACTGGATGGCCCTGCGCGAGGCGCGCAGCGACGAACGCGAAATGGGACGCCAGCGCGAAACGGACGCCCGCCTCGCCACCATGACCCCGCCGGAACAGGCCAAGGCCGAGGAAGAGCGCAAGAAATTCGAGGAACTGCGCGACCTCCCCGACGAGCAGCGCCGCCAGGCCTTCGAGCAGATGCGGAACAATCCACAGAATCAGGCGCGCATGGAGAACCGCATGAACAGTGCCTTTAAGAACAGCACGCCTGAACAACGCGTGGACCGCGCGCGCCGTTCCTTGGAAGCGCGCAAGCGTCGCGACCAACAAGCCGCACGATGAAAACCACCCCTCGCGCCAATCTTCGCCTCGCCTTCACGCTCATTGAGCTGTTGGTGGTGATCGCCATCATCGCCATTCTCGCGTCGTTGCTTTTGCCCGCGCTGGCCCGCGCCAAAGGCAAGGCCCGGGAAATCAGTTGCGTGAACAACCTCAAGCAGCTCGGCATCGCCGTGATGACCTGGGCCGGGGACCACGAGGAACGCTTTCCCTCGGCGGAGGAAGTTCCGACCATCCCCGTGGACCCGACCAATATCCAGCCGGCCATCAGCCTCGTGCTCTCGAACGAAGTGGGCGGGGCCATGAAAGTTTTCCAGTGCTTGGATGATCGCGTCGGCTATTACAAAACAGAAGGCTCTAGCTACGGTTGGAACTACAACCTCAACGGCCAGTCCACCGAGAACCCGCCGCGCTCCATGCGCCGCTTCTCCACCGCGCCGAACCTCGCCCGCGTGCGCATGCTCTACGACTACGAGCCGTTCCACACCCGCGCCAACACCAACGGCATGCAGAACTCCGTGTTCGCCGACGGACACGTCGAGACGAAGTGATCTGAAAAGCAGAAAGGGCGCGCGGCGGTTCTAACTCCCGCTCCGGGTTTTAGTTTTCTGCTTTCTGCTTTCTGCTTTTCCCCCTCCTCTGCCTCGCCGCCTCGTAGAGAAACACCGCCGCCGCGCTGCCCACATTGAGGGAGTCCACGTCACCGCTCATCGGAATAAGCACCGCCTCGTCGCACGCGGCCAGCACGGCGGGGGACACGCCCGCGCCTTCGTTGCCGAAGACCACGCAGCAGTCGCCCGCCAGATCGGTGTCGTGAATGGTGCGACCACCCGCCGCCAGATGCGCGGCAAACACGCGCACACCGCGCGCGCGCAAGTCCGTGAGCGCGCGAACGAGGCTGCCCGGTCCGTGGGCATCCGGCTCGATGACGGGGAGCTTGAAAATGGTGCCCATCGAGTTGCGCACCGAGCGTCGGAGGAAGGGGCTGGCGGTGGTCTCGTCCACGAGCAGCGCGTGCACGCCGAAGGCGGCGCAGTTGCGCACGAGCAGGCCGATGTTCTCGGCGTTCGTCAGCCCGTCGCTGGCCACGAGCAGATGCGGGCGCGGCGCGGCGGCGAGCACGGAGTCAAGGGTGTTGACGCGAGGAACCTGGCCGACGGCGAGCACACCTTGGAAGAACGGGAAGCCGGTGAGCTTTTCCAGCTCCTCGATTTCCATGATGTAAATCGTGATGTCCCCGGGCCGCGCGCGGACGAGCGGCTCGAACTCCGCGAGGCGTCGCTCCGGCAGCAGCACGTTCACCACGCCGAAGTCGCTGGCGAGGAGGCGGCGCACCACCTTGTCGCCCTCGGCCACGAACAGCCCCGCGCGCCGCAGCTCGTCGCTTTGCCGCAAGGTCGCGTACGGCGCGAGACCGGGCCGGTCAAAGCCGGTGACACGTTCGATGTGCATGAGCGCAGTTTGAAACTGCGAATGACGAATGACAAATGACGAATGACGAAACCAGCCGCGCGCGTGCCTCCCTTCGTCATTCGTCATTCGTCATTCCGCGTCGAAGGCGCTTCGGGAAACTTCCATTGCCCGCGCGAAGTTCATCGTTATATTCCGCTCCGATTTCGCGCCGTATCTGCCGATTTATGCATGTGGTTAAAACAGTCTTGATCGTTCTTGAAGTGCTCCTGCTCTTCAATCTCCTCATCTTTGTCCACGAGTTGGGACACTTCCTCGCGGCGCGCTGGCGCGGTTTGAAGGTCGAGCGCTTCGCCGTGTGGTTCGGCAAACCCATCTGGAAGATGAAGCACAACGGCGTGGAATACTGCCTCGGCTCCATTCCCGCCGGCGGCTACGTCTCGCTCCCGCAAATGGCGCCGATGGAAATGATCGAGGGCAAAACCGACGACGGCGAAAAGAAAGAGCCGCTGCCGCCCATCTCCGCGACCGACAAAATCATCGTGGCGTTTGCCGGACCGCTGTTCAGCTTCGGTCTCGCGCTGGCCTTCGCCGTGGTGGTGTGGGCGGTGGGCAAACCCGTCGAGGCCGACAAGACCACGACGATTGGCTGGGTGGACTTGAACGGTCCCGCGTGGAAGTCCGGCCTGCGTCCCGGCGACAGAATTCTGGAAGTGGACAACCAGCCCGTGTCGCAGTTCGCGCCGCCGGCGCAAGACAGCGTGACGTGGCGCATCATCGCCAGCGAAGGCACGAACATTCCCATCAAGTATGTGCGCGACGGGAAAGAACTCATGGCCTACCCCGTGCCGGTTCGCCGCGAGACGAAATGGTATGAGCGCAAGGCCATGCGGCAGATTCTGGTCGCGCCCGCGCACGACGCCTACATCCACGACGTGGCCACGAACAGCCCGGCGGCGCTCGCGGGCTTGCAACGCGGCGACAAGGTGATCGCGGTGAACGGCGAGAAAGTGAATTCCGTGCTCAGCGTGTTGCACCTGGAAGAAACCATGACCAACGCGGCCATCGCCGCCAAACCCGTGACGCTCACCGTGGTGCGCGGCACAAATCAGTTTGAAAAAACCTTGCTCGCGGAAAAGCCCGTCAAACCCACCGACAGCACTCCGTCGCTCGGCGTCCTGGCCTGGCTCACCTCCACCAACGCCTCGCAGATGACGCATCCCACGCCGTGGTCGCAGATCGAGGCGAGCGTCGGGCAGATCGTCGGCACCTTGCGCGTGCTGGTCTCGCGCAAGTCCGAGGTTGGCGTGCAGCAACTCGGCGGCGCGGTGATGATCATCCGCGTGTATAAAAATCTTTTCGAAAACGAGAACGGCTGGCGGCTGGTGCTGTGGTTTAGCGTGATCATGAACGTGAACCTCGCGCTGCTAAACTTACTGCCGCTGCCTGTGCTCGACGGCGGGCACATCACGCTCGCGCTGGTTGAAATGGTCCGTCGCCGTCCGGTGAGCGGTAAGATTCTCAACTACATCCAGAGCGGTTTCGCCGTCGCGCTGATCACCTTCATGGTTTACATCGCCTTCTTCGACACCGGGGACTGGGTGCGCTCGTCCCGCCGGGAAGCGCGTGAGGATGTGATTCCCGTCTTCGCGCCAAAGAAGTAGCCAATCTCACAGGAGCGCGGGCTTTCCAGCCCGCAGCGGCGTTCGAGAAAGGGACGTGGTTCCCTTCAGCCCGAGGACTTGGTTCCATTCCACATCGCTGCGGGCTGGAAAGCTCGCGCTCCGCACGTTGCCGCCTGCGACATTGACCGCCTTTCGCCCCGCTCGTAATTTCCGCGTCCGGTCCAACCGGAACTCGAACTCATGAATTACTGCCCGTCTCCTTACGTTTTTCAGCGGCGCACCACGCGCGAAGTGATCGTCGGCGATCCCGCGCACGGCGGCGTGATCATTGGCGGCAAACATCCCGTGGTGAAGCAGTCCATGCTTACCTGCGACACGATGGATACCGCACTCTCCGTGCGGCAGACGCTGGAACTGGTCGAGGTCGGATGCCAGATCGTGCGCATCACCGCGCCCACGGTGAAGGACGCGGCGAACCTGGAGAACATCGTGCGCGAGTTGCGCCAGCAGGGCTGCCTCGTGCCCATCGTCGCGGACATTCACTTCAAGCCCGACGCCGCGATGGAAGCCATCAAGTGGGTCGAGATGGTGCGCGTGAATCCCGGCAACTACGCCGACTCGAAGAAATTTGCGATCAAGGAATACACCGACGAGCAATACGCGGCGGAGTTGCAGCGCATTGACGAAAAGTTCACCCCGCTCGTGCTGGAAGCCAAGCGCCTGAAGCGCGCGCTGCGCATCGGCACGAACCACGGCTCGCTCAGCGACCGCATCATGAACCGTTACGGCGACACGCCGCTGGGCATGGTGGAGAGCGCGCTGGAGTTTGCCCGCATCGCGCGCGCGCAGGACTTCCACAACTTCAAGTTCTCGATGAAGTCGTCGAACCCGAAGGTGATGATCGAGTGCTACCGCCTGCTCGCGGCGCGGCTGGATGAACTCGGGCCGGACTGGAATTACCCGCTGCACCTCGGCGTGACCGAGGCCGGCGAGGGCGAGGATGGTCGCATCAAGAGCGCCATTGGCATCGGTTCCCTGCTCTGCGACGGACTCGGCGACACCATCCGCGTTTCACTCACCGAAGATTCCCCGCGCGAAATCGAAGTGTGCACCGATCTGCTCGAACAGATTCCATTGCTGACCGGCTCTCAACTCTCAACCTTCAACACTGAACCCAGTTACAATCCGTTTGAGTTCGAGCGCCGCGAGACGCCGGAGATCGAGTTGAGCGACAGCGCGAAATGCGGCGGCGAGCAACTCATCCGCGTCGTCGTCACGCGCGCCACGTTCGACAAGGTCGCGCCGAAGATTCGCCCGAAGGACGACGTGCGGCCGGAGGCTGTGTACGAAGATCTGAACATTCTCGAAGTGGACCCGACCGAAGACTTCATCGTGAATTGCGCCACGCAACTCATCACCGTGAAAGACGGCGTGATGCTGCCGCCCATCGCGGCGTTCCGCCTGCTCGCGGCGAAGTTGAAACGGCTCGGCTCAAACAATCCGATTCTGCTCAAGGATCTGTTCGTGTTTCCGGAGACGCCGCTGTGGCCGAAGACTGCTTTGCTCCGCGCCTCCGTCGTCATCGGCGCGCTGCTGGCGGACGGCATTGGGGATGCGATTCTCGTGCGCGGCGAAGCGGGCGGCGGGCAGTCCTTGCGGCTGGCCTTCAACATTTTGCAGGCGGCGGGCTGCCGTTCGTTCAAGACGGATTACGTGGCCTGCCCGAGTTGCGGACGCACGCTCTTCAATCTTCAGACTGTCACCGCGCGCATCAAGGAGCGCACGCAGCACTTGAAGGGCGTGAAGATCGCCATCATGGGCTGCATCGTGAATGGCCCCGGCGAAATGGCCGACGCGGATTTTGGCTACGTGGGTGGTGCCCCGAACAAAATCAATCTCTACATCGGGCACAAGCCCGTGAAGTTCAACATCCCCGAAACCGAGGCCGTCGAGCGGCTCGTTGATCTCATCAAGGAACACGGCAAGTGGGCGGAGCCGGAGCCGGTGACGGCGTAAGAGTTTCGCGCGGTGCGGTGGCAGCAAGCGTTCCTGCTTGCCGCCACCATAATCACTTTCCCGTCACACCCAGCCGCTGCGCTTCCTTCTCAAATTTTTCCGCCTCCTCCTTGCGTCCGAGATCGCGTGCGAGTTTGGCCAACCCCGCATTCACCCGCACGGCATCGAAATAATCCGGCGCGATGGAGAGCAGTTGCTGGTAGGTGTCTAAGGCGGCCTGCGTGCGGCCCAGATGAGCCTGAAGCTGCGCGAGCAAATCGGTGATCCAGATGCGCTGCTGCGCCGAGGGATTGAGTTTCAGCGCGGCGGCCAGCGCGTCCGTGGCCTCGGCGATCTGTCCGCTTTTCATCCGCAGGTGGCCGAGCCGTTCCATCAGCACGGCGCTGTTCGTGGTCACATGCGGAATGTCTTCCAGATATTTGATCATTTCGTTCAGCGGCTGGCCGATGGCTTCGTTCAGCCCCACCACGCGCAGGTGCGACCACGGAACAAGCGGGCTGTTCTCCCTTTCTAATTTGGAATGCAACGCGTCCGGCGGCTGGCCAAACGGGCGGTACAACGGATCACCCACCACCGTGGTCTGCCACGAGAGCGAGGCTTGCGCGGCATAGGCCGCCTCGCCAAACGTCCAGTGACGGAAGCCGATCCGTTCCAACAACACCGCGATGTTCGGTGTGCCGGCGAGATAAGGTTCGTCCACGCAGCCGAGCGTGATGGTCGCGCCTTTCGCCAGCAGCGGCCCCACCCAATACTGGCTGGCCGAACGCAGTGTGCTCGCGCTGTATGAGTGCAGGTGATAAGCGAACGCGCCGGGCATGAACTCCATTGTCGCCGCCGCGAGCGCGCCCGTCGGATGCACATCATACCAGCCCGCGTAAAACGCCACATGGCTCATGGGAAAGCCGGCGGGGAACAGCGCCTCTTGATTGTTCAACTCCGTCTCGTAACCCAGCCGGGCTGTGATGACCGCCGCAGCGCGCATCCAGTCATCCCCCATTTTGTAAGCACCATTCGTGATGCCGCGCGCATCAATGTAGGCACGGCCCCACAGCCCGTTTGATTCGGCCTCGATGGCTTTGTCCACCAGGCCGCGCGCAATTTCCACCGTCGGGCCATCGAGCCGCGCGACCATGAGCAGGCCGTTCGTCGGGTGCAGCGCGAAAGCATTCGTGACGTTGTAGAACACGCTGGCCAGCGGACCCGTCAGCGTGAACGCCTCCAGACGACTGACGGGGAGCACCGCGAGCTCGGCGTCCACGGCGGCTTCGTTGCGGCCTTTCAACTCGGGCTGAAGTTTGTCCTGGCCCGGCTCTTTCAATTCCAAGTCCCGCGCGATCTTCAACGGCACGCCGTAGCACAGCACGAGGTAACGAATCTTCGATTGCGTGAGGGCGCGGTAGTCGGTGTCGCCGACTTTGCGGTTCGCCTTGTTCGGGATGAAAAGCTTTTCCTTCACGAGCCAGTCGAAGATGGGTTTCTCCAGCTTGCTGCGAAAATCGGCGCGGGTGATGACTTCGGAAGCGGCGTCCACATCCACCCCGAAGAGATGGCTCGTGGGAATGGTGCGGCGCGACGCGTAATGCTCGGCCAGTTGCTTCGAGGCCGGCAGATTTTTGTTATAGACCACGACCACCGAATCGCCGGCACTG
>JAYVNY010000022.1:0-6086 GCA_043758205.1 Akkermansia sp.
CGGTTCGAGCCGGATGCTGTTGTCGAAAAACACCCCGCCCAGCGAGCGGGTGAACGCGGCGCGGACGTGCGTGTCCTTCTCCGGCGTCCACATGAGGCCGAACTTCGGCGAGACTTGATCCTCCTTGTTGTGCGTGTCGGCGTAGGGCGGCGTATCAATGTTGTCCGGATAATGGAGCCGGTCGTAGGTGACGCCGGCAGTGAACTGAACCTGATGCCACGGCGACCATTGCTCATACGCGTAGAAGCTCAGGCGCGATGCAGTCGTGTCGTTTTCAAAACGCTCGTTGATGTAGCCGCCCTCCGCGAACGCATTGCTGATGGAATTGAAATTGTCCGAGGTGCCACGCTGGTAGCGCGCGCCGACCAGAAACGTGTTGTGGGTCGTCGAAAAAATTTGCTGCAACTCGGCGGCTTGATTCACGGATTCCGAGCGCACCCGGCCAAATTCCGTCGTGGGGTAAATGCCGTTCACCGCACCGGCGGGGTTTTTTCTGAAGAGCGGAAGGAAGAGCGACGGATCGACGTAGCGGAAGTCATCCTCGATGCGCGTGCCGAGAAACAGGGTGTGGATGCCGGACGCCCATTCGCGATGATAGCCGGCGATGAGGTTTGGTTCCTGATCTTCCTTCAGGCGTAGTTTCCGGCTGGCGGTGCCTTGATCGTAGTATTGCACCACGTCGCCCGACTCGAAACTGGTGCGCTGGGCTTCAAAATAGATTTTGTCCTTCGAAGTGATCTGCCCACGGAAGCGCGCGGCCATGCCTTCCGATTCCAAATCATTGTTCGGACGCTCGCCCGTCTGTCGGCGGCGGAAACCTTCGACGGCGAAATCCACGGGGCCGTTGCGACCGTAAGCCGTGCCTTGCAGGCTCCAATCCTTGTTGTCGAAAACTTCGGCACTTCCGGCCACACCAAAATAATCGCGGTCGAAGAGCCGCGTGTATTCCTGCTGCGAGACGGACTGCGAGAGCGGCGTCGCGCCGACGGGCGAGAGCAGGTTGGCCACAAAGTATTCGCTCAACGCGGGCGCTTCGTAGCGCAGGTTGATGGCTCTCGGATCCACCAGCCCCTGATAGCTGTTTGCGAGGAACTGGTGCGCGGAGAAATTCGCGTAGTCGTAGCTCACGGCCCGGCCGGCTTCGCGCACGCTCCAGTCGGTCAGGCCCCCGTCCTGGTAGATGCGCGCTAGGTTCGCGCTGCGCACGGCCTTGTCTTGATCAAGCGCGAGGCGTGAACGGAACACGCTGCGGTTGTCGTTAAGCTCTTGTGATTTTTCCAAATCACTGATGGCTTCGTTCACGCGGTTTTGCTGTTCGAGGAGAATGGCGGAGTAGAGCCACGGCGTAGGATCGTTCGGGTCAAATTTCTTGGCGAGGCCAAGTTCCTTTTCGGCCAGCGCGGTGTGGCGCGTGTGGCTCCACGCTTTGCCGAGGTAGCTGCGCATCATGGATCGCTGCGGCTCGCGCGCGGCGGCGACTTGCAAATCCTGCCGCCCCTCCACGCCGCGCCCCTGCCGGATGCGGATGAGTCCGCGCCCGAGCCAGCCGTTCGCGAGTCCGGGATCGAGGGCGATGGCGTTCTCGAAGGATTGCTCGGCGGCTTTGATCCGGCCTTGTGCCGCGTGGGTGAAACCGTTGAGCGCGTGCGCCTGCGCGTGGCGCGGCGAGAGGACGAGAGCCTTTTCGAGCGCAGCCTGTGCGGTGGCGGCGCGGCTGAAACTGAACTCCAACTCCGCCACGCGCGCCCATGCGAAGCCGAAGTCCGCCGACTTCGCCGTGGCCTTGCGCGCCGCTTCGAGGGCGGACTCCAGCTTCGACTGCGCCTGGAGCGCGTACGATTCGGCCATCCATTCGCCGGCGAGCGTGAGCGCCGTGCCACGCGAGGTGGGTCGGCCTTTCACCGTGGCGATCATCTGGCGCAAGGCTTCGGCGGACGGCGTGGAAAGATTTTGGAGCAGGGCGTTGGCTTCATCTACTTGCCCCACGGCGAGTACCGTGGCGGCGCGATAAGTTTTCTCCGCATCGCTGCCGGGCGTGCGGTTGGCGGGATAACTTTCCTGCGCTGCCAGCAAATCACCGGAGCGATACGCCGCGAGCGAATCGGTGAGCGCGCTTTTCTCCGCGTCGCTCAAACCCAACTCACTCGCATCCAACACCGCCGGATAATAGAGCACCCACTGGATGATGCTGCTGGCTTCGAGCATCGCCGTCTTGCGCGGTGCCTGGCCGGGATCAATGACGGCCTGTTCGTTCGAGGTCAGACTGGCGCCGCCGAAATCATTCGTTAGCTCCACCGCGCCGTCGAAGAGCGCGATTTCCGTGCGGCCATTCCCTGCGACCGTGATGTGAAACTCCGTGCCACGAATGGCCCCCGAAGCCAGTGGCGTGCGGAACTCGACGGTGCCCGGCCGCTCGCGGTTGAAGAAGTAGCTGCTGCCGCTCTTCACGTCGAAACCGCTGTTCGCCCCCGCGTTTTGCGGTGGACGAATTTCGAGCGTCGTGAGTTCCTTCACCAGGAGCACGCTGGCATCCGAGAGCCGGATGGTGGCGCGGCTGCGCGACCCGGTGCGGACGCGGTCGCCGTTGGCGAGAGATTGATTGGTCGCGCCCGCATTCCACGCCGCCTGCCCGGCGCGGGCGATTTCCACCTTGCCTTCCTTGGTGAGCAACAGGCTGGACGCCGTGGGCTGCGCGAGCGCCCCGACGGTCGCGCAGAGGGAAAGCAAAACGGTCGCGAAAGTTTTCATGGTTGGCGTGGGCATAAGCGGTTGTTCAGTTTGGGAACGGGGAGCAGTGTGGCTAAATCAATAATTATGGCAATGACGCGACAGAGCAACTATTCGGCCAAAGAAATCCCAACAATCTCGCCGTCGCGCAATTCCGTTCGTCGTTCCGCAAGCTGTGGAAAAATTCTTGCCGCACCGTTCTTCTCACTTGGCGCGCGCTCTTTCGGCCGTGGACGGAATGCGGGTTGGCCTCTGTGGAAATTTTCCAATTTTCGTCTCTGCCGAGTCCACGCGGGAACATTGTCGTCCCGCGTGGAACCAGGTCCGCGGGCCGCACTTCGCGGTCCGACTCATCGCTGCCCGCCGAATTCCACCCTGCTACATTTTTCCATGTCCGGTGCGACCACCGAACGCGATGTGCGTCTGCTCCGGTCGCGCCTGGGCCGTGCGGCTCCACTCGAACGCGCGGTCCACGACCGTGTGCATCTGGTCGAACCACCAGCGCGCGCCCGGCGACCGGCGCGTGCGAATGCTGCGGCAGGACTTCACGTTGCTGTCTTGTTCAAAACCCATTTCAATTTGCTTGTCATTCATGCGCGCACTGTGCGCGCCGGGGTCGGACAACGGTGGGGAGTGGGCGAAAACAAATTCCAAATCTCAAATCTCAAATCTTAAACAAGTTCCAAAAGCCAATTCCAAAATTCCAAACGCAACGCGGGAGTACGTCCGGGGTCTCATTGGAGTTTGGAACTTGGATCTTGTTTGGGATTTGGGTTTTGGGATTTGGAATTTCCCCGCTGAAGCAGCATCACCCCAACCGCCGCCAGCACTGCCGCCAGCACCAGCAGTGCTGAGAGCGCGTTGATGTCCGGCGTCAGCCCGCGCTTCACGGACGAGTAGATGAAAATCGGCAGCGTCGTCGCGCCGGGGCCGCTGGTGAAAAAGCTCACCACGAAATCATCCAGGCTCAACGTGAAGGCGAGCAGCGCGCCCGCCAGAATCCCCGGCCCGATCAGTGGCAGCGTGACGTGACGAAAACATTGTCCGCGGCTCGCGCCGAGATCGTGCGCGGCCTCGGTCAGCGCCGGATCGAGTCCCGCGAGCCGCGCGCGCACCACCAGCGTCACGAACGGAATTTGAAACGTGATGTGCGCCAGCGTCATCGTGAACAGGCCGGGCGCGAGCGCGTCCGTCCACCGGCGCAGCACCGCGTAGAACATCAGTAGCGCAATGGCCATCACGATGTCCGGGACGACGATCACGCTTTGCAACGTGGCCTCGGCGAATCGTTGGCCGAAAATTGTTCCGCGCCGCAGCGCCAGTGCGAACAGTGCGCCCAGCGTGGTTGAAACAGCCGTGCTCATCGCGGCCAGCGCGAGCGTGACGCCCATGGCGTGCTGCGCCGGTTCGTTCTGCGCCAGCGCGCCATACCAGCCAGTAGTGAAGCCGCGCCACTCCGTGCCACGCGGCGCGCGGTTGAAAGATTGCGCCATGACGATGGCAATGGGCGCGTAGAGAAAAACGTAGAGAAACACGCTGATGACGAGCAGCGAGATGGAGCGCCGTTGGAGTTCACGCTTCAGCGTGTTCCCTGAACTTGCCGGCACTTCCATCGTTCGCGAGTCGCTCACAGAACTTCCCCCTTCCGACGCGCCACACGCGCGTTGAGCCACAGCGCGAGCAGCACCACGAGCATTGCGACCGTCGCGACTGCCGAGCCGAACGGCCAGTTCTGGCTCGCGCCGAATTGTTGTTGAATCACGTTGCCGAGCAGCACCGTCTTCGCGCCGCCGAGCAGATCAGGAATCACGAACTGCCCGGTCGCGGGCACGAAGACCAGCGTGAGCCCGGCCGCCAGTCCGGGCGTGATCTGCGGCAAGAGCGCGTGGCAAAAAACTTTCGCGCCAGACGCGCCGAGATCGCGCGCGGCTTCGGCGAGCGTCCAGTCAATCTTCTCCACCGACGCGTAGAGCGGCAGCACGAGGAAGGGCAAATAGTCGCAGACCAGTCCGGTGCACACGGCGAACAGACTTGGATACAGCGGTTCGCCGGCGCTGACGAAACCGGTCGCTGCGGCGGCGTGCGCGAGAAAACCGTCCTTCGCGAGCAGCAGTTGCCACGCGTACGTGCGGACGAGCAGGTTGGTCCAGAGCGGGATGATCACCAGCGTGAGCGCGAAG
This sequence comes from Akkermansia sp., assembly GCA_043758205.1. Lineage (GTDB taxonomy): Bacteria > Verrucomicrobiota > Verrucomicrobiia > Limisphaerales > SIBH01 > JANNGC01. The sequence continues at coordinate 4,908 of JAYVNY010000022.1, forward strand.
GTTTTCCAACGTGGCGGCAGGCTGGAAATCCAGAACGCCAGCGGCAAGCCGAACAGCAGGCAGAGCAGCATGGTCATCGCCGCCAGCAGCAAACTACGCACGATGATGATGGGATACAGCGGCTCCCAACCAAAGCTGCCGAAACCGAGGAAGCGCGCGAAATGTTCCAGCGTGAGCGGTCGCTCGATTTCGCCGAACTCGCCGTTCGTGAAGAAGCCGAGTCCCACGACGAGCGCGAGCGGGATGAGAAACAGCACGAGCAACCAGAGCATGGCCGGCGCGGCGAGGAGTGTGACCAGAGAACTGGAGCGGTGCCGTTTCATTTTCCTCGGCGGGAAAAAGCGGCGCTAAAGCGACCGCACTCCAAACGCTCCGCGTGGCACAGGGCGCTAGATGCTGCGCGCCAGCGTTTGGAGTGCGGTCGCTTCAGCGCCGCTTTCCCACGCGTGAGAACCGTGGCGCGCATTCTCAATCCTCCAGCACCACCAGCGCCTCGGGCGGTAGCGTAATCGAGACGCGCTGGCCGGGCGCGAGGCGCGGGCCGGGGCCTTGATTCACAGAGGCGACACGCAAAGTTTCATCCGCCACGCGCACCAGGCTGTGCGTTTCCGCACCGGTGTAAGTCATCTCCACGACTTCGGCGGCGAACGTGTTAGGCGCGGAGGCTTGGTGCAGGAGAATTTTCTCCGGACGGATGGCGAGGGTGAATTCATGGCGGGGCGGGGCTGCGGCCAGTTGCAAATCGCCGAGCGTAGTTTTTGCGACCCGGATGTTTGGCCCGGCCACACTCGCCGCCAGCAAGTTGCAGCCGCCGAGAAACTGCGCGACGAAGCGCGTGCGCGGGCGCTCGTAGAGTTCCTCGCCCGTGCCGAGCTGCGCGATGCGCCCGTGATCCATGACGGCGATGCGGTCGCTCAAAGCCAGCGCCTCGTCCTGATCGTGCGTTACGTAGATGAAAGTGACGCCCGTGCGCCGCTGCAAGGAGCGCAACTCCTGTTGCAGTTCCTTCCGCAACTTCAGGTCGAGCGCGGCCAGCGGCTCGTCGAGGAGGAGGACCTGCGGCTCGTTGACCAGCGCGCGGGCCAGGGCCACGCGCTGCTTCTGGCCACCAGAGAGTTGCGCGGGCTGGCGCGCGGCGAGTTCGGTGACGCGGACCAGTTCCATCACGCCGCGCACGCG
>JAYVNY010000023.1:0-8995 GCA_043758205.1 Akkermansia sp.
GCAACGTCCGCGTCAGACGCTGAGCGTATGAGTTCGATGGTGCCTATCAGGTCTATGAGTTCGCCCAGGCGGTGTTTGTCCAGGCCGGGGCGGGCGTAGTCCTTGGGCAATACGCCTTTGAGGCGCGGGTTGTCGCGCTCCAGCGCCACCATGGCGTCGTCCACCGTCTTGCCTATGGTGGGCTGCTTGGCGCTGTTTTGCAGCGTGGCCCAGCGCGCGCCGGGCGGCACCCAGAAAACGTTCTCGGCCTTGTACTCGTCCTGGTCCTCGGGGTTGGCGCCGGCATAGTCGCCCTTGCCGGCTATTAACTTTTTGTGGTGCTCGTCAAACGCGTCGGAAATGTATTTGAGAAAGATCAGGCCCAGGACCACGTGTTTGTATTCCGCCGCGTCCATGTTGTTGCGCAGCTTGTCGGCGGAGAGCCAGAGCTTGGCCTCGAAGCCAAGGTGGGCGGAGGAATCAGCGGATGATTTGGTGCTCGTACGTGCCATTCGGGGTCCAGTGCGTTGGCCGGGACATTGGACAGATGGGCGAACAGTGAAAAGGAAAAAGCAGAAACCGGTGGCCGGTGAGCGGAAGGCATTGGGCGGAGGGGAAAGCCAGGGGACGGAGGACGGAAGGCGGAGGACGGTGGGCAGAAGGCGCAAAGGACTTGAGGCACGCCGGCTTGGGCGCGGGGCGGTGGCGGGACAGGACGGGAGCGCGCGTGGAGCGCCTACTTTTTCTTCTTCGTCTCGGCCTTGCTCTTGGTGCGGAGGTCGGCGGAGTGGGCGCGTTCGTAGGTCTGGATGTCCTCGAACTTCCCGGTCTTGTCGCGGACGGCGTAGAGCTTCTTACCGGCACTGCTGCGATGGGTGGTGCGTTTTGCTTTGGCGGCCATAATTTTTTCTTTGGTGTTCAGCGGCATCGTGAACCGAATCCAATTCGCAGGAAAGCCAAAATTGCGAAAGCTGAAATGGGAGCGTCTCAAAAGCAGAAAGCAGAAAGGCTGACGGGGAATAGCGGAGAGCTATCTCAAGAGCTGAAAACTGACACGCTGAGATGCTGACAGGAAAAGCAGGGGCAAGGAGCGGGATCACGGGACCAAAACTGAAACTGAAAGTGGAAGGCGGAACGGGCTGGAGGCGTGGGAAGCGGGGATGGGGTCGGACTGACGACAGCGAAGATGGAGTTGCCGCCATCATCCTGAGAACGTCCGACGCGATCCATGCACTTGAAGTCCTCCTCCACAGAGTTGAAGACACGATAAATGGACACGCCGACGTCATCCAGAGTCTTGTCGTCATCATAAATGGACTGGCCGACGCGATCTATGGACACGTCGGCACGATCCTTGCACCGGAAGGTGTCATCCACGCACGGGCCGACTTCATCCATGAAGTGGAAGACCTCGAAAACAGACTGACCGACCTCATCCAGAGAGTGGCCGTGTCCAAATGGGCGCAAAGCGGTGTCGTTTTGAGACAGGCGGCCGGGCCAAAGCCCACGGCGGTGTCGTTTCGGGGACGTAAGGCGCTGGATCAAGCGCGCGTCGGCGTGCACTGTTACTTCTTCTCACCGAGCAATTCCGCGAGCTGTGGTTCGATGGCGTCGGCCCACATCTGATAGCCCTTCGGCGAAAGGTGCAGGTAGTCGGGCATGATGTCGGCCAGCAGCACGCCGTCGCTGGTGAGAAAGCGGTGGCCGATGTCGAGGTAGTGAACGTTCTTCCCGTCATCCAGCTTGGCGAGGACCTGGTTGATCTGCGTGAGCTTGCCGCGCTGCGCGGTGAAGTTTTCGCTGCGCGGGAAAATGCCGAGCAGGATAATTTTTGTGTTCGGCAGACGCTCGCGGAGCTTGGCGATGATGGCGGTGATACCGTCCACGATCTGCCCGGGCGTGTTGTCCTCGGCGTTGGAATTGTTCGTGCCGATCATGACAACGGCGGCTTTCGGTTTCACACCGTCGAGCGGCGCGTTGATCAAGCGCCAGAGGACGTGCTGTGTCCGGTCGCCGCCGATGCCGAGGTTCACGGCCTTGCGCTTGGCGTAATACTTGGCCCACACGTCCTTCGCACCGCCGCCTTCCCAGCCCTGCGTGATGGAGTCGCCGATGAAGAGCAGTTCGGTGTCGGGATTTTGTTTCACGCGCTCGTCGAGCAGATCGGCGCGCACCTTCCAGTTCGCATCGCGCGGAACTGGCACAATGGCGGAATGCGCGGCGGTTTGCGCGTGGACGTAAGCGGGCAACGAAAGGACACAAGCCACGGCGAGCGTGCGAAGAGTTTTGGTAATCATGGTGCCGGGAGGTTGAACATCGCGCCGCCGCCGGGCAAGCCAGCAATCGCGAAAAACAAAAAAGGCGTTCCCGAAGGAACGCCTGTGACAATCAAAACGCGGCGCGATTACTTCTCAATCGACAGCAGTTCCACGTCGAAAATCAGGGTGCTGTTCGCGCCGATTTTCGCGCTGGGGCTGGAGGGGCCGTAAGCCAGCTTGCCGGGAATCGTGAACTGGAACTTGTCGCCCACCTTCATCAGTTGCAGACCTTCCGTCCAGCCGGCGATCACGCCGCTCAGCGGGAAGGAGATCGGTTCGCCACGCTCGACCGAGCTGTCGAAGACCGACCCGTCAATCAGCGTGCCGTGATAATGCACCTTCACGGTGTCGGTGGCTTTCGGCATCGCGCCCTTGCCATCGCCGGCTTTAAGAACTTTGTATTGCAGGCCGCTGGCTGTGGTCTTCACGCCGTCTTTCTTGGCATTGGCCGCGAGGAAGGCTTCGCCCGCCGCCACGTTTTTGTCGCCCTCGCCTTTCTGCTTGGCTTCCATCTTCGCCATCATCGTGGTGCGAAAATCGGTGATGGCCTGCTTGGCCTCGGCCTCGGTGAGTTGCGTCTTGCCGGACAGCGCATCGGCGATGCCGGCGGCAAGCGCCTTGGCATCCACTTCAATTTCCTGACGTTTGAAATTGCCGCCAATGTCCATGCCGATGGCGTAGCTGGTCTTTTGCTTGGCGTCCTTGAGGTCCATTTTTTCCGTGGGTTTGTCCTGCGCGCACGCGCCGGTGACGAAGATGGCCGCGGCGGCGAGTCCGTTGATGATTTTTGAAGTCATGATTTTGTTGTTGGCCCTGGACAACATGTCCAAGGCGTCGCGCAGGCTCCGCGACGGGAAGCCGCAGGTCAAGCTGGGGAAAATGAATTGGGGGTGGGCAGCACAGGCCACTGGTCTGTGCCGCCGGGCTACCAGCCCGGCGGAAGGGTGAGGGCGACGCAGACCAGAACGGCCTGACTCCAGCTAAGGAGTCTCACGCTCATTCCACGGGGCAGGTTGCCCAGCGGAACGGGCTGGTAGCCCGTTCCACCCATTGCTCAGACCGGCTCTCAGAAAATTCTTCTGCCTAAATTCCTCTGCCACTGCTCTTGGTTTTCCAGTTTCACCGGACAGCCCGCCTCGCTACGGTGCCCGCGTTGAAACCCACAGCCAAATCCAAACGCCCGCTCACGCCGCGCCAGCGGTGGGCCTTTCGCGTCATCGCGCTGCTCATGCCGTTGCTGCTGCTGGCGGTGGTGGAAATTTTCCTCCGCATGTCCGGCTACGGGTATCCGACGGGTTTCTTTCTCCAACAGCGCGTGAACGGGCGCGACATGCTCACGGACAACCGCCAGTTCGGGCAGCGCTTCTTCCCCCGCGCCCTCGCGCGCACGCCGGAGCCGGTGATGTTCTCCGCGCACAAGACTCCCGGCGTCACGCGCCTTTTTGTCTTCGGCGAGTCGGCGGCGATGGGCGACCCGGAGCCGGCGTTCGGACTGCCGCGCATGTTGCAGGCGATGTTGGATCTGAAATTTCCGAGCAACCAATTTGAAGTCATCAACGTGGCCATGACCGCGATCAACTCGCACGTCATCCGCGAAATCGCTCAGGACTGCGCGCCGCTCGAAGGCGATGTGTGGATCATTTACATGGGCAACAACGAAGTCGTGGGGCCGTTCGGCGGCGGGACGATTTTCGGGCGGCAGGCTCCGGGCCTCGCGTTCATCCGGGCGACCCTGTGGTTGAAACAGTTTCGTGTGATGCAACTGCTGTCGGCACTCGTAGAGCGCGGGCCGAGCGAGTGGGGCGGGATGGAGATGTTTTTGGAACAGCAGGTCGAGCGTAACGACCCGCGAGTTGCCAAAGTCCAACAACACTTCCAGAAAAACCTGCAAGACATCGTGCGTGCGGGGACGGACGCGGGCGCTCAAGTCGTGTTCAGTACGGTCGCGGTGAATCTGCGGGACTGCCCGCCCTTTGCTTCCAAGCATCAATCGCTGACGCGAAACGAGTCCTCGCAATTTGAAAGGACATTTGCCGAAGGACTGGAGCTCGCGGCCAGCAATCGTTTCGACGAGGCCCATGCCTCCTTCATCCGCGCGCGGCGTGGGACAGACGGGGGGGGAGAAAACGAGTTCGCAGAACTCTTTTTTCATCTGGCCCGCTGCGAAATCGGACTCGGACAACCCGAACGCGCACGAACCAATTTCCATTTCGCCCGCGAGTTTGATCTGCTGCGTTTTCGCGCGGACGAAGGAATCAATGTGATTACTCGCGTGCAAGCGTTCACGGAACATGTGCAGGAGAAACTGGTGGACGCGGAAGAGTCCTTCGCCGCCGCCAGTTCCAACGGCATCCCCGGCTCCGAGTTTTTCTATGAGCATGTTCACCTCACCTTCGAGGGGAATTACCTGCTCGCGCGCACGTTCTTCGATCAAGTGGTGAAGACGCTGCCTGCCTCCGTCACCGCGCGCGGGGCGGCGGGCGTTCCTTCGATCGAAGACTGTGCGCGGCGTCTGGCGTGGACGGACTGGGACCGGCGCGAAGTTTTTACGGAGGTGCGGAAGCGTTTGCGGCAGCCGCCGTTCACCGCGCAATACGGCCACGCGGCGCGCGATGCCGAATGGGGACGGCGCATCGAGGAGATCAGCGCCCGGCTCACGCCGGAAAAAATTCTCCGTCACACGGAAGAGTATGCCGCCGCGCTCCGCCTCGCGCCGAACGACTGGGTGTTGCGCGAGAGCTTGGCGCACTTCCTGGAAACCCACGGCGAGACCGCGCGCGCGCTGGAGCAGTGGCGCGAGGTGATGCGCCTGCTGCCGCACGATCCGCAGGCGTATTTTCACGCCGGCAACTTGCTCGACACGATGGGCGCGAGCGCGGAGGCGGTGCCGTTGTTCCGTGAAGCGTTGCGACGTGATCCAAACTCGGTGGAGATACGCAACAGCCTCGCGCTGGCCTTGAGCAATCTGGGCCAGAACACCGAGGCCGAGCGTGAGTGGCAGACGGCGCTGCGGCTCAAACCCAAGTTCGCCGAGGCGCGTGTGAATCTCGGCCAGTGGTTCGCGCAGCAAGGCCGGACGAACGACGCCATCGCCCAATATGAACTCGCCTTGCGTCACGACACGAACAGTGCGGCGGCGCACATCAATCTCGGCAAACTGTTGAACCAAAACGGGGACCATGCGGGCGCGATGAAAAATTACGAGGCAGCGTTGCGCATCAATCCCAGCAACGCCGTGGCGCACTACAATCTCGGCAACGCGGTACAGATGCAGAATCCGGCGGCGGCGATTGAGCACTACGCGGCGGCGGCGCGCGCGCGGCCGGACTTTGCCGAGGCGCATCTCGCGCTGGCGCTGGAACTCGCGCGCGCCGGGCGCGCGGGCGAGGCGCATCCGCACTTTGCCGAGGCCGCGCGTTTGCAACCGGGTTCCGCCGACGCGCATTTCAACCTCGGCGTGTCGCTGGCGAAGGTGGGAAATTTTGCCGAGGCCGCCCGCGAGTTTTCGCAGACTTTGAAGTTGAACCCGAAACACCCACGCGCGCAGGAGATGCTGGTGCGCGCCTCGCAGATGAAGTGAGCGCCGCGCCCTGCCCGTCTTTTAATTCTTCCGCACTTCCACCAGACAGCGCCCGCCAAAGACGCGCGGACAGCACGACAGCGCGGAGTCCAGACCCCGCAGCGCGCCAAGCAGCACCGCAGGATAGAGCGCAGGCTTGCTGTAGCCGCCGCTCAAAAAATAACTGAACGCGCTGAACGCCTCGGCGTGCGCCACGTTCCAGCCAGCCAGCCAGTCGCGCGATTCACCACGGAAGAACAGCCGCGTGGCGTTGCCTTGCGCCGCGTAGTAGTCGCGCGGGCGTGGATAGGTGTTCGCAAAATTCACCGGCTCTTTCATCGCCACCGGCTCGTGGTGCAAGAGTCCATACACCGGATGGCTTGCCACACTGATGAATGGCTCGAAGAGAATCACACGCCCTTGCGGCGCAAGTACCCGGCGCGCTTCGTTCAAGAACGCGCGCGGACAGCGCAGGTGATGAAAAACGTCGAAGAGAATCAGGTGCGATACGCTGCTGCTGGCGAAGGGCAGTTCGTAGCCGTCGCACACGAGATCGAGCCAGGGGTTGGGAAACAAGTCGGTGCAGATGGCGCGGGGCAGATGAGCCTTCAGATTGCCGATGCCGGAGCCAATCTCCACGACCGCGCCGGGCGCGGCCGTGTCAATGTGCTGAAGAATTTTCGCGTAGAAACCCGCGTAGATTTTTTGCAGCAACGGCTTGCCATGCCAGCGCGCCAGGTTTTGCTCGATCTCGATTTGATGCTGCTCCAGCGGCGTCATGTGAGGGGCAGAATAGTGGGGCAGCCGTCCCGGCTGCCAGAGTTCCGTGGGCGTCTCGCCTGCGGTTGGCGTGACTGAGCCGGGACGGCCCAGGGACTAAGAGTCTGTCTGAAAAACCTGTGATGGGTAGCACAGGCTACCAGCCTGTGCCGCCGGGCTACCAGCCCGGCGGAAGATCGAGGGCGGTGGACTTCAGGCATGCAGGACTTCAGCCGAGGCGGAGCAAACTCATTCCGCTCGGCAGGTTGCCCAGCGGAACGGGCTGGTAGCCCGTTCCACCCATTTTTCAGATAGGGACTAAGCGGCAGCCGGGACGGCTGCCCCACTAAGCCAGTTCTGCTCACGCGACAAACTTCAGACGACGCGCAGCAAACCATGTCATGCGCAGGAGCAGCCAGCCGTGTTTCCAACGCGAGATGTTCGTCTCGCCGTAGGTGCGGGCGCGGTAACGGATCGGCAAATCCACGATGCGCGCATTCAACTTCGCCGCGCCGAACAGCAGATCGAAATCTCCGAACGGATCAAAGTCACCGAAGTAGGCGCGGTTCTTGGCGATGAGTTCGTATTTGGAGCGGAAGAGAACCTTGGTGCCGCAGAGCGTGTCCTTGATGGACTGGCCGAGCAGCCAGGAGAACGTGAGGCCGAAACATTTGTTCGCGATCATGTTCAGGAACTGCATGGCCTGCTGCTCCATCGGATACACCAAGCGCACGCCGTTCACGAAGTCCGCCGTGCCGCTGCGGGCGGCCTCGTAAAACTTCGGCAACTCCTCGGGCGGCATCGTCAGGTCGGCGTCGAGGATGAACAGGATGTCGCCGGTGGCCTGCGCGAAGGCCTCGCGGCACGCGCCGCCTTTGCCCTTCGACTGCTGCTTCAGCACCTTGATGTCGCGGTGCGGATACGCCTTCGCCACGCGCTGAATTTCATCCCAAGTGTGATCCTTCGAGCCGCCCTCGATGAAAATGATCTCCGTGCCGCGGCCCATTTCCGGCACGCGCTGCACGGCGTCCTCGATGTTCCCGGCCTCGTTGCGCGCGGGGATGATGACCGAGCAGCGATAATGCGTGTCCGGCTCCACCTGCGGACGCGGACGCGCGACCACGAAGATGGTGAGGCAAAAATGTTTCAAAAGCGGCGCAACCCAACGATTCAAAAACTTTTCCACCAAGGGCGTGCGCGCGGGCCAGAGCATCCGCACGTCGGTCTTCACGATTTCCCAGCCGGCGAGATGCAGCAGGTTCTTCACGTCGTCGAGCGAGAGCCAGTTCTGCGCGAGCGTGGGGGCTTTCAACCCGATCTTCTGCGCCACGTTCAGGACGGGACGCCAGAGCTGGTTGAAGAAATTCAGCACGAGCCGCGTGTCGGACGTGGCGTTGCGGCGGGCGCGTTCGAGCACGCGCTGCACGTCCGGCAGGTCGTTCACGAGATCGGACATCAAGATGTAATCAAACTTCTCGCCCGGCTCGAACTGCGCCGCGTCCGCGACGTGAAACTCCATCTGCGGATGACGCGCCCGCGCGACTTCCACGGTCGGCGTGCTGAAATCAACGCCCACGGCGCGCGAAGGTTTAACGCTGGTCAGCAAATCGCCGAGACCGCAGCCGACTTCCAGCACGCGCTGACCGGGGGGAACGAGGAACCCGAAATAGTTTTTCAGCAGTTGATGATACTGGCGCTGAAGTTCGGCAGGGCGCCCCGCCACGCGCTCGTCATAAAATTTCTGCCGCGCGAGCACGGACTCACGGCCACCGGGCGTCAGCGCACCATCCAGCGCGTCGTGCCGGGGCGTAAAAGTTTTTCCCGGCTGGACGGGAGCCAAGGGTGAACTGGCCAGATCAATGGTCGTCATGTCTCCATGACTCATCGGCAGGTCAGTCGGATTTCTTTCGCGTCTCCAGTTGCGCGGACTGGCCTCGCGAAATGCTGTTCCCGGCCGCGCTTTCGTGGCTTAGCGTCCGCGCATGGAAATGCAGGATCAGTATGACGACGCGATGTTCGACTACACGGTGGAGGACTTCGACTCCGCGCTGGCGAAGTTCCGCGCCATCCTCGCCGCGAACCCGGATCATTTCGACGCGCAGCTTTCGGTGGCCATGTGTCATTATCGGAAAGGCGATTTCGCCACCGCCATTGCCGAAGGTCACCAGGCGGAAAAACTTCAACCGAATGAACAACTCGTTCACACCAACCTTTCGCTGTTCTACATGAAGTCCGGTGACAAGAAGACCGCCGAGCATCACGGTCTCCAGGCGCGCATCGCCGGATGGCGCGGCAACATGGCCAAGCCCGGCGCCACCACCGCCGAGGTCGAGGATGAATTGAAGATGGCCCAGCCGAAAGCGCCCAGTGCGCCCATCAA